>NZ_DBLZAX010000060.1:0-1008 GCF_057607445.1 Xylanibacter sp. | reverse complement strand
AATTCTTTTGTTTTCCTCAAGTCGTTCTTTAAGGCTTGAATGTTCCCTGCTCTGTTCTCGCTGTTTAACCTCTCGTTCAAGGTCAGCGATTCGTCGAGCTGCACTTTCAGTTTCCTGATAGTCCGGTCTTTCTGGTCGAGTTCTTCCTGCATCTGCTCCGTCAGCATTAGCAGTTCTTCCAGTTGATCGTCGCTCTTTGAGTTTCTTAATTCGTTCATCAATCAACCTTCCTTTCTCTAATTGCTGTTCAAGTTCAGTAATTCGCTGTTCTGTTTCTGCAATAGCCGGTTCTCGCTGTTTAATTTCTGTGCCAATTCCTGCCATTGCTGATTTTCGTCTGTGAGTTTCTGTATCTGGTCTGTCTTTTCTTCCAGAAGCATCAACAGTTCTTCTGTATCCGGTAAGATTTGTAGCAGCTCTGACAATTCTTTCTCTAATTGCTGCAATCGTTCTTCCTGCTCCTGAAAGCACATCAGCTTCTCGTCCTTTTCCTGTATCTCCTGAAGCATCTCTGCCATGATATTCTGCTGTTCCTCTATCTGTGTAATCATTGCTTCCATCATGGGAATTACTTCTTTGCTTTCTTCTAATGTCATTCAACCACTCCTTCCATATTGACAATGCACCGGATACCTTACCAAAGGTTGTGATTACCTTTTGCAGTAGTGCATTTTGTTTTTTAATCATCTGGTTTTCCTCTACCTTCCATGAACCATTCCATATCTGTCCGGTGAGATATTTTTCCTCAATCTTTCTTGCATCCGCACCCTCATGAATCGTAGGGATTTTTAATTTGCCCTGTCTTTCATAAGAGCGGTGGTCAATCTGATTGTCTATGGATAAATGCCGGTTACACATCCCAGCCCATTCGCTTCGCCATAACTCACAATTCTTTGGATTATTCCAGCCGGTAGCATCGGTCAGAACCCGTTTCCATTGTTTTCGGTTTCTTGCCCCGACTTTCTGTACTCCGTTTTCATCAAGTACCGGAATGCGGATTCCATGCCG
>NZ_DBLZAX010000058.1:0-1107 GCF_057607445.1 Xylanibacter sp. | reverse complement strand
TTTTTAGGGGTGGGGAAAGGGAGAGAAAACCAGCCCTTTTTTAAGAGGTCAAAAATGTGCAATAAACTGTATTGATAATATAAGCCCCCTATAGGTGTTTTGGAGGGGAGAAAAAGGTGGTGGGAATATGGCAAAAAAACCGACTGAAAAGCAGTTGTATAAGCTGAAAAATGAATGGCTGGGGCAGTTCTTTGAGGAAGTGAAGCCGAAAGAGTTTTATCGGGCTGTTTTTCCAGAGGGAAGTTTTGAGAGAAAGGGGCATTTTGAGGACGGAAAGGCAAATGGCATTATAACCATAGTTGAGAATGATAAGGCGAAGAATCGGATTGTATTTGATGATTTGTCGGTCATTGATGAGGTCAAGGGGGCAGAGTTTGCTGTCATGTCCCCTGTGGCGTATTCCGGCAGAAATCGGACGGCAGCCAATGCAAGGTGGCTGTATGGGATAGCGATAGACCTTGACGGGGTGGAGATGCCGCAGCTCCGTGATGTGTTCCATCAAATGAACCATGATATTATCCCGAAATGCACTTACTGTATTAACAGCGGTCACGGGCTGCATTTATATTATCTGCTGGAAAAGCCGGTTCCCTTGTATAAGCATTTGCAGGATAAGCTTCGAGAGTTCAAGTATGAGCTGATTGCGAAAGTCTGGAACCGTTATACAAGCACTTTCACAGAACGGGAACAGGTTCAGTATCAGGGGATTTTTCAGGGCTTCCGTATGGTTGGAACGCAGTCAAAGCTGGGAAAGAGATACCCGGTAAAGGCTTTTGAAACGGGCGAGAGAGTGACGATTGAGTATTTGAACGGGTATCTTATGGATAAGAGCAAGGCGGTCACGGATTTTCACTATAAGAGCGATTTGAGTCTTGCCGAAGCCCGGAAGAAGTACCCGGAATGGTATGAAAAGCGAATTGTGCAGGGGGAGCGCCGTGAGCGCTGGCATGTCAAAAGGGACTTATATGATTGGTGGCTGCGGAAAATAAAAGAGGGGGCTTCTGTAGGGCACAGATACAGCTGCCTTTGCGTTTTGGCGTCCTATGCCGTTAAGTGCGATATTCCGGAAGATGAGCTTTTTACAGACGCTTTTTCCCTATTGCAGTT
>NZ_DBLZAX010000057.1:0-1184 GCF_057607445.1 Xylanibacter sp. | reverse complement strand
GACGCTTTTTCCCTATTGCAGTTCCTTGATGATATGTCAGATGATGAGCATAACCGCTTTACCAAGCGTGATATACTGGACGCCATGCAGTTTTATCAAGAGAATTATGTCACATACAGTCGCAGGGAAGCCGAAAGAGTATCGGCTATTGCTATGCCAGCAAGCAAACGGAACGGAAGAAAACAGGCTGAACATTTAGAGCGTGCAAGGTTGGTACAAACATTGGATTATCCAAATGGAGCATGGAGAAATAAAGAGGGTAGACCAAAAGGCAGCGGAGAAAAGTCGAAGATTGTCGAAGAATGGAAACAGCAGCATCCGGACGGAAAGAAGATAGATTGTGAGAGAGAAACTGGGCTTAGCCGGCATACTGTATTGAAGTGGTGGAAGTAGGGTATACTTGAAATGCCGAAAGGCATATGCTATAATACCAGTAGGCGAAAATGACAGAAGTGCTCATGTGGCACAGCAAAAAGCCCCGGAGGTTGCGACTCCGGGGCTTTTCTATTCCGTTCTGGGTGGGTGGCTTAATCCCAAGGCTGGCTACCAGTTATTCTTCTCCGTCCAACCATTTGCAGATGTAGTAGGCAACTACACTTGCCAAAACAGAGAGAAAAAATGACAGAAGTTCACTCATGCGGTTCACCCCCTTTCTCTACCTGTCTGGGGGCGGTAGCGTCGTTCATTATATCACAGGGGCAGAAATGCCACAAGAAGCCATTTCCCCTTGTTTATTATCAAAGCCATAAGGAAAAGAGTGTCAAGGGCGGTCATAGACCGCAGCGTTTACCCTTGATACTCTTTTTTGTTGGCTATAATGCCGGAGGGGAAAACGGCTGTCCGTCCGTTCCGTTACTTCCCCCTGTGCTTCATTGTCCGTTCCGGCGGAAGAAAGTAAAGGGTGGTCTGCGACCATTTTTTATCTGCTGTACTCGCTGATCGGCAAGCCGAAGCTCATACTGCAGATAAAAAACAAGCCCTTGACTGTCTCCCTCCTACACTTTCAAAGTCGCCCAAGAGGAAGTAAGCTCCACTATATTCTTGGCAGAATATACGCACGAATATATCCGCTTGATATAGGGTGTCTATCATGCTATAATATGTGTAGCGGATATATTGCAAGTTCCCTAAAGTGTTACCACTTTAGAACTTGTGAGGGTGGCAAGCCCCCCTTCAATCCCCCT
>NZ_DBLZAX010000056.1:0-1359 GCF_057607445.1 Xylanibacter sp. | reverse complement strand
AGTGGTCGGAAGATCTAAGACGTTAAGCCATTTGCTTCCAGACGCTTGTGTTTCCCTTTTTGGCTTCCGTGCGGTGTCCCGCGATTTCCGGCAGCCATCTCCGAGGCAAGTCCCATCGCATAGTCTTCCATTTCCAAATCGAGAGTGAAGACGGCCATGGAATACCCCAGCTTGTTCTCACGCTTGTATATCATGACAAGCATGGCCGTTATGAGCGTCATGTAAAGGATGACCTGCAGGCCGTTCTCGTTGACCGACAGGAAATGGCTGAAGGAGAGTTCCTGCTTGAGGAAACGGAAAAACACCTCGATGTCCCAACGGCGGCGGTAAATTTCGGCAACCTCCTTGGCCGGCAGTTCCATGTCGTTGGTGATGAAGCATATGCGGTTTTCCACGCGTTTGGCTTTCCCTTTGTTTTGGGGGCGTGTGGTGTCACGCGGCTCCTTGAAATGGGCCGTGATGACGCGGTATTCCTCCGTGCCGAATTTGCGGCTCCCCCCTTCACGCAGGTGTACGACCTTGTCCTCATCCAGCACCAGCTTTTCCGGAGCGCACTTGTCGGCCTCCGGGATTTCCAGCACGCGCACCGTCTCCATGCTGCGGTTGGTCTTGATGCGGCCCACGAACCTGGCGTGCTGTTCCGTCATCGAATCGTATGCGCGCAACGATGACAGCCCGCGGTCAAAGACGTAGAAGTTGCTGTGTTCGGGGTCCTTCTTTATCATCCTGTCTATCGCCTCGGGCAGGGCGATGTCCTCGCTCAGATAAGCCGGCTCGTCCAGCACCTCGGCCAGCTTCGCGGCGAAGCCTTCGTACCCCATCGTGTATTTCACCTGCCGCCGTTGCCTGCAGGCATCCTTTCCAACCGGACGCTTGCCTACGGTGAAGCCCTTCTTGAGCTTGTTGCAGGTTTCGGCAACGAGGGTGCTGTCCACCCTTACCAGCAGCTTGCGCTCTATCTCACGCGGCGTGTAGAGGCTGTGCAGCTTGTCGTAGAACACTTCGTATGCCTTGCGGAAAAACTCCACATTCACTTTCGAGAGGCGTTCCGAGATGGAACTGTGCGAAACCCTTTCCCCAAGCGAGTAGTCGAACAGGGTGCAGAAAGCGCGGCTCTCGAACACCTTCTCCAGTTTGCGCTGGCTCAACCGCTTGCAGCGGATCAGCCCATAAAGCAGCAGGTTGAAAAGGCGCTCCCCCTGCAGTTCCTTGGCGTAGCGGTCCACTTCCGTGGATTTCGCGAGCCGTGCCAGCATCTGTCTGGGGAGAAGGCGGACGAGGTCGGTCGCATGGCATTTCAATTCATCAAGATGCATAATGTTTCTGTGTTTGTTTGATTCCGCAAATATAAATATTTTA
>NZ_DBLZAX010000055.1:0-1386 GCF_057607445.1 Xylanibacter sp. | reverse complement strand
TCTTGCTATTCTTTCGACTGCCGAGCAATCGACGAACACCCTCCCCTGCGGTACGGCGAAAGCTCGTACAAGGGGGACGGGGAGAAGTCGGAGCGAGGCACTAAGAAAGAACCTATCCCAGCCATGTAAACACACATTCCAGCAGCCGGGAACCACACAGAATAAATTGTACACAAAACACAAAAAGTCAATGGCTATCTATCAACCATTGACTTTTAATACATTTCTACCGTTTCTTTTTCTTCCCGAACAATTCCGAATGACTGCCAAGTCTAACCAACTTTACCACTTCATCATCAATCCATATCAAAAGAAAATCATTTTCCACATGACATTCCATGTGCCCTGCATAATTTCCCGAAAGCATATGCGGTTTAAACTCTTTAGGTATATCTTCGCAACGTTCCAAAAATCCGACAATATCATAAAGCTTTTCCAGCTTTGCAGTATCGTTTTTATACCGCTTCAAGTCTTTTCGGAATTGACTGCCGCTTTTAACCTTTCTCATTCACTGCAAGATTTTAAGAAGTTCTCAAAACTGCTTGTGTCGATTGTTTTTAAGTTCTTTTCTGCACGGGCTTCCTCAATGGCTGCTTTGGTTTCCTCGTTGGGTTCTGAATACATTGCATCCATTAAAAGACATTCCACGAAATTATTCAGGCTCCTGTGTTCACGTTTGGCAGCGCTTTTCAGCATATCCAATAAATCGTTGTTAAGCCTAAATGCCGTTAGTTTTTTTACTACTACTTCCATATTGTTATACTTTTTATTGCAAATGTATAACAAAGTATATCAATCTCCAATAGAATCAAAACAAATAAACACAATAATACATATTTTAACACGCGGAAAAATCTTCCCCAAAAAATCGCTGCACTAGTTTTGCTTGCTTCTCCCCTGTTTTTTTCGTCCATATGTTTTTTGCTTCTGTTCAAACACAATAAAAAACGATTTTGACTTTAGAATCGGTTACATTCTAAAATTTTAATGACTTGTTTTAAAGCATAACTTGTTATATGCTTATCAAATTTTAGAAAAACGCTAATAAAATTCTGTATGTCATACAAATACAATACAATTCATGAAACAAAAAACGAGTTTTTGAATGTTATAAACGAGTTTTCGAATGCTATTTCACTCTTTAAAAACGAGTTTTTGAATGTTTTCGTGGAGATACATTTTTCAATCTCGTTTTTAATTTCTATATTTGCGAACATTCAATCTCTCGTTTTTAAAAGACAAATGAATATGGCTGTGAAGATAACGAATAAAGATGTGATACAGAGTTACTTAATGACCGTGTCTAAATACGATTTTTCAGTTTACGAAAAACGCATTTTATACCGTCTTGTAGAAGCGATGCAATGTGAATTAGAAGGCAAAAAA
>NZ_DBLZAX010000054.1:0-1411 GCF_057607445.1 Xylanibacter sp. | reverse complement strand
TTTTTTCAATCATGGAGAAATTTGACTCCATGCTTTCACCCGTTATCGACTCAACACTGGGTCAGAGATGCCGCAGTATCATCGGATATCAGTTCAGCGAGATAGTCCGTTCGCTGATGAGCGTTTATTTCTGTGGCGGCTCATGCGTGGAAGACGTAACGTCACAACTGATGCGCCATCTCTCGTATCATCCTACCCTTCGTACATGCAGCTCTGATACCATCCTCAGAGCCATCAAGGAACTGACACAGGAAAACATCTCCTATACTTCCGACCAAGGCAAGACCTATGATTTCAATACTGCAGACAAACTCAACACATTGCTTATAAACGCTTTGGTTTCTACAGGCGAGTTGAAGGAAATTGAGGAATACGATGTTGACTTTGACCATCAGTTTCTTGAAACGGAGAAGTATGATGCAAAACCGACCTACAAAAAGTTCCTCGGCTACAGGCCTGGCGTATATGTTATCGGTGACAAGATAGTCTATATCGAGAACAGCGATGGCAACACGAATGTGCGTTTTCATCAGGCAGACACCCATAAGAGATTCTTCGCTCTTCTGGAATCCCAGAACATCCGTGTAAATCGCTTCAGGGCAGACTGCGGTTCCTGCTCGAAGGAAATCGTCAGTGAGATAGAGAAGCATTGCAAACATTTCTACATCCGTGCCAACCGATGCAGTTCGCTCTACAATGACATCTTTGCTCTGAGAGGATGGAAGACGGAGGAGATTAACGGCATCCAGTTCGAACTCAATTCCATTCTCGTTGAGAAATGGGAAGGCAAGTGCTATCGTCTTGTCATCCAGAGACAAAGACGCAACAGTGGCGACCTTGACCTATGGGAAGGCGAATACACTTACCGTTGTATTCTGACCAACGATTACAAGTCATCGACAAGGGACATTGTTGAATTCTACAATCTGCGTGGCGGCAAGGAACGTATCTTTGACGACATGAACAACGGATTCGGTTGGAGCAGGCTCCCCAAGTCATTCATGGCGGAGAATACTGTCTTTCTTCTGCTTACTGCATTGATACACAATTTCTACAAGACCATCATGAGCAGGCTTGACACCAAGGCTTTTGGGCTCAAGAAAACGAGTCGCATAAAGGCTTTTGTCTTCAGATTCATCTCCGTACCTGCCAAGTGGATCATGACTGCAAGGCAATACGTGCTGAATATCTACACAGAGAACCGCGCTTATGCAAAACCCTTCAAAACAGAATTCGGATAAGAATCCTTTCTTTCCGGTTAGAATCTGCGTATTTCCTCAAGTCGCATCGTGGGGTAAGGGGATGTTGGCTACATATTGATGTTGTGCTGTTGCTTTTTACTGAAAGCTACTACTAACGACTCATAAATCTACCCTTAATCGTGTATTGGATGATAGTTGCGGATTTTAGG
>NZ_DBLZAX010000053.1:0-1587 GCF_057607445.1 Xylanibacter sp. | reverse complement strand
GTCTATCATGCTATAATATGTGTAGCGGATATATTGCAAGTTCCCTAAAGTGTTACCACTTTAGAACTTGTGAGGGTGGCAAGCCCCCCTTCAATCCCCCTTAAATCAGAGCCGGAAGGCTCGTCATGCGGTGGTAATACCACCGGGAAAGTGAGGTCATCATGGACAAGAAGTATATCGAAAATCAGTATCATCTGGCAGTGCTGGATTTTCGGACAGCCCGCAGTGAAGAAGCACAATGGGAAGCGAGAAAGACAATGGCAAGGCTGGAGCAGATAGCTTCACAAGAATATGGTTTTGAATACGCAGATGATTTGCATGAAAAAGAATTAGGGGGAAAAGAGAACATTGTCCGGGAACAGGAGGGAAAGCAGCCATGAACAAGACAAGACCAAAACAGCTATCTTTCCGGGTAAACGAGGAAGAATACCAGCAGTTGCAGGAGAAGGTTCTCCAGAGCGGGAAGAACCAGCAGGAGTATATCCTTTCCTGTGTGCTGGAGAAGCAGATCGTGAATACGGACGGTATCAAAGAATTTATCCCGGAGCTGAAGCGGATCGGGAACAACCTCAACCAGATAGCAAAGCGGTGTAATGAGGGCGGAGTGCTGCCAAGTGAAGCCGAGGTGCGGGAACAAGGGGAGGAGCTGAAGCAAGTATGGCAGTTATTAAGGCGGTATCTTCAAAGGCAGGCATAGGACAGGCGATTGATTATGTGACGAAAGAAGAAAAGACAGAGGAGAAGCTTGTCAGCGGTCTGCATTGTGAAGCAGAGACAGCAAAGGAGGAAATGCAGGCTACCAAGGAACTATGGGAGAAAACCGGGGGAAGGACATACAAGCATTTTGTCCAGAGCTACCATAAGGACGAGAAAATCACGCCGGAGCAGGCACACAGGAACGCATTACAGCTTGCAGAGAATACGCCGGCATGGAAAGGGTTTGAGGTGCTTGTGGCTACCCATAAGGACAAAGACCATGTCCATACGCACTTTATCGTCAATTCTGTCAATTTTGAGGACGGGCACAAGCTCCAGTGGAGCAGTGCCGACCTTCGGGAGCTGAAGGAGCGGTGCAACGCACAGAGCCAAGAGCAGGGGCTGCACGTCCCGGAAAAGGGAAAGACCTTTGAAGGAGCGGAACGAGAGGAAACAGTGGCATGGAAAAAAGAGACGTACCAGCTTCTGAAGCAGGCAGAGCAGGGGAAAGTGAAAAGTTATGTTCAGGACATTGCCCTGGCGGTACTGGACTGTAAGGAAACAGCGACCAGCCGGGAAACCTTTATCCGGCTGATGAATGAAAGAGGGTACGGAGTAGACTGGCAGGACAGCCACAAGTACATCACATATACCGACTTAGCAAGGAAGCAGGCAGGAGAAAAGGCTTGTAAAATTCGTAATAATAAGCTGGAAAAATACTACAACATGAGTTTTGGAAAGGAGGAACTGGAGCATGAGTTTGAGAGAAATGCACGAACAGCAGAAGTCAGAGCAGGCAAGTCCGAGAGAACAGCTCCAAGAACTGAACCGTCAGAGCCGGACAGAGCTGGAGAACAGCCTGCTGAAGGAAGCCTTAGCTTTGTCGAGCGA
>NZ_DBLZAX010000052.1:0-1588 GCF_057607445.1 Xylanibacter sp. | reverse complement strand
ATTCCGCAACATGATTGATAATTATTTTTATAAGTTCCTGGGCAACAAAATGTTGCCCAGGATTTTGCCATGTCAGAGTTTTCACTTATCTTAGTGTTGCGAATCCAAAGACAAAGGAAACCGTAACAGACATGGCAAAGGTAGCAATAAAATCCGAGAAACTCACTCCTTTTGGAGGCATATTTCCAATCATGGAGCAATTTTCCTCCCTTCTCTCCCCTACAATTGACTCAACGCTTGGGTTGAGATGCAAACTCTATGGTTATCAATACAGCGAAATCATACGCTCGCTCATGTGCGTCTACTTCTGCGGCGGCTCTTGCGTTGAGGATGTCACCACCCACTTAATGAGTCATCTTTCCCTTCACCCCACACTCCGCACCTGCAGCGCCGACACCATCCTCAGGGCAATAAACGAACTGACCGGGGAAAATATCTCATACACATCTGATTCAGGAAAGTCCTATGACTTCAATACGGCAGACACGCTCAACACATTGCTCCTGAATTGCCTGTTGGCCACAGGGCAGCTGAAGGAGGGCGGGGAGTATGACGTTGACTTCGACCACCAGTTCATTGAGGCGGAGAAGTACGATGCAAAGCCCACATACAAGAAATTTCCTGGCTACAGGCCCGGCGTGGCCGTTATCGGCGACATGGTTGTCGGCATAGAGAACAGCGACGGCAACACCAACGTGCGCTTCCACCAGCAGGACACGCTGAAGAGGATTTTCGGGAGGCTTGAAGAAAGGAAACTGACAGTCAACCGCTTCAGGGCCGACTGCGGCTCATGCTCTGAAGACATTGTGGATGAGGCCAGGAAGCATTGCAGGACATTCTACATACGCGCCAACCGCTGCAGTTCGCTCTATGACGACATATTCGCGCTCAGAGGATGGAAGAAGGAAGAAATAAACGGCATTGAATTTGAGTTGAACTCCATTCTCGTTGAGAAGTGGAAAGGCAAACCGTACCGCCTGGTAATCCAGAGACAGAGACGCATGAGCGGTGAACTTGACCTGTGGGAGGGGGAATACACCTACCGCTGCATCCTGACCAATGACTACGAATCATCCATGAGGGACATCGTGGAATTCTATGACATGCGTGGTGGCAAGGAACGTATCTTCGATGACATGAACAATGGATTCGGATGGAACAGGCTTCCAAAATCCTTCATGGCGGAAAATACTGTGTTCCTGCTCCTGACAGCATTGATACGCAACTTCTACAAGGCCATCATGCAAAGGATTGAAGTCAAGAAGTTCGGGCTCAAGGAAACCAGCCGCATCAAGGCGTTTGTCTTCAGGTTCATCTCCGTACCAGCCAAGTGGATTAAGACCGCAAGGCAACACGTGCTGAACATCTACACCGGCAACCATGCCTATGCAGAAGCCTTCAAGACTTCTTCCGGATGATTCCCATCACTTGATGGCCACTGATTGCGTATTGCCTCAAGTCGCTTTATGGGGTAAGGGGATGGTATGCGCATTGAAACGGACGAGCGGACTGAATGGGTGGATTTCTAATCAAAAGCACATTTCTCTTCAGTCTGTAGCACTTCGTGAGGGAAGTCGCGGATTTGAGG
>NZ_DBLZAX010000051.1:0-1628 GCF_057607445.1 Xylanibacter sp. | reverse complement strand
TCCTTTTCCCTTGCTGTTCTTTTCCGGGACGAGTATTTTGTAATAGGTTTCGTCGGCTGCCTTATAAGGATCACTCAAAGCTGTCTGCCGGATACACTTATAAAGATTTTCAAAGAGGCTTGAGGCTTTTTCCATCAACTTATGAGCCGTAGGTTTCTTCAGCGTAAAGCCATGACTTTCGAAGTAGTTGATGATTCTTTCAACCGGTAGCGATTGTATATAACGCAATTCCATCAGCCCGGCAATGAATGAGCCGTCATAGCTGGAATTCAAGAAAGCCGAGACCGGTGTTTTTCCCTCAAAGAGACAACCGTCTTGCGCGTAGGTGTGTATCTTGTAGACGTGCTTGATGAAGCGCATGGGTACACATTCATAGCGGACACATATTCTGGGAGCGGTGGTAACCAGCCGGGCTTTATTGATGTCAAAATCAGGATCGTCGGGATAAACGTCATGTTCCTCCTGCTCCATCTCATAATGCATGTCACGTTTGGCCCCATTGTTCTTTCTGGCTTTACGCTTATCTGCTTTTTCTGCTTCTCTCTTCTGCCGCTCTTCCTCCGGCAATGCAGGTTGAGGGGGTTGTTGCTGTTCGGATGTGTTTGATACAAGTTTGGCGATCCCCTTGGTAAGACGCTGTTGCTTGCCAAGAGATTCGCCTTTTTGAAGGAGTGCCTCTTTAAGGGAAGAAACCTCCTTTATCAAATCATCTATCTGGTCCAGGAGTCTGTTGTTATCATCCCGCAACTCCTTGATTTGCTCCTTCAATAACTCTATGACCTCATCCTTTTTCATGGCGTAAAGATACAAAAAATCAATGAGTCGGCCAAAATAATCGGATGGTAATTTAAAATCAAACAGTTAATATACAGTATATTACATTAAATCCTAAAACGTTTTCGCAACCGTACAGACTTCAATGACACTCCATTTAAGATAAAAGACAAAACCTGATAAGAGATCTCATAATTGCCTGTATGGGGGTTAAATGTCGGCAACTCAAAACTTCCACCTTCCAGACGCTTGTAGTACAGGAGAAAGCCATCACCATCCCAACGCAGTATTTTTACACTCTGCCGGTTTTTGCCAAAGAATAAAAATATATCTCCGGAAATGGGGGACAGCTCCTTCATTTGAGAGCGTATGATTTTGAATAAACCGTCAATGCCAAGGTTCATACGGACAAAGCCCTGGTACAGATAGTAGCGATTGGCTGATGTTAGAGAATACATGGATCCCCCTCCTTTCTTTCGTAATCGCGTAACATTTTAATAATACCCCCGGGAGTGGCCCGTTTGACCGAAATGGTCGTTCCGCTGTTAAAGGTGATTGTGATCCCGGAAAGACTAAACTCTTCTTCCGACAACATGACGGGGGCTATTTGAGTGAACGAAGGAGAGGAAGTTGTCGGTCGGGAGGGTTCAACGCCGCCATAATAATCACGGACCACATCCGCCTTGGCTTGTTTAACGCTATAACCCCGTCTGGACATCCAGGAACTCATACCTCCAAGAGTGGTATGCTGATCACGGCAAACATCGGCTAAAGAACAATTGTAGTCTACTTTCAATACTTCAAGGAAATGTTTCCAGGTTTTTCCAAATCGATTTTCTGCTAAATCCATAATG
>NZ_DBLZAX010000050.1:0-1663 GCF_057607445.1 Xylanibacter sp. | reverse complement strand
GCGAAAAGAGTAAAGCCAAGCCTTTGTCTTGATTGAAATCAGAGTGGAACACAGAACGTTTCCGCCGCCTGTGGCGGCAGAAACGTTTTTAGTTACCTTTGCTGTAGGCATAAGAAGCAAGCCGTTTTTTTCTTGGGTTTTCAATCCCACAAAAGAGTATGGCTCCTTGTCCTGCGAATCGAAGATTGGTCGTCAGAGGCCGTATAGAAGAATGCTCATCGACAGGACATGGCTTATGCCATTTATCCATCAACAAGAGTAACGATATTACCATGGCAAAGAAAGCAAAAAAAGTCAAGACCGCCAAAGGTGCGGAACTTCGGATAGTTAATCCCGATGCGGCGGGGATAGACATCGCGGACGGTATCATGCAAGTTTGCGTCCCTGCCGACCGATCCAAGGACAACAACCGCGCGTTCGGAGCATATACATCCGACCTGCATGCCATCTCGGCATGGCTCAGGGAGTGCGGCATAAAGACAGTCGCAATGGAATCCACCGGGGTTTACTGGATACCGCTGTTCTGCCGCCTTCAGGAAGACGGACTGGATGTCGTATTGACCAACGCAAGGGACGTGAAGAACATAACGGAGAGGAAAACCGACGAGTCGGATGCCGAATGGCTGATGTTGCTGCACCAGTACGGGTTGCTCAAGGCAAGTTTCCAACCGCACAACGACGCCAAACGGATGAGGACACTCACCCGTCACCGTGACACCCTCTCGCGTGAGGCCTCAAGCATAGTCCTGCGTATGCAGAAAGCCATGCAGCAGATGAACATAAAACTTACGCTTGTCCTGTCTGACATTACGGGAAAATCCGGCATACGTATCATCGAGGCCATTCTTGCAGGTGAACGTGACCCCAAGAGACTTGCGGACCTGGCTGACATCCAGTGCAAGACTCCGAAAGAGGAAATAGCCAAGGCACTTGAGGGCAACTGGGAAGAAGACCTCATGTTTGTCCTCAGGCAAAACTATGATACTTTCAAACATTATTGTACCCAACTTGGCGAGTGCGATGCAGAACTGGAGAAACTCATGGAAAACTACCGTGCGGAGGTTGCCAAAGTGGAAGATACTTCATATAGCCCGGCAAAAAAACGCCGCGATTATAAAAAGACCAGGCATACCGTGGGCTTCGACGTGGAAAGGAAAGCATACGAAATGTGGGGAGTGAACGTTTTTGAGATACCGGGCATAAGCCACCTGACCGCACTTGAACTGATGAGTGAACTGGGGCACGACTTTACCCGGAAGTTCCCGTCTTCCAAACAGTTCTGCTGTTGGTGCAACATCTCACCGAACACCAAGATATCAGGAGGAAAAAGAATATCAAGCCACGTGCCACACCGTCGGAACAATGTCGGGTTGATTTTTAGAAGTATCGCTTCTTCGCTCGCCAATGCGAAGAACCAATTGGGGAACTTCTACCGCAGAATACGTTCACGGGCCGGAGGTAAAGCCGCAGTCATTGCCACTGCCCACAAGGTAGCCGAGATATTCTTTGCCATGGTTGCAAACCAAACAACTTATAATCCGGAAAGAGTAGGTATAGACGAGAAAGTATTACTCGAAAAACGGATTACAAGATACAAACGTGAATTAGAACGAATTACAGGGACACATATAGAAATTGGCAATGCATGTGTTCCATAGAAGAA
>NZ_DBLZAX010000049.1:0-1701 GCF_057607445.1 Xylanibacter sp. | reverse complement strand
CCAAAAATGAAATTTTAAATTCCACCACCCCATTTGGTGGTGGAATTTACTCCCGCACAGTAAAGGTTTACTCTTTCATATAAAAATGGTAAGGTTATCTTTCTTTCTGACAGCAGTAGAAAGAAGGATATCCATGAGTAAATATATTCCAGGAAACCAGAAGCACCTTTCCCTTGAAGACCGTATCTATATCGAAAACGAACTGAACAAGGGAGAAACCTTTAAGAACATTGCCCGCTTTCTTTGCAAGGATCCAACAACCATTTCCAAAGAAGTAAGGGCTCACCGTCTATCCGACTGGTATCACAAAGGTACTTTCTATAATGCCCATAACTTTTGTATTCATCGCTTCCATTGCCGGAAAACCAATGTCTGCGGAAAAATCATTCTCTGCGATGTAAAATGCACTTCCTGCCCCACCTGTAATCAAACTTGCAAGGATTTTGTGAAGGAACAGTGCAAAAGACTGGATAAGGCGCCCTATGTCTGTAATGGCTGCACAAAAAAGATAAATCATTGCACCATCGCCCAGAAATACAGATACGATGCACGTTTTGCTGATAGAAAATACCGTGAAAAGCTTTCCGGTTCCAGAGCCGGTATAAACATGACAAAACATGAATTACGCAAAAAGGATGGCATTGTTTCTCCTTTAATCGAGCAGGGACAATCTCCATATCAAATCATTACCAATCATCCAGAACTGGATATGTCAGTCCGTTCCTTGTACACCTATCTGGATCAAGGTCTGTTTACAGCCAGAAACATTGATTTAAAACGTAAGCCCGGCTTCAAGCCACGAAAGTGCCATAAAACACAGATTACAAACAGAACCGTCTTCGAGAAAAGGTTATTCAGTGATTTTAGTGAGCTGCAGTTATCCTCTTTTGTAGAAATGGATACGGTACACTCATCCAGAGAATCCAACAAGACGTTACTGACCTTTTTCTTCACTAAGGAAAAGCTGTTCCTTGCCTTTCTCCTGAATCGTTGTACTAAAGGCGCTGTCCGGCTTATTTTTGACCGTTTAGAAAAACGTATGGGCACCTATGAGTTCTTATCTGTCTTTGAATATATCTTGACAGACAGAGGTTCAGAATTCGGAGATCCTGTCGCTCTTGAAACAGGACTGGATGAAATTCAGCGTACCAGCATCTACTATTGTGATCCCATGCGTAGCGGACAAAAAGGAGGTCTTGAGCAGGCTCACACCATGCTTCGCATGGTGCTTCCCAAAGGAACTAGTTTTGAATTTTTGACACAATGGGATGTGAATCTAATCGTGAATCACATCAACTCCACTCCAAGGGAAAGTCTTAATGGAAGCACGCCTTATGACGCCGCATTAGAGACACTCGGAAAAGAAACCCTAAACGCATTTCAGCTTAAGCGCATTGACCCTGATTTGGTCAATCTAACGCCTAAGCTGATTCGCTTCAACCATTAACAACCACTTAGAAATCTGCTGTCGGACTGGAAATTAAACTTTCACATTTTCCTCACATGACCAGTGGAATTTAGTCTCGCACACTACCTTCCAGTGGTCCGTTTGTCATACCATCAAATCAGTTTTTTCCAAGAAGTTACTCCTATTATAACAGAAATAAGCGTTTTGAGCTTATAAAACTCTTAGAAAATCAAGAACTTTTAAATGAGTGTGGAATTTACTTCTGCACTGGAATTTACTTTTTCAAGTTAGCA
>NZ_DBLZAX010000048.1:0-1726 GCF_057607445.1 Xylanibacter sp. | reverse complement strand
CCTCAATAGTTTTTTGAAATTCCCGTGTGAGGGGGAAAGTTGATTACAAACAGAATAAATTACAGCAGTGAAAGTGACGATACAAATGCAGGAAGAGCAGAAATGTTCTTCCTGTTTTTTAACAGAACTTCAGCAGCTGGCGGGGGAAAGGAGACAGTATGGCAAAGTTCTTAAATTATGAGGACCGGCTGGAGATAGAAAGCGGACTAAAGGAGCACATGACTTTCACAGAGCTTGGAGAGAAACTGGGAAGGGACAGGACTACCATCACAAAGGAGATCAGGAACTATTCCATCGAACAGGACACCGGTTATGGAAGTTACCCGCATAATACCTGCAAGTACAGAAAAGCATGTAAGAGGAAAAAAGTATGTGGGACAAATGACTGCAGGCATCCACTGGTAGCTGTCTGTAAACAGTGTGAACTCATATGCAACCGTTACTGCGAGCATTATGAAGAAGAAATATGTACCCATCGCTTTAAACCGCCATATGTATGCAACGGATGCAGTGAAGTGAAGAAGTGTACGCTGACAAAAACTGTTTACGATGCTCTGGGAGCCCAGAGGCGGGCAACGGATAAGATATCGGAATCCCGAAGCGGGATCCTTGCTACGGAAGGGGAAATCGCCAGACTCAATGAAATCCTGGTGCCGTTGGTAAAACAGGGGCAGTCTATCCATCAGATCTACCTGACACATAAGGATGAACTGATGTGCAGTGAAAAGACCCTCTACAACTACGTGGATGGATGCCTGTTTGATATCAGGAACATAGACCTGCCAAGAAAGGTAAAGTACCGTCCGAGATATAAAAAACCGGAGCTGAAAGTAGACCGTGGATGCCGTGTGGGAAGGAATTATCATGATTACGAAGTATATATGGAACAGCATCCGGACACAGCAGTGGTGCAGATGGATTCCGTGATCGGCAGCAAGGGAGGGAAAGTCCTGCTGACGATATATTTTGTAAATGTGTCACTGATGCTGGGGTTCCTGCGGGAAGCGAACACCTCAAAGTCAGTGATAGATATTTATGATGAACTGTACCACCGGCTGGGAGGGCAGGATTTTAGGAAGCTGTTTCCGGTCATCCTGACGGATAACGGAAGTGAGTTTTCCAATCCCAAGTGTATAGAGAACGGACCGGATGGAAAAGGATTTCAAAGGACGAGGATCTATTACTGCAATCCAAGTGCGCCGTACCAGAAAGCAGAGATCGAGGTGGGACATGAATTTATACGCAGGATCCTGCCGAAAGGAAGAAGCTTTGATGAACTGACGCAGGCAGACGTAGAGCTGATGATGAACCATATCAATTCCTACCGGAGAAAGAAACTGAACGGAAAAAGTCCGTATGAAGCGTTCAGCTTTTATTATGGAGAAGACCTGGCGGAGAGGCTTAGATGCCACGAGGTTGCAGCCAAAGACATCAACCTCACCGCAAGACTTCTCAAAAAGTAACCAGAAGACAGAATAAAGCACAGACCGCCGGCTGAAATAGGAACAGCAGAAGACGTGAATTATGGCTTGCAAAATTTGTAAGCCAAAACTGACGTCCGGTTTTTGTGCAAAAAAATACTCTGCCATAAGGTGATTATATCATAAAAGCAAGGGAAAAAACGGGAAAGTCATTACAAAAGTGGAAAGTCGGGTACAAAATTTGCAGGTCGCTTTCAAAATGTGAAACTCGTTTACAAAACGGGAATCTCGGATGACTATTGAAC
>NZ_DBLZAX010000047.1:0-1729 GCF_057607445.1 Xylanibacter sp. | reverse complement strand
ACAAAGTTGCTGTTCAGTACTTTACAAAAGCTGCAAATCCCGACAATTATATTTATCAATAAGATTGACCGTGCCGGTGTGAATTTGGAGCGTTTGTATATGGATATAAAAACAAATCTGTCGCAAGATGTCCTGTTTATGCAAACTGTTGTCGATGGATCGGTTTATCCGGTTTGCTCCCAAACATATATAAAGGAAGAATACAAAGAATTTGTATGCAACCATGACGACGATATATTAGAACGATATTTGGCGGATAGCGAAATTTCACCGGCTGATTATTGGAATACGATAATCGCTCTTGTGGCAAAAGCCAAAGTCTATCCGGTGCTACATGGATCAGCAATGTTCAATATCGGTATCAATGAGTTGTTGGACGCCATTTCTTCTTTTATACTTCCTCCGGCATCAGTCTCAAACAGACTTTCAGCTTATCTCTATAAGATAGAGCATGACCCCAAAGGGCATAAAAGAAGTTTTCTTAAAATAATTGACGGAAGTCTGAGACTTCGAGACGTTGTAAGAATCAACGATTCGGAAAAATTCATCAAGATTAAAAATCTAAAGACTATTTATCAGGGCAGAGAGATAAATGTTGATGAAGTGGGTGCCAATGATATCGCGATTGTAGAAGATATAGAAGATTTTCGAATCGGAGATTATTTAGGTGCTAAACCTTGTTTGATTCAAGGATTATCTCATCAGCATCCCGCTCTCAAATCCTCCGTCCGGCCAAATAAGCCCGAAGAGAGAAGCAAGGTGATATCCGCTCTGAATACATTGTGGATTGAAGACCCGTCTTTGTCCTTTTCCATAAACTCATATAGTGATGAATTGGAAATCTCGTTATATGGTTTGACCCAAAAGGAAATCATACAGACATTGCTGGAAGAACGATTTTCCGTAAAGGTCCATTTTGATGAGATCAAGACTATCTACAAAGAACGACCTATAAAAAAGGTCAATAAGATTATTCAGATCGAAGTACCACCCAACCCTTACTGGGCCACAATAGGGCTGACTCTTGAACCCTTACCGTTAGGGGCAGGGTTGCAAATCGAAAGTGACATCTCCTATGGTTATCTGAACCATTCTTTTCAAAATGCCGTTTTTGAAGGGATTCGTATGTCTTGCCAATCTGGTTTACATGGATGGGAAGTGACAGATCTGAAAGTAACTTTTACTCAAGCCGAGTATTATAGCCCGGTAAGTACACCTGCTGATTTCAGACAGCTGACCCCTTATGTCTTCAGGCTGGCTTTGCAACAATCAGGAGTGGATATTCTCGAACCGATGCTCTATTTTGAGTTACAGATACCACAAGTAGCAAGTTCCAAAGCTATTACAGATCTGCAAAAAATGATGTCTGAGATTAAAGGTATCAGTTGTAATAATGAGTGGTGTCTTATTGAAGGGAAAGTTCCATTAAATACAAGTAAAGACTATGCCTCAGAAGTAAGTTCATACACTAAAGGCTTAGGCACTTTTATGGTTAAGCCGTGTGGGTATCAAATAACAAAAGGCGGTTATTCTGATAATACCCGTATGGAAGAAAAGGATAAACTTTTATTCATGTTTGAAAAATCAGTATCATCAAAATAATGGAACGATCCAGGAATTTCTATAAGACAATACGGTTGGGGTATATACTTATCTCCGTTCTTATCGGATGTATAGCATATAATAGCTTCTATGAATGGCAGGAGATAGAAGCATTAGAACTTGACAA
>NZ_DBLZAX010000046.1:0-1804 GCF_057607445.1 Xylanibacter sp. | reverse complement strand
AGGAGCATTCCTGTTAAGTAACAAATAACCGGTTTGCAAAAAATGAGTGCCACCCATAGAATAATGATTGTTAACTTGGCGGTTAATAAGAATCATTGTTCAAAGGAGACACCCACAAATGAATTATAAGCAGAATGAAAAAATCAATCAAGTAAAAGAATCAACTTTGGTAGTTGGAATTGATATCGGAAGCACAACACAGTACGCCAGGGCATTTGACTGGAGAGGCATTGAACTCGGAAAAGTCTTTACGTTCAGCAACAGCAGAGAAGGTTTTGAAGCCTTTAAAGCATGGATGCAGCATTTGCAGGACAAGTACAGAAAGTCAGATGTAATCGTAGGTATCGAGCCGACAGGTCATTACTGGTTTGACCTTGGCGCTTATCTTGAGGATGAGGGCATCCTCCTGGTTATGGTTAACCCTTATGCGGTAAAGCAGACCAAGGAACTGGATGACAACAGCCAAAGCAAGAATGACAGGAAGGATCCGAAGGTGATCGCAAAGCTGGTTACCGAGGGCCGGTATTCTGCACCATATACACCGGATGGTGTGTATGCTGATTTAAGAATTATGGTGGCCAATCGTAAGAGACTCATCAGGGAGATGACCCAGATCAAAAACAGATTTGCCAGATGGTTCGCCATATATTTCCCCGAGTACACAGATGTGTTTGGGGACTATGAAGCACAGAGCAGTATGCTGCTTCTAAAGAAAGTTTGTACTCCGGAAGCAATCGTGGAACTGGGAGCCGAGAAAATCAATCAAATCTGGCGTGATGCAAAGCTTAGGGCTGTAGGAATGAAAAGGGCAACGACCCTGTGTGAGACAGCAAAACGCAGCATCGGCTTAAAGAAAGGCTCTTCGGCTGCCCGGTATGAAATGAAACTGTTGCTCGAGGATTACGAATACAAAAAGGCACAGCTTGACGCCGTTATGGAGGAGATAGAAAAGCTGTGCAGGAAGATACCCGAAAGCGAGCAGATGCTTGCCATCAAAGGTATAGGAGTGATCACGGTAGCCGGATTTCTGGCAGAAGTGGGTGATGTGAGGCGTTTCGAATCACCCAGACAGATACAAAAGCTGGCAGGACTCTCATTACGGGAGAACAGCTCTGGAAAGCACAAAGGACAGACGACCATAAGCAAAAGAGGTCGGAGTAAGCTGCGGGCAGTGCTGTTCAATGCAGCAATTCCGCTGATAGCGAAGAACCCAGAGTTTAAGTCATTGCATGAGTATTACACGACAAGAGCGAATAATCCGCTCAAGAAGAAACAATCCGTGATTGCGATCAGCTGTAAGCTGATACGGGTCTTTTATGCCATCCTTGCAAATGGAGTGACCTATGATGCGCAGAAGATGCTTTCTGACATTCACAGGCAGCCGCAGGCAGCATAAAAAGAACGACTGTGAGATTCAGGAGACGTCCGCCGCAAGGTGCTGAAAGGAACAGAAGAAATTCATAAACATAGAGAGCCAAGTCAGATTTCTTACCATCAGAGCAGAGACTCAGCGAAGGAGCATCATGACGCCCCTTTATGGATAAGCAGAACGAAGGAATTAAGGACCCAGAAGTAAAGGAGATCCTGTATGACATGGGAGGTTAGGCTGCCGTAAGGAGTAGGGGAAAGAAAGGCCGATCATAGCAGAATGAGACGACGTCTTGTTTTGTGTACCCTAAACATCCGAATATCCATGATTTATGGCCAAGGGGAATGACATAGACTTAGAAAATATCTCTATGAAGAAATGAAAATGTGAGAAAAAGCGAGTTAACAAGAGAAAAACAAAGATTATTATGGGAGG
>NZ_DBLZAX010000045.1:0-1813 GCF_057607445.1 Xylanibacter sp. | reverse complement strand
CATACCGGAAGTGGGTGTCAGAACACGGCATATCCCCAAATACGGGAACAGTACACCAGAACATTTCAAATCCAATCAGACAGATACAATTATGACAAACAAGGAAATCATCAGAGAACTGAAACGCCGCGGCTACAGCCGGGTAGACATTGATACGGACAGTAGAGCCGCAAAGACTTTCTACACCTACCGTGGCGGGCTTCATATCAACGGTACGGAAGATCTGTCATTCCATATCGTACCTCCACAGGAGAGTCTCGGACTGGGACAGTTTGCAATATGCGCCACCCGGAACGGGGAAAGTTCACAGCTGGGGACAGACGATGCCCCGTTCTTTTTCGGACGGCTGCTTGCCTTTCTCAAAGGTGAGAGAAAAGAGAAAGAGATAATAGATGAAATATGTACCGACAGAAAAACAGAATAGTAGTATGAAAACAAAAGTATTGAAATATAAGTTTGACGGCAACACTATCGTTGCCCCATACATGGAACTTGAACCGTATGCGGAGAATGTATTCATCTCGCTGGCAAGAAAAAACGAATACGGAAACGAAAGTGAAGACAGTTTCCATGTAATCTGCAAAATAGGTGATATCCATTTTTCCTGCGGACAGTATTCACGCAGAATCCTTGACAAGGAGGGTCACCGGGAAGAAGCGGCAGCCTATTGCAAGAACTGGATTGAAAACATCCTGAAGGATGCGGAGGATGGAAAAATCATCCCCCTCTTGTCTGTCCATGTATTCAATGCCCTCGGTCTTGACTCCACTCCCTTGGTACAGGCCCGTGAGACGTATGCAAAAAGGCAGGAAGAAAAGCGTCTGGAACGGAAAAGAAAAGAAGAACAGGAAAAAAAGGAGAAAGAATCCCGATGGCATCAACAACTCGACGAAAACAAACGGAAATTCCTGAACGGTGAGAAAATAACGGCAGAAATGTTTCTTGAAATCACAGGAAGGGACGGCTTTGACATCCATATCAGAACCAAAGGGACATTCAACCGACATGTAACAGCAATCGACCGGAACGGAACCGTCAGTTTCAGAAAATACAAAGGCCGCCGTACTCCCGACTTTACCGGATGTCATAAGGCTGTAACAGACTATCTTGCATTCCTTGCCGAAGATGAAATCAGCCAATAAAATCCAAAGCGGTAACAGCCATCCTATGCAACTGTTACCGCTATTATCAGGACATATCAGGATTTACAGCTTCCTGTTCAGTATCATCGCCAAGGGATAGATAAACTGGTTATAGACCTTGAGCTTCTTCAGATCCAGCACATACCCTGCATAGGGATTGGTACAGTCCGAATAGAAAAATACGTCGGTAAAACCCGCATGTTCCTTTATGATTTCACCTTCCAGGGGAATCTCGTCCACATCAAACTCCTCCAGAGGCAGTTCCTCCAGGCGGGCATATTCCCCATTGCCCAACACATTGAGGTTACGGTTGAACAGCACATATCCTCGCTTACTGTAATCCACGCGCATACCATACGGACGCTCCACAAGGAAAGCATCCGCAGCTTTCTTTATATAATCTTCCATGATTTTTCAAATTAGGATTTGCAAAAGTACACCATTCCTTTGTCAAAGACGAACAAATCAATGGGTTTCTCACCGACATACCTGCAAGAAAATACAACGACACACAACCTGTATATTTTATTTTCCTCCCTGCAAAGGTAGTCCCGTGTCCAACGTACCCGAACAAGGTCAGGCCCCTATGGGGTTGGCTGAAAGAAAATCATCCTCGCCGATGGCTGCGGTATTTTCTTTCGCCAAACCTTGCGGGTACGGTCACGGGACAG
>NZ_DBLZAX010000044.1:0-2025 GCF_057607445.1 Xylanibacter sp. | reverse complement strand
GGATAATCAAAGTTCTTTAGGGTTTGCCAATCTATTTTAGGGTTTGTCGATAGGGTCTGGCATTAAAAAAAGCATAGTTTTTTAGGGTTCTTCGATAGGGTCTGGTTTTAGGGTCTTTCGTGAGGGTCTTTTATGAGGGTCTGGCTGGGTAGCCAGACCTTTTATTAAATTAAACTATATTTCATCGGGGAATGAGATGTGATTGCTGTCCAGAATCTCCTGTAGGGTCTGAATGTATTGGTTCTTGCGTTGAATCTCTATCCAGTTTCCGTGACAGAGAGAGTCTGCTTCCTCTAGTTCTTGACGTGTTATTACGTAGTCAAGCCATTTAAGGCAAGTGTGGTTTTTGCTAAATGCACAGTAGTTTTCCATGGGGTTTCCTCCTAAAAATCATCTTCTTCATAATAAGTTACAGGGTTATAATCAGTGATTCCATTAAGCACCGGTGTTTGTCTGGTTGCAAAAAGAAATCTGTTGCGAAAGTGCTCAAAGTTGCGGAAGCCTCTGCCCAGTCGCTTTAAATCTTTTACTTTGCGGTTAATGGATTCGATGGGACCATTAGATAAACGTGCATCATAAATTTTGCCGTTCCCGATTTTTTCGACCATAATAAATGAATTAACAATAGGGTCTTCGAATTTTTTCAATAAAGATGCAAAGTCACGAAATATTTCAAACCGGGAGCTTTTGTATGTCTGAATCAATTCTTTTAATTCATTCCGTGCAAGGAGTGGATTTCCGCCGTTTCGCGAATTAAACTGTACGTACATCTCTTTTAAGTCTCGAAAATCTTTCAAGTTTGGATCAATTCGAAAGAGAGCATCTTCGTAATCATAGGTGTTCATTAATACATGAAAATGAGAATCCATGCGAGGGTCACTGTGGTACCGGATGTTGGACTGATTGGACAGAATTAACCATCTGTATTTTTGCAGAAGGTATACTTCGTCTGATGGCGGAAGTGAAACAGGTCGTTGCTGTTCATAGGAAAGCTTGTCCTGATATTCACGGTCGCGTTGCCTGTATTTTTTTAGAAGCTGCCGTATGTAATTGTCAATAGAGCGTGTAATCCATTGAATTACATGAAAGGAATCAACAACAGGGACTGCGTTGGGGAAGTACTTTTCTACATAGGCAATATAAGGATTGTACATGTCGGAAATAAGGTATTTTACCTGATTCCGTTCTGTTGCAGGGATTGAGACAAAGTACGGTTCCGTTACGGAAGTTCTTCGGCTGCGAAGCAAGTCAATGGGGTCACCGGTATGGAAATCCTGGATGACCAATGCGTATTTACAGTCATCATCCATATCTAGGTGAACTTCATCAATGGAAATGGCATCTGTAAGAGGAAGCCTGTCCAGCTTGACATAACGGTCAAAGATCTCATGCACATATGTGTCAGACATATGGAATCTTTTAGCGATAGATGCGGATGTTTCTAAAAGATTTCGATATGCCTCTACAATGAGCATGTCAGTTGCATTTGTAGTTCTACGTCCCTTGTTAACAAAGCGGAAGGATTCATTAACTTCATACAGACAGTCTGGATTGGAACAACGCCAGCGGCGCTGTTTGAGTAGTAGAATCAAGGAATAACCATCCTGAAGAATGGGATGGTTAATAGTCCTTTTCTTTACACCACGAGAGTGCATGCGAAACCCACAGATTGGACAATAGCTGGCAACAGGTGGAGTTTCGATAATAAGAGTTTTGGTTTGACCTTCAATAATAATGTCTGAAATCTTTATATCAGAGTCTTCAAGGTCTAGTAAATCTGTGATATTATTCATTTGTCCTCCTTTGAAATTTTATTTCCGCAAAACAATCATAAATAAGGCAGGACAAAAAAGAAACAGGGTAGATTAGCTTGTGCAATACGAGCTAACATACCCTGTTTTTATTATAAATATAGGTTCAAACCCTCACGATAAACCCTAAAACCAGACCCTACTGAAAGACCCTACTGAAGAACCCGAACGAAAGACCCTAAAAAGTAAAGACCCTAAAAAACTTTGAATACCC
>NZ_DBLZAX010000043.1:0-2079 GCF_057607445.1 Xylanibacter sp. | reverse complement strand
CGGAAACACCGGATCACTATGCTCTAGTTTCCTACCTGATCGACTTGTCAGTCTCCCAGTCAAGCGCCCTTATGCCATTACACTCTAAGGCCGGTTACCAATCGGCCGGAGGGCACCTTTAGAAGCCTCCGTTACGCTTTTGGAGGCGACCACCCCAGTCAAACTACCCACCAATCAATGTCCCCGTTCCACGGGTTAGAATCCAAACAAATAAAGGGTCGTATTTCAACAGCGGCTCCACAAATACTGGCGTACCTGCTTCAAAGCCTCCGACCTATCCTACACATCACGTGCCCAGATTCAATGATAAGCTATAGTAAAGGTTCACGGGGTCTTTTCGTCCCATCGCGGGTAATCGGCATCTTCACCGATACTACAATTTCACTGAGCTCACGGTTGAGACAGCGTCCAGATCATTACACCATTCGTGCAGGTCGGAACTTACCCGACAAGGAATTTCGCTACCTTAGGACCGTTATAGTTACGGCCGCCGTTTACTGGGGCTTCAATTCAACGCTTCTCTTATCGATGACATCTCCTCTTAACCTTCCAGCACCGGGCAGGTGTCAGGCTGTATACTGGATCTTTCGATTTGGCACAGCCCTGTGTTTTTGTTAAACAGTTGCCTGGACCGATTCTCTGCGCCCTCCCATAAAAGGGTAGGGACCCTTTATCCCGAAGTTACAGGGTCAGTTTGCCTAGTTCCTTAACCGTGAATCACTCAAGCGCCTTAGAATATTCATCCCGACTACGTGTGTCCGTTTGCGGTACGGGTACCTACAGGATTAAGTTTAGCGGATTTTCTCGGCAGCATGCTTACGCGCACTATTGCCTTGTCCCGAAGGACGCGGCATACTGTCAGGTTCGGATCTCATGGTGGATTTGCCTGCCATGATCGACTCCTACACCCTTCAACCATCTATTCCGTCAGATGGCGGCACTGTCACTACTGCGTCTCCACGTCACTCCTGAAGGTAGTAACGGAATATTAACCGTTTCTGCCATCGGCATCGCCGTTCGGCTGAGCCTTAGGACCCGACTGACCCTGATCCGATTAGCGTTGATCAGGAAACCTTAGTCTTTCGGCGAGGGGGTTTCCCGCCCCCTTTATCGTTACTTATACCTACATTTGCTTTTCCAGACGCTCCAGAATACCTCACGGTACGCCTTCGACGCTGACTGGAATGCTCCCCTACCGATCATATAAATGATCCCACTGCTTCGGTAGACAACTTGATACCCGATTATTATCCACGCCCGACTCCTCGACTAGTGAGCTGTTACGCACTCTTTAAATGAATGGCTGCTTCCAAGCCAACATCCTAGCTGTCTTAGCAGTCAGACTTCGTTAGTTTAACTTAGCTGTCATTTCGGGACCTTAGCAGGTGGTCCGGATTCTTCTCCTCTCGGGCACGGACCTTAGCACCCATGCCCTCACTCCTGCGGTAGAACTGATGCGCATTCGGAGTTTGTCAAGACTTGATAGGCGGTGAAGCCCTCGCATCTTATCAGTCGCTCTACCTCACATCAGTAACCCGCAAGGCTGCACCTAAATGCATTTCGGGGAGTACGAGCTATCTCCAAGTTTGATTAGCCTTTCACCCCTACCCTCAGCTCATCCAGAAGCTTTTCAACGCTTATTGGTGCGGTCCTCCAGCTGGTGTTACCCAGCCTTCAACCTGGCCAAGGGTAGATCACTTGGTTTCGCGTCTGCCACTGCCGACTATACGCCCTGTTCAGACTCGCTTTCGCTTCGGATACGTGTGTCGTCACACTTAACCTTGCCGGCAAAGGCAACTCGTAGGTTCATTATGCAAAAGGCACGCCGTCACTCATTAACGAGCTCCGACCGCTTGTAGGCGCACGGTTTCAGGAACTATTTCACTCTTCTGTTCGAAGTGCTTTTCACCTTTCCCTCACGGTACTGGTTCGCTATCGGTCTCTCGGGAGTATTTAGCCTTACCGGATGGTCCCGGCAGATTCACGCAGAATTCCTCGTGCTCCGCGCTACTCAGGATACTACTATGCTTCGACAACATTCGAATACGCAACTGTCATGCTCTATGGTCTTTCTTTCCA
>NZ_DBLZAX010000042.1:0-2123 GCF_057607445.1 Xylanibacter sp. | reverse complement strand
AGTTTCTTTGTGTTGTAGAGTATGTTTTCGTACAGAAGGCTCACGTTCATCTTTCCTTTCATCAGCGACACATATCCGCTGACGTCCATTTTGAACCTCGCGTTATTCTCGTAGCTTTCGGTCCTGTTTTTGCTCGATGCTGTCATGTTAAGCGTAAGTCCTAAATACTTGTTTATCTTGAAGTCGTTGTTGCTTCTGAACGTAAAAGTTCCGTGGTTAATCTTGTTCTCACCGCTGCGTGAATGTCTGTATAGATATGCAATGCTGGTATTTGTGTGCCAGAAGCTGAATATACGCCCTGTATAGTTCATCGTGAGCGACTGCTGCATGCTGTAGGCAGAGTTTTCAGGCCTGGTGTAATATACGCCCGGGCGGTTTTCGTCTTTATGCATGATTACGCTCACAATGTCGCTTCCGTAGCTCATGCTATATGAGAAAGATAAACGTCTGTTTAAAGAGAAATACAGTTCTACATCGTCATACACTTCCTTTTTAAGATCCGTGTTGCCTATGCTGTAGAGGTCGTCTCCCTGCCATGTCACGTTCGGAATACGGTAGCCGTAGTTGGGCAGATAGAACATGCGACGATAGCTGATGTTCAAATATCTCATCTTGTTTTCGTCGATGGTCCACTGTCCTGACAGAGAGGGGCATATTCCGTCCTGCCATCTCTCAAAGTTGTTTGAGCTGTCAAGATAATCCTTGTATTTCTCGTTCGTTCCGCTGTATCTCATCCCGAACTTCAAGAACAGCGACTTGCTCGGTATCAGGCTGTATTCAGCCCATGCAGAATAGTAATCCTGATTCAGACAAAACTTGCCGTCATCTATATATGACATCGTCTTTGTGCCGCGGTTGTTGTTCATGTTGGACATATAGTAATACTCAAGGCCGGCTGTCAGGTTCATATTGTCGTTAAACTTGAAATGGGCGTATGGTGATACAGTCACAAAGTCGATGTCATAGTTCTGCCTGGCATTGTCAAACATCCCGTTTGTGTTATATTCCTGACCGTTGTCATATTTGTTTTTTGAATAGTCTATACGCATGTTCAAGAAGTTTTCACCTCCGTTGCCCAGTCCCTTGCGGTATTGTGTGCCTATGCTGTATGCATGACTGATGGGCTTAGTCTCTATATTGAGAGTGTCGTTTCCGCTAATGCTGTTCTTTGACGTTCTGTTCCAGCTTGCCGACACTCCGCCGTACAGGTCTATCCTGTCTGTCTTGTTGAAGGCGTATCTCAGCGACAGGTTGTCGCCAAAAATCCTGTATCTGGTTGTGTTGTGCTTATATGTGTAAGAGTCGTCGCTGCTGTTATATTCCTTTGTGAGGATGTCAGGATATTTCCCGTACTCAAAGGCCGTCAGATAGTTGTTAAGCGTAAATTTTCCCTTGGTGTAAAGCAGGTTCAGCCTCGGCGATTCGCCGTACAGATCCTCGGTGTTCATACCTCCGTATACGGTTGCCGAGCCTATGAGGCCTCCTTCTTGCCTAAGATGTATTTTCACCACTCCGCCCGTAGCCTTCTCGCCATACGAGCCGTCGGCAAACGGAATTATCTCAATGTCTTCAATCATTGAAGGCGGTATCGACTTGAGCTGGTCGAAACTTATCTTTCTGTCTTCCAGATAGATAAGGGTATTCTGCTTTCCGTTCAGGCTCAGACTGCTTTCCGTAACATCTATGCCACGCACATATTTAAGAAAATCTTGTGTGCTCTTTCCCTTTGTCAGCGGATTTCCTTTCACTTTCACAATGGTTTCGCCCGTACGTTTCTGCCTGGTGTAGTTGGCCATCACGGTTATGCCTTCGAGCATCTCGGCCGAGTCGTCCATGCGTATATTCCCCAAGTCTGTATTGCCTTTCACAGTTATGTCGCTTATGTAGTCGGCAAGTCCGATATATGTTATCTTCAGCTCGTAATTGCCGTTGTCAAGGGCGCTGAACGAGAACACTCCATTGTCGTCAGCCACAGTCTGCCGTCTGAACGCACTGTCGCCGGCCATGCTTAAAGTTACACTTGCACGCATCACAGCCATGCCTTCTTTGTCTACAACACGGCCAGTCATGCCATACTTGTTTTCCTGAGCGCCCGAACCTACAGATATCAAGGCGAAAATTAT
>NZ_DBLZAX010000041.1:0-2239 GCF_057607445.1 Xylanibacter sp. | reverse complement strand
TATCATAACTCCGGTTGTCGTTCTATACCGAATCGGAATCCTCATACAAAACTTCTGATAAAAGATTTTCAAGCCTTTGTTCTGCCATTTCCGGTTTCTTGGAATAGAGCCTTACAATATCTGCCATGTCGTTAAAAGCATTAACAGTATGGGTGATCTCCCGGAGAAACATAATCTCGTTATATTCATCATTCGATTCAAACCCCATTACTTTTGCAATATCAGC
The DNA here is from genome assembly GCF_057607445.1 of Xylanibacter sp. NCBI lineage: Bacteria > Pseudomonadati > Bacteroidota > Bacteroidia > Bacteroidales > Prevotellaceae > Xylanibacter > Xylanibacter sp. The sequence goes on along the minus strand of NZ_DBLZAX010000041.1, from coordinate 2,013 downwards.
TTCATTTGTGTTGCCCTTGTAATTCTTGCAGGCAAACTGGAATGATTCCAGAAACAGGTTATATTGCTTTAACATCAACAGCAGTAAATCTTTGGAAAAAGCATCTTCCTTTTTACTAAGGTCGAGAGGTAACTGTTTGAGAATATCGCCCATTGCATCACGAATCTGTAATTCTTTCTTATCCGTAATATCGGTTTCGTATTCATCGGTTTCCCCCCTGAGCCATTCAATAGATACATGAAGTGCTTCCGAAAGACCTTCCAGCACCATCTTTTTGGTATTGTCAATCGAACCATTCTCATAACGCAGGATTGTGGAAGCTGTAACTCCCATCTTCTCTGCAACATAAGGCTGTGTCAGATTTAATTCCAGACGACGCTGTTTTGCCCTGCTGCCTATCAGCTTGCGTAGTTCTTTATCTTTCATGCTGATTGCCTCCTTTTTCGGTATGTATGAATTATAGCATGTACCTCACATAATTGCAATATGCAATATAATAATTATTTTTAAAATTTCATAACGCTTGACAACACAATATAAAACCGCTATACTAACAGCACAACAAAAATTGCATAATGCAATTTATAAGGAGGTGACAAGATGACGGAAAGAAAGATTGCATTATCCATCGAGGAAGCAGCCGACTATACAGGAATTGGCAGAAACACTTTGAGAAAGCTGGTTGAATGGAAGAAGCTTCCGGTATTAAAGGTCGGAAGAAAAGTCCTTATTAAAACTGACATTCTGGAAAAGTTCATGGAAGCCAACGAGGGGCGTGATCTGAGGGATAAAGGAAATGTAAAAGCTGTCACAAGAAATGTGGCAACTTAAAAAGGCGGCTTCCTAAGAAACCGCCAAAGGTTCTATCAGACCGAAGCCATGATATACCTACACGCAAGAGGATTATACCATGTGCTTCTCCTGATATGCAACCGGGAACTGTTGTTTATCGGAAAAAGAAAGGATGAAGACGATATGGCGAAATCAACAAAGACTTATGAAGAAAGAATACGTGCATTAGAGAAAAAGGAACAGGAAAGCATTGAAGCTACAAAAAAGCTCATTGCACAGCGGAAGGAACTGGAAAAGCGAAAGAAAGCAGAGGAAAGTAAAAAACGAACCCACAGGCTCTGTCAGATTGGTGGCGCAGTGGAATCGGTTCTTGGCTGTCCGATTGAGGAGGAAGATTTACCAAAGTTGATAGGCTTCTTAAAAAGGCAGGAAACAAACGGAAAGTTTTTCTCAAAGGCGATGCAGAAAGAGCCACTTACAGATATGGAGGAAGTGTAATGGCGGAGGGAGTGGTTTTTCCATTCCCTTCATTGCCTTTGAATGAAGGGCGCACTTATGGACAACCAGAGGTCGTCCTTATAAGTTTGCCACAAGTGGCAACCGGTCTGCGCTTACGCTTGCCGGGCTCGTTCCGTCGGCGGGGCTTTCAGCCAGACCTGCTCATGCCGCAGGGGGCACTCTTGCGCAGAGGGCGTTCCGACAGCTTCACTTCTGCCAAACCAGAAGAAGATGCTGTCGGAAATCAATGCCGGATACGGCAGAAAGGGGGAATCGTATCATGGCGATATTTCACTTTACAGTAAAGATTGTCGGGCGCAGTAAAGGAAAATCTGTCATATCCGCATCGGCATATCTTAATGGAGATGTGATGAAGAATGAGGAAACAGGCAGAATCAGTTACTATACTTCCAAAAAGGAAGTCGTCTACACCAGTCTGATGATGTGCGAAAATGCACCTCCTGAATGGCTGCATGTACCGGAAGAAAATATAAAAAGGTTTCAACAGTCTATCCGTTATAAAAGAGCGGATGATAAAGATGCCGCACTGGAAAAGTTTAAAATCACATTTCAGAAACAGCGTCTATGGAATGAGGTATTGAAGATAGAAAAAAATGCAGATGCACAGCTTGGACGCTCATTTGAATTTTCCCTGCCGAAAGAATGGAGCAGACAGGAACAGATTGATTATACAACCGAATATATTCAAAAGACTTTCGTGGA
>NZ_DBLZAX010000040.1:0-2274 GCF_057607445.1 Xylanibacter sp. | reverse complement strand
GTCTGGCTTTTGACTTTATTATAGCTTTCCTGTTTATCCTTTCCAATTAAATGGCAGTAAATCGGTGTAATCGTTTTTCTCTTCTCTTTCTTTCTCCTGTACCCTAATCAGCACGTCCTGCATCCATAGTTTTGGGTTCACCTTATTTTCCCTACAGCATCCCATCAGTGAAAAGAAAATTGCCGCTGCATGTGCTGCCTCATGTGATCCGGAGAAGAGCGTATTTTTTCTGTTTAAAGTCAACGGCCTTATAGAACGCTCCACCGGATTATTGTCAATGCAGAACTGTGCGTCATTGACATATCCGGACAGTTGTTCAAAGCGTGTGTACATATAGAACATGGCCTTGGCAATAGGCGATTTATCGACCGTATGTCCATATTCCTCCTTGCACCATTTTTCCAGTTCTTTGATAATAGGGTACGATTTTTCCCGGCGAAGCTTTACCACCGCCTCCCCTTCCAGATGTTCCATTCTGATTTTCTCCTCCACGGCATACAGTCCGCCTATTTTTCCAAGTGCATGCCTTGCTCTGGGAGGGTCATTTCCTTCCGCTTCCACAAAGTTGCGCCTGACGTGTGCCCAGCAGCACAGATGCAACTTTCCGGGTAGCGTGTCGAACTTGTCATATACTGCAAAGCCGTCACTCTGTACCACCCGGACCTGTCCTGCCAGCAGTGTGTCTATTCCGCTGCTGCCACGGCCCTTGTGATATTCAAAGAAGGGGGTATGGAACCGGGGCAGATAGAAGTTCCACATATACCCGCGGTGAAGAGCACCGGGCCGGTCGCTTTCAAGTACGGGATGGGGTGTCTCATCGGCCATGACGTAATAGCTGTCCTTGACCAGTTCACGAAGTTCATTATAGATTGGTTCCAGACGCTGTGCGGCAGCCATCATCCAGTTACTTACGGTGGAAGGACTCAGATGGATTCCTTCACGCTCAAAGATATCCAGCTGTCTGTGCAGAGGCAGGTGGTCGTAATATTTGGCGGTAGCAATGTGGGCCAGTACACTTTCCGAGGCATTGCTGTGGGGATGTGCCATTACGGGCATGGGAGCGGTTATGATACGACCGTCGGCGAGCCGGTATTTAGGACGGATGATGCGTTTCACATAGAATCGGGCGGGGCTGACAGCATACTGTTCGCTCACTTCCTCTCCCAGCTTCGTCGCTCCCTCCAACGAAAGGCCTTCCGGCATGGGAATGATAATCTCCTCACGGGGAAGGGACGGGTCGATGGGCTTACGGGCGTGGGGAGTGATCTTTTTCGTGAAGCTTTTACGGAAACGATTGTAGCCATTCTCCGATGTGACGGATTTCCCAGCGGTTTTCTGTTCTTCCGCTACCGGGTCATTGACATCGGACGGAGACTCGAAACAGATGCTCAGCTGGCCGGCATCTTCGGGAAGATGACGTTTTTCACTGGATTTACCCCATAAACGGCGTGTCAAGTCAGCCAATTTCCATCTCAGATCGGCAATGACGGCTGTACAGGCCGAGATTTCTTCGACCTGGCGGGAATACTCCTGCAAAGAGGCTTCGTATTTTCTCTGAAGTTCCGCATGCTCCTTTTCAAGGCATTCATGTTCCTTGCGCAACTCTTCGTACTCTTCCAAAGTAAGGGTAATAACCGGTTCTTTCACTGTACATCCACTTTTTATTATGTGGCAAAGTTATCAAAATAAAACTGCACGGCTTATAGAATGGGGAATTACTTTTCAACTGTTTTCCGATACTTTTTAACAGTAAGCAGCTCATTCAGGCGATTCCAGGAAATTTGAAGAAAATCCTTCTTCCGTTCCTCCTTTTTCAAGAGGAAAGAACCGCGATTCAGACGACGGCATTCCAGACGGTATTCGTCGTCGCACCGATAAAGGATATGCAACCTGCTACGGGAGCGGTCGGGAAAAATATGACAGCTCTGCTCTGACACGCAGGAACCTGTGTGTCGGATGACCTCGCCACAAAGACCGTCAATACCTTTATGGAAATTACAACCTTGGGGATAAAGGTAATAAGACCAAAAAGGACTGCTGCGGAAAAGGCCAAGACCTAAAGGGAGAAGTAGGTCCTGAGGGGAATGGATACCAAGGCTGGAAGACGAAACTTTATAACGACGGCCGCCATCAAATATGAAAAGAACAGAATCAAAATGGTTAGACTCGGAAAAGAGAGTACGTAGTTTATCACTTTCGCTAGAAAATTCTAATACTGAACACATAATGGATTAAGATTATAATGAAGCCACAAAGGTAGGAAGGAAAAGAGGG
>NZ_DBLZAX010000039.1:0-2504 GCF_057607445.1 Xylanibacter sp. | reverse complement strand
TACCAGACCGAGGCTTTGCCTCATGGAGAATCTCTCCAATCGTTTTGTGTTAAGAACAAAGTTCCTTATAACATCTTTCAGAAATGGTACAGGGATACCCGGAAAAAAGTAGTTGAAGTCCAGGTTGATGGTGCTCCTGTAATCGGTCATGAGGAACAATCCGGTGCCATTGATCAACCTCAACCGGTATCACCAGGCAGAACTGATCACCCTGTTCGTATTTGGGTTGAGATTCGTATCAGCAATGGCTTGCATTTGTTCCAAAAGAATTTAAGCTACCCGGATTTGGTTCGTATGGTAGAGAAACTGGAGGGGTTATGCTGAGTGTTACCGGTCTGAATCATTTTTATTATGTCCGTGATTTCACCGATATGCGTTGTAAGCACAGCCGTGTGTTGTCTATCATTCGTGAACGGCTTCACCGGGAACCCAGAGATGGGGATGTCTTTATAGTCATGTCTCGCAATCGCAGAATAGTCCGTATGTTTTCATTTGATAATCGTTCATATAGTCTGTTTGAAAAGAAGTTTGTTGCCGGTTATCAGTTCATGAAAGTTGAGCGAAATGGGGCAGATACTGTTTATCGGATTGCCTGGAAGGACGTGGTTTTGATTCTTGAGAATCCTATAGTTAAAACATTAAAAATCAGATAATCAATCTATTTATCCACTTGCGGTTTTGCGATTATTTTATTACCTTTAATGCTGTAAGTCAAAGGTTTAAGTATGATCGATCTGCAAGATATAATTACAACAAAACGAGAGTTGTTGAGTCGGGAAACCTACTCACGCAACCCTATAAATTATAGTGCAGGTATGGCAGAGGATCAGAAAGACCGATACATACAATACCTTGCTGAGCAAAATCAGGATCTCAGGTTGACAGGTGATGCCATGAGGCTTGTTTTGGAGGATTTTATGGCTCAGATGAAAGAACTGAAGGATCAGATGTCATCCATGCAATCGAAACATGTTGACCTTGAGAATCGGTTGTCAGAAGAGCATAAACTTCGCAAATCGGCTGAACGTAAGATAAAATCACTTCAGGAAAAACTTGATTACGCCAATCAGGAACGTTTTGGTGATAGACGTCAAAAGATACAATCTAAAGCTAAAACAAGTGATTCAGACCGCCGGAAGGAGAAGGATGATTATGATGGAACCGATGATACGCTTCGCACGGATTCGGTTGGTCATGTTCCATCCCAAGAGTTAAAAGAGCCTTCCGGGAAAGACCGTGACTTGTCCAATCGCCCTGACGGTTATAAAACGATGGGGGTAGCCGGAGAAGCGACAGAGCATCCTTCCGATTTGACAAAGGTTCCCGGTCGGATCATTGAAAGGAGAATGGTACGGGTGTTCAGTTTCCGTACTTTCCTTACGGAAGAATGTTTTGAGATGGTTCATTATGCAGAGCCTGGTAAAAAGCCGAAGTGGGGCTATTTCCCTTCTGAAGGCCATCCGGATGTAGTAACCAGTTTTGAAGGCACTAGGGCCACTCCTGAATTTCTGCAGGCTATCGCCTATGAAGTTTATGTAAAGAATGTGACTTTTGGTCTTCTTCACCAATGGCTGACAGATATGGGCATGACCATTTCTAAAAACACGTTGCGCAACTGGCTTAAGAAAGGTAAGACATACCTGGACGAACTGGTTTGTGTATTGAAGTCTATAGCTTTGGAAAAAGATTCGATTGTGAACTGCGACGAGACCTGGTGTAAAGTGCGTAAATACGATCACTATAAGAAGTGCTACATTTGGGTTCTGGTCAACAAGGCCCGGAAAACAGCCATTTTCTTCTATGAGAATGGCTCGCGTGGTCGTGATGTACTTACAGACTTTTTGGGCGATGCAGAATTGAAGAGTATAATGTCCGACGGATACAATGCTTATGTATTTATCGGCAATGAGCTGAAATCAGCCCGGTTTAAAGATACTGTCCACCAGGTTTGTATGTCTCATGCCAAGAACAAGTTTGTCAAGGCTTCCAATCAGGGTGGTGAACCGACTGCAGAACGCTTTTCCGAAATTTTAAAGGAGTTCTTTATGAGGGAGCGTAAATACGATGATGCCGGATTAACTCCCAAGGAAAGGTTTCAAGAAAGGCAAAGCTTGGAAACGAAGGAACTCCTAATAGAGCTGCGCAGTTTGTTAGATAGTGAACAGTCAAAGGATTCAGAATTTAGAAGCCGGTATTATAAAGAAGCTCTCAATTATCTGAACCGGTTCTGGAAAGAGATCTTTGCTTACCTGGATGATGGTGAATTACCGATAGACAACAACCTGGCTGAGCGAACCATTCGAAAGCTGACCACTCAACGCAACAATTCACTTCATTATGGTAGTGATGCCGGTGCAGAGATGGCAGCAACTTATCACAGTGTGATAGGAACGGTAAAGCTTCATGGCAGTTCTATCTGGAACTTCATCGGAACTTTTTTCAAAAATATCTTTAACGGGTGCAGGGATTATGTTAACATGGTTCCTGACAAAATCACTTTGGCT
>NZ_DBLZAX010000038.1:0-2532 GCF_057607445.1 Xylanibacter sp. | reverse complement strand
GCAGAGATTACTTGTGATAACGCGCATTATACGCAGTTACCTTTTGAGGTACCTCAAAATTGGAGTTGGACAACACTTGGAAAAATTGGCAAATGGCAGTCGGGGAGCACACCAAATAGGCTGAATAAGGATTATTATAATGGGAATATTCCTTGGCTAAAAACGGGAGATTTAAATGATGGATATATTACCCATATTCCCGAATATATAACAGAAAAAGCCTTGAATGAGACTTCTGTGAAACTAAATCCTACTGGTAGTGTGTTAATTGCTATGTATGGAGCAACAATAGGAAAGATAGGAATATTAACTTTTCCTGCTACAACGAATCAAGCCTGTTGTGCTTGTGAAGTCTTTAATGGGATAGATAGAGAGTTTATATTTCTTTTTTTATTATCCCATAGGGAAGAGTTTATAAAAATGGGAGGTGGTGGAGCACAGCCAAATATATCCAAAGAAAAAATAATAAATACCTATATTCCTTTGCCGCCATTTACGGAACAACAAAGAATTATAAATGCGGTTAATAAGATATTTGCTCAATTAGATACAATAATGAAGAGTTTATAGACTCTCCATTATTGTATCAAGATGTTTAAACACAATATTTATAGCTTCTACAATCCTCTTCTGTTGATTATAAGGAGGTATAGGTACTTCTATTGCCTTGAATAGTTTTTTGTTAAGATGCGGAATTGCAGAACCAACCTTATTCTCTCGCAGGGTCTTGCGATGTAAGTTTATCACTAGTAAGACATAATCAGCATTCATTTCATCTGTTATAGATAACTGCTTAAATGTGCTACCTTGATAGCCGTCTATTGGAGTTCTGAATACTTCCCCCGAATTCTCACCATCAACCAATATCAAAAGAGAATTTGCCGGAATGTATTTGCCTGCCATTAACTTCTTAGCATCACGCTCACCGCGCAAATATTTGACATCAAGATTAATTCTTTCAATGCCACTTTGCTTTTCTCCATCAATTAAATTGCATAAGGTTTGCATAGATACAATTTGCCATCCTTCAGGTAACTGCGTATACTGCGCGATACGTCCTTTTATATTATTATCATATTCATTCTAAATTAATGCAATATGGTAACAAAATTCAAAAATCATTTAGCAAGAACTAATCTTGCCAGAAACACCATTAATTCGTATGTGTGGACAGTAGAGTATTTTCTTAATCATTATGGGGAAGTGAACAAGAAGAACCTTTTAGCATATAAAGGGTATTTAGTTGAGAACTTTAAGCCGCAAACTGTAAATCTTCGTTTGCAGGGAATCAACAAGTATCTGGAGTTTACAAAGCAAGAAAAGTTAAAAGTGAAGTTCGTAAAGGTACAGCAGAAGAATTTTTTAGAAAACGTAATCAGCGATGCAGATTATAAATTTTTCAAATCCAGACTTAAGGCTGATGGTTATGATGAATGGTATTTCATAGTTTGGTTTATGGCTGCTACCGGAGCACGAGTCAGTGAATTACTCCATATCAAAGCAGAACATATCGGTGTAGGTTATCTTGACTTGTATAGTAAAGGTGGAAAGATTCGTCGGTTATACATTCCTAAGAATCTACGAATAGAAGCAGATAAATGGTTAAAGAGCCAAGGCTTAACATCCGGCTATATCTTTCTAAATCGTTTCGGACAACGTATCACCACTCGTGGAATAGCGTCGCAACTCAAACATTTTGCCGAAAAATACGGAATGAACAAAGAAGTGGTTTATCCTCATTCATTCCGTCATCGTTTTGCTAAAAATTTTCTTGACCGTTTCAACGATCTTGCTCTACTTGCCGACCTCATGGGGCATGAAAGCATTGAAACGACTCGCATTTATCTTCGCCGTACAGCAAGTGAACAGCAGAAAATTGTAGATAAAGTTGTGAACTGGTAATCTGTCAATAGCCTTTAGAAGTGCAATTATTTACACTTCTAAGGCTTGTTGTATATTGTCAAGTGAAGAGAATAGCTTTTCTATCTTGGTAACTATGCGGTATTGTTCAGCAAGAGGAGGTAAAAATATATGCATATTTTCTAAAACCCCAATATATAATTCCTTTTGGTTTGTGCTTCCTGCAAGATTCTCTTCAATATGCTGTTGTATAGAGTCAGAAGATATATAAGCATAAACATATTGAGGACAAATACTTTTCACCACTCTTACGACAGAAACATGTGAATCAGGAACTACAAATGGATAGTTACCCAAGCAATTTGCATTAAATAATCTTGTTCTTCCAACAGTGCCAGTACCCGTTGAATTTACAAGAATATCCCCAGTTTGTAATTTGTAAACTTCATTCCACTTGTTAATCGTAGAAGGGTCTAAAAATCTTGCTTGCTCTAATGATATGCCACCATCTTTTAGATTACATTTTTGAGCAAATACAGGGTATGTTTTATCGTATTCCGAGTATTTGGGTGATTTTCCTCTTGACAAGAAAGAACATATATCGACCAATTTGCAGACACACCAATTTTCCGGAATCTTCTCATACTGCGCGTTATCACAAGTAATCTCTGC
>NZ_DBLZAX010000037.1:0-2743 GCF_057607445.1 Xylanibacter sp. | reverse complement strand
CCCCTCCTAAAAAGGATAAAGAAAAATAAGCATAAAAAAACCGGGAATCAACATAGATTCCCGGAAAAAAAGATCTTGCCTTTCACATAGCCTTGGCTTTGGTTAGGCGTCTTTTTTTAGGTGTTAAGGTCTGGTATCCGCTTCTCCACTATGGAGATATTGTCATGTCGCAAACGTAAGTATTTAATTTGAGACCACAAAACAAATCTGACAAAATATGATTTTATTTGTCAATTTTATTTATTTCAACCGTTTAAACATTCCTGATGACTCGTTTGCCTTAGATTACCTCCATGTTCAATGATCGTTGTTTTAATATGTTCCGGTTATCAATTGGCCTGTTTGCGTATGTCTGATATTGTAGCTTCAGGATGTGAGAGTATCCACCTATGAGGTAGTATCTCTACCAGTTCCTTTTCCGAAGCCTTTTCCATATACGGCATTCTGGCAATAATATCGTTTAGATAGGTTCTGGGATTTACATGGTGGTTCCGACAAGTAGCCAACAAAGATGTAACAACGCACATGTTTTCTGCCGCCTCATGGTTCCCGCAGAAGAGGTAATTCTTACGTCCGAGTGTAATGGGGCGTATCTCATTCTCCGCAAGATTATTGTCAAGCAGCAGTCTTCCGTCATCAAGTACGTGCATCATATTATTCCATCGGGTATAAGCATAACTGACAGCCTTCCCTATCAATGTGCTTTGACTGTAACACAGGCCTTCAGTTTCCATCCACTTGTACATTTCCTCCATCAGCGGTTTGGAACGAGCCAGCCTTTCCAATTTGCGCTGGTCAGGAGTCATTCCCTTCTTGTCACATTCATGCTCTATGTGGTAAAGCTCCTGTATTTTGCAAAGGAACCATGAGGCAGGCTTGCGGTTCTCTTCAAGCGCCTGCTCAAAATAACGGCGTATATGTACAAGACAGTTCACAAGGGTCACGCCAAAGCCCGGCTTATACACGGCTGTATAGCCAGAAAAACCGTCACATTGCAGATAGCCCTTAAAATTGTATTTGTCCGTAAGATCCTTGATGACTTCTCCGGATCTGGATCCTTCCTCATAGAAAAAGGCTACAAGTTTCTCTGTCACGGCACGTATCATCCAGACATATTCACGGTCCGTAGCATGCTTTTCAGGATTGATTACATTCGTGGTTGTCTCATCTGCCTGGCAGTAGTCACTTTTCAGTATTTCTTTTACCAAGGCAGTGTGCAGAGGACGGAGCAGTTCCATCGAACGTTTGAACCACCCGGTAATGGTCGCTTCCTTCAACCCGTTCATGCCCAGATGCGCCAGCTGCTTGATCTGGCGGTAGAACGGCATGTGGTATTCATATTTCTGCAGGAGGATTTCGGCCAGAAGACTTGCTCCGGGAACGCCTTTATATATGGGGAACAAAGGCATGGGGGCAATAAGTACACCCTTGCCCCTCTCTACAATTTCTGCGGGATTAATAAGACCATATTTGGGACGTACATGGGCGACACGGTATAGTTTGCCCGGCTTGTGTTCCACTACATACGTGATTTCTTCCCCAATTCTGCGGTAACGTTCCAGGTCTACGTTTTCCGGTTCATGGACGACTGTTTCCATCACGGGAAGATTCTCCCAGTTTTCTCTGCTTCTGTGCCGGCCCTGGCGTGATATGACGGCACGTTCGTTTTTTTCCTCTATTCCATCTTCCTCCATACTGGTGGATGATGGGCACTCCTCCGTGTTGTCAAACAGAGTGAGTTGTCCATCAAGCATCATCCTTTTCTCGCTACTGCGTCCGAACATGCGACGTTGGAACCAGGCAAGTTGGGCGGTAAGCTCCTTGATACGCACGGACATTTCCTCTATCTGGCGCGCCTGCTGCTCATTGGTTTTTATCAATGAGTCAATGGTCATATGCAAGATTTCCTCTGGGGCCATATCCATTTTTGATTTAAGTAAAGATACTAAGATTCAAGAACGTATGCAAATTTTAGGGCATAAATATCATAAGAAATCTCATCTATACATGGTATTCCGTACGTTCTGCCCGTAATCTGCGAAGGCGGGCTGATGGATCTTCCCGGATACCTTCTACCATGACTACCAGGTCACGCCATTCCATCGGGTAGCACCTGCTTTGCGGGTCATATTGGGGCAACTTGAACCTTCCGGCTTCAAGCCGTTTTACGTACATGACCATACCGCCATCCTCTGCATGGAGCAGTTTCATGAGTTTTCGGCTGTGACTGATAAAAATAAACACATCACCATTCAGTATGTTGGCACACATCTTCTCTTTGACTACGCCTACCAGGGAGTTTATTCCTTTACGCATGTCCGTGTATCCCGGACACAGGTGATAACGCATTGTATCATTCAGACAGAACATGGCTTAAACTTTTATTTAGTACTTCCATTAAAACTTGTTCACTGCCACGACCGAAATGGGCTCGGAGTCCATTAGGAAATGCCAAGACAACACCGGTTGCATCAACTTTCTCTAAAGTTGAATGCCTTCCAGCAACTTCCGCATCATTTATAGATATCGGTGCTATAGGTAAATTCTCTTCGCTGGATGTAAATTTATTACGCCAATAGTTATAAGTGGAATAAGGAACGCCATGTTCTGCTAAAATTAACTTTAACCGTTTCCCGCCAGATAATACTTCTGATTGTTTCTCTAAATACTCTTGTTTTGTCATAAGTAAAAAAGTTATAGTTGTTGCAAGATTACAATGGCAAAATTACAGCACAACTATAAC
>NZ_DBLZAX010000036.1:0-2939 GCF_057607445.1 Xylanibacter sp. | reverse complement strand
GTAAGCATTCGATAAACTCCCCCTTTCATTCTAAAAATGTGATATTACTTTTGTAATCAAAGTAAAAAAGCTCAATTGTTATGTCACATCAATGGACCATGGAAGATTTTGAATCTATTTATTCCCGTTTCAAGTCGAGCGGACTGTCAGTTATGGATTTTTGTTCGAATGAATGTATTCGTCCCAAACGTTTCTACGAGTGGCGTTCCAAGCTGTTGCGCAAAGGCGGCTTTATCCCGGTAAAGGTAAACAGTAAGGGCCAGGTCAGTCTTCCCCATAAGGAGAAATCCCTGCTGTCTGCCCCTCCGGTCAGCCCGTCGCCAATTCCCCAGCCGCTATGTGAGATCTCCTATCCCAATGGCGTCACAGTCCGCTTGAACAGCCCTTTGTCACCGGAGGTATTGCAAACCCTGATATTTTTGAATTCAAACCGTTAGCCTATGTTTTCTTTGAATGAATCCAACAGATATTATCTTTACCCGTATCCGACAGACATGCGTAAGAGTTTTTATACGCTTAGCGGCATCGTGACCAACCAGATGGGAAAGAATGTACGGGACGGTGACGCTTTCATTTTTATCAATGCGAATTGTACCTGTATGAAAATCCTCCATATGGAATATGGTGGTCTGGTGATATACCATATGAGGCTGGAACATGGGCACTTCCATCTGCCGGTCATAAATACGGAGGAAGGTCGGATTAAAGCGATTGAAACCTTCTGGAATGACCTTGTGATGATGGTTCAAGGAATGGACGGCAGCAAGGTCAGGCGTTATAAAAGGAGTGGTTTCCATGGGTTGTAGTTGTAACAAATTATAACATATACAATGCCGTATTCCGGCTGTTTTTTAGTATCTTAGCATCATATTTAAACGATTATGCCAACCGATAAGGAATTACTGATAAAGGATCTCATGCACAAATGCGACTGTCTGTATAGAGAAAACAGCCGGTTGAAGGAGATGGTGTCCACGCAGCCCCTTAAAGCTGCGGACAAAGAGGTGTATGAGGCTTTATTGTCTGACAAGGATGCCATAATCGCCCAAAAGGAAGCAAAAATCAACAGTCTGGAGCAACGTGTATCCTATCTTGAACGGCAGTTGTACGGTAAGAAGGCGGAAAAGTTCATAAAGCCTGACGCCCAGGACCGCTGGCTGGATTTTGAAGGCTTTGACATGCTTCCCCAGGAGGCTGAAGCCGCAGAAGAAGCAGAAAAGGAGTTGAAGGCTACCAGAGAAGCGATCATCGCCCGTAAAAAAGCGGGGAAGCAGCATCCTGCGAGAAAATCCCTTCCGGAGAATCTTGAGCGTGAGGTGGTCCATATATATCCCGAAGGGTATAATCCGGAAGAGTGGACGCTCCTTCCCGGAGAGGAAGTGACCGAGATCCTTATGCACGAGCCCGAGAAGTTCTATATCCGCAGGATAGTGCGCCATACAGCCAAACGGAAGGGTACAAACGAGTTCAAGACCGGCCCGCTTCCCGTCATGCCAATAGCAAAGAGCTATGCCTCTGCCTCATTGCTGGCAGACATGATGATAGGGAAATATGTGGATCACATACCGTTCCACAGGCAACTGGAACAGTTCAAACGTGTGGGGGTACATCTCCCCGCGTCAACGGTCAACGACTGGTTCAAGGATGTGGCGGATTTGCTAAGGCCCCTTTACTTCCGATTATGGGAGCTGGTGATGCAGACTGACTACATACAGTCGGATGAAACGACAATCCCCGTGATGAATGACGAGAGACACAAGACGGTCAAAGGTTATATCTGGCTTGTGCGCAGTGTCATGACCGGACGTCAGTTCTTTTACTATGACAAGGGTTCCCGAAGTGGAAAGGTGGTGCTGAAACTCTTCGGCAAGTTCCGGGGAGCCATACAGACGGACGGATACGAAAGGTACGAGATGCTGGACGCCAAGAAAGGTATTATCCTTCTTGGCTGTTGGGCCCATGCACGCAGACATTTTTGGGAGGCAAGAAAGAATGACATGCAGCGTGCCGACTATGCGCTCGCACAGATACAGTTGCTTTATGACGTGGAGCGTAAGGCTGACGATGAACGCCTGACTTACGAACAGAGGGCTGAACTTAGGGCACGTCTTGCATATCCCATACTTGTGCGCTTCGAGAAATGGCTGGTCAATGAATATCCCAAAGTAATGAAAGACAGTCCGATCGGAAAAGCCATAAAATATACATACGGAAGGTTCGACAAACTCTCCAGGTACCATCTGGACGGTCGTTACAGACCGGATAATAACGAGATAGAAAATAAAGTGCGGCCTGTCGCGTGCGGCAGACGTAATTACCTGTTCTGTGGCAATAATGATGCCGCTGAAGATGCGGCGGTGCTCTACTCGTTCTTCGGCTGCTGCAAGGCTGCCGGGGCTGACTTCCGCACGTGGCTGATCTACTTCCTTGAACATATACATGATTATGACGATGACTACTCGATGGATCTGGCCGAATTGTTACCTGACAATCTGTTATCCAAGGGCAAGATATTATCCGTTACGTCACCGGAATCTCCCAAGAAAGACTCCTGATACCTTCGTAAATCTCGCCTAAACACGGGAAAACTACCGTTTTATGCCAATCAAGACGGGAAAATAGGGAATAAAGTGCCGTTTTTATCTTCATTATCCCCGATAAATAGGGAAAATAAGGGAAAGAATACCCTTTTATACCAATTATGGCGGGAAAGTAGGGATAAAAATATCGCTTTATCACATTTGTCACAGGAAAATAAGGGGCAAAGGGGAAAAACTTCCTTTTATCCGCTCCATTAGTAGGGATAATATCAATTACTATAGAACCCGCACATCTTTGGGTTGAATTGATGTAACAATAAATCATAGAACGATAAAATGAATAAACGACATTATGAACATACGTTACCCAATATACGAGGGAGTTTATCGAATACTTAC
>NZ_DBLZAX010000035.1:0-3176 GCF_057607445.1 Xylanibacter sp. | reverse complement strand
ACAAGGTCAGGCCCCTATGGGGTTGGCTGAAAGAAAATCATCCTCGCCGATGGCTGCGGTATTTTCTTTCGCCAAACCTTGCGGGTACGGTCACGGGACAGTCAGGCAGGTGAAAAATAAAAAATACCGGCTCCCGGAGCCGGAAGTGTTTAACAGATAAAATACAATGAGTCATGAAAATCCTGAATGAAGAACATTTCCAGAATGTAAAGCGTTACGCCGAATCCATCGGTGACACATCACTCCAGAATTGTCTGGACAGACTGAAAAAATGGGAGGAGAACCTAGACCATCCAAGCGAAATCTCGCTCTATTATGACCATGCCCCGTACTCGTTCGGCTTCACGCAACGCTATCCAGATGGAAGCATCGGCATTGTAGGCGGTCTGCTCTATCACGGAATACCCGACCAATCCTTCGCCGTGACACTTGAACCGTTCCACGGATGGCAGATACATACCTGAAAAAAGATAGACAATCATAGTATTAACTTTATAAAATTCAAGATTATGGAAGCAATGGCAGTATTGGAAAAACAACAGCAGTTTGATTTTCAGAACAACGGAATCGAAGTAATGAACTTCGAGACTCTCCAGCGTACCTACAAAGAAAATGACATCTACGGCAAGCCTGTCCAAGGCATCTATCACTACCAGGTCCTGCAGCGTATGATGGACATTTGCGAGAAATACAACCTCGATTACGAGGTGGAAGAAATCTTTGCGGCACAGAATAGGAACAAGACACAGCCGGGAGTGAGCATTCTCCCGCAGGTGGAACAGACACTTGGTGAAAAAGCAGTGGAAGCCCACATCCTCCGACGCATCTTCGCTACCATCCGGATCAAGGACTGGGAAACGGACGAGCTGACAACTACGCTGGTTGTCGCCTATCATCAGGACGGCATACAGGCTGCCATAGGCCCGTGCGTGAAAGTATGCCATAACCAGTGTATCCTCTCGCCGGAAAGGAGCATCTGCAATTACGGAAAGAACAAGGTGACAACGGAAGGGGTATTCGAGACGGTGGACGGATGGCTGGCAAACTTCGAGGTGAACATGAACGAGGACATCGCAAGGATTCAGCGACTGAAACGCAGAATCGTCTCACTGGAGGAAGTGTATATGTATATCGGGCTGCTGACAGCATTGCGTGTCTCCCATGACAGTTCGGACAGGAACCTGTCATCCTCCGTGGAAACCTACCCGCTTAACCAGAGCCAGATTTCCATCTTCACGGAAGAGGTGCTGAAACTGGTCCGCGAAAAGGGACAGGTTACCGCTTGGGACTTGTATAACGTAGCGACTGAAATATATAAGCCTGGCAAAACAGACTTCCCGGCACTGATTCCGCAGAACGGGGCAATGGCGGAACTCCTGCTTTCCCGTCTGCCGGCAGAGATGGAAATACAGGATGCGGTTTTGATAAGTTAACTCAAACTAATCACAACAGTTATTTGGAAAAACAAACGTAAGTAAGGGAGAACCTGACGGATATAGCCGAAAGGTTTTCCCTATTTTAATTAATCTATGATTCAGAAGAACAAAAAGGTTAATCCAATACAGTGAATTTGTGGATTATGCGTATCTTTAGGGGCATAATAAAGAAAAGCATGTAGAAAATTTATGAGAAGAATATGTTTCATTGCTGCATTGATTCTGCTGTTGTGCCGGGTTGCAATGGCAGAAGAAGTCAAAAATTATACGCTTGACATCAGCAAGGTGAATCAGGAAGCCTCCAATCTTCATGTCAAATGTTCTTTCTCGCTGGATTTCCAGGACAAGGACAGCGTATCCATGAATTTCGGGGGCGGTCAGGAATTCTCCATTGACAACTTGAATATCAATAGTGGAGATTTTGAATATGAATTGCACAGGGAATCCAAGAGTATAGTGTTCCGGAAAGTGTCGTCGCAGAAAATTTCCGTCAGCATGGCCTACAACTATACAAATCTTTCCTCATTTTTCATTTATGGGAAAGGGGATGCGGAATTGTGGGAGACAAGTTTCGGAGAATATTTCTATCCTTATGTACCGAATACTTTCATGGATGTAGCCTTGAATGCGGAAACACCGGATTCACTTTCCCTTATCTGTTCATACCCGCTGGATTCGGGCGATACCACTAAATACAGCGGCAAATTGAACCATATCCTGTCGCAGTCGTTGACGCTGGCCTTCATACGCGATGAAGCTTATCAACGGACAGATGAATACATCCCGGGCAAGCTGTCTATCTACCAGATCAAGGACATGCAGTGCGGCAGGGAGAGGTATGAAGAACTGCTTGTACTGACTCAAGCCGCTATCGTATTTTTTGGCAAAGTCTATGGAGAAGACTATATTTCCGCAGAGCGGAATGTGACGGCTCTTCCCGTGTATCTGTTCCATAACGGAGAAGGGTTCAGCAACAGATACAATATCGGTTTCATCTCCGCTTCGCAGGAGAAGTTCTCCACAAAACCCGACATATATCCGCTGATGCACGAAATCGGGCACCGGTGGCTGGGGGAATGGACGCTGCTCATTGATGACGGACAACCTGGTGCCTATTTCATCAAAGAGACGCTGAATGAGTTCATGACCCTCATGTTTATCCGGTATGTCTGTGGCAACGCATACTACGAAACCCAACTTGACTGGTGCCAGTCGGAATACGAGAAAATCAAGGGAACCCCGCAGGATGAACCTGTCGTCAATGTCGTGACAAACAACAATAATACCGTGATTTACAGAAAAGGTCCTCTGGCGCTGATCCGTATTGCGGAACAGATAGGATACGGTGAACTGATGAGCGTCATATCCGGGTTCTATAAGGAGTATGCGGGAAAGTATCCGTTGAAATATACGGACTTCATCGACATGCTCAATGAAAGCCATGCAGGAGTTGGGGATCAACTTAACTTTTTGCTGACTTCTCAATCATTATAATATGGAAAAATAATTCAAGAGCATAATGTCGGAAGCCGTCAAGCAGGCCGTGGAAGGTTCTCGAAAAAGCCGGCTCCCATAAGTGCGGCATCCTCAGAAAAGCCTGCTTCAAGAACGGCCGCTTTGTTGATTGCCATTGTTATGAATTACTGAAGCTATAATATTATTCACAAATAGATTTCCTCAAATGAAAACGATATATTATATTATCCCAATAGTTTTCTTCATTCTTTGTTCATGTGGCAC
>NZ_DBLZAX010000034.1:0-3975 GCF_057607445.1 Xylanibacter sp. | reverse complement strand
ATTACTGAAGCTATAATATTATTCACAAATAGATTTCCTCAAATGAAAACGATATATTATATTATCCCAATAGTTTTCTTCATTCTTTGTTCATGTGGCACTACATCCCGCATGACCTATAGCAATGGCTATATTCTTGATTCAGAAGGTAAAGTTTTAGGGAATTACGCCAATGGACATATATTCGATACACTACGGAATATAAAAGGGTATTATGCCAATGGTTATATCTATGACAAATCCTACAAGATCAAAGGAACATATAATAATGGATTCGTAAAAATGAACTATGCTACTGATTCCATTAAATGGAATGAAAGTTATGGCAACACAAGATATAGCAGCAGTCCCGAATGCGACATATTCAAATGCATCCCATATTGTGTAGTGACACAAATCAGCTTTTCTAATTTTATAAATATAAACTGTTGACAAAATGAAAAAAATTATTTTAGTTTTCGCCTTGTTCATAGCATGTCTTTGTGCAAAGGCACAATCTATTATTCCACAGGTCAATGAAAATGTGGAACTTATGAGTATATTATCCCGTATGGCTGGTTTTCCTGAATATCACATGGATATGGCAGGACAATACATAAAGGACATGGACAGCTATTTTAAGGATAATACAGAACATCCGGCAGTCCAATATATGAAAGAACTAAGAAATAATTATGGCATATCTTATGATGCAGTTATGTCAATGGCAGTACATCTGAAAAACAAAGATGGAATTCTATCTTTAATAGAGAAAGATAGTCCTAAACTGGATGATAGATGGACAGATGTAGATAAAGATAAATTCCTGTCTTATCTCAATAACTTTTATAAGGATACAAAGTTCAATGAGTTTTTTAAAACTCACAACGATATTTACGAAAAAGGTATTAAATCTTTTCAGGAAAATGTAACAAACTCCTTTGATGCGGACTGGTATTCAAATTTCTATGGTAATGAACCTCAGGAAAACTATACTATCATAATCGGATTCTGTAATGGTGGTGGGAATTATGGTGTAGAAAGGCAATTAAAAGGACAAAAGAAAGATGTCTATGCCATTGTAGGTTATTTCGTAAACGAAGAGGATATACCAATGTATAACAATAGATTTCTGCCTACACTGATTCATGAATTTAACCATTCTTTCATCAATCATTATTTGGATGAAAGTAAATACCCGGATCATGTAAAACAACTGGAAGAAGCAGCTAATGTTTTGTATTTGAACTCACAGGTTAGTATGTCACAACAGGCCTATGGCAATTGGCAGACAATGATAAATGAATCTCTTGTCCGTGCTGCTGTTATCTGTTATATGCTTGATAACGAATTCAAGACAGAAGAAATAAGAAATGTGTTTCTGGAACAGATACAACGTAATTTCAGATGGATGCCTGAACTGGTTACCTTATTGAGAAAATACGAAAAGAAACAGTCAAAGTATGGAAATTTTGAGAATTTCTATCCAAATGTGATAGACTTCTTCAATAAATATGCTCAGAAGGAAAATGAAAGATTTGATGTGTTGAAATAAATAATGTCAATACCAACTCCTTTTCCGATGGTGCATAAGACGACTTGCTCGGCTTGAACGCACTGGAAAAGTTCTCCAAAGTGATTATCAGCTTAAAGGATATATATTTATAGCTATTCTATTTACAGAAAAACAGTAAACGCATTTTGTTTCATAAAGTTTAAGGGAGAATTTTTCGACGTATTGCCGATATATTCTCCCTTCTTGCTATCTCAATTCTGTATATTCAAATAGTTTGAGACATCATACAGACAATATTCAGGTGAACATTCAAACAGATAATTTAATATATTCATATGTCCAGAACCGAAGATTATAAGAATTCTATATTTGGACTCTGTTTTTATTCTCTGTATATTCCTGAATATACGCAAATTCCGGTTAAACCATCGTCCGGTTTCAAAATCCACCCCAGTAAAATCGTCACCATTAGCTTCGTATTTGAAATGTCCAATTAAATAGTTCCCTAAGCTCCTCTTGATGTTCTCCGGATTATTAAGTAAAATCAGTTCGGGTATTATCCCATATTCCTTAAAGACCGATTCTGGATAATACTCCTTAATTGAGTCTTGATGATTATAGAAACTGTTTTCAAATTGTATAAAATCATCGGAGTTTTTATCCTCCAATAGTTCTGCAATGTCATTATAATGTTTACCCCATTCATCAACACAGTGAATACGATTGATACCTAACTTTTTAGCCAGCCGAAACCCTATTTGTTCATACTCTTCTCGATGTAAAAATATTTATCTTCTTGATATAATTTATATAAAGAATCTATTTCTGCCTGCATTTTCACTGGACGTTCAATCACAATAATAGTTGGAGCAAACTCTGATAACGCATTGACTAATTTATTTATTTCATCCTGGTATCTGGGCTCAAGGACATCAATCATTTCATCTTTTGCATATTGGATTTTATCCAGGTTAGGAAAATCAAAATGAAAAGTCCCTAATGTTAATACCGGTATTGGTTTTGACATAGGTTCTTGTGCAATTCCCCAGGATGATATCACAGAACATAATAATATAAGTATATGTTTTACTATAAATAAATTCTTTATATTTCATTAAATACAAATTCATTTCATATATTTGCAAATGAGCAAAAAAGAAAATTCTAATATATACTTGCAAAGTAAGAAAAAATATAGAAACGTAATATACATGTAGTCTTTGTTTTGTTGATTTTATTGGCTCACGTTTCTACATGTTGGACTTTAATTCTCTCAGATGAGCCACTGAGAACAACTATATGAGCATGAATAGAATTATAATCTCTTCTATTTTATTTGCAGCTCTTTTCGTTATAGGGTGTAGCAAAGATGAGTCTCATGACATTGTCAATGAAATCAAGATGTCCGTTTCAGCAGAAACAGGTACATACATACCATGGGGCAGTGATACTCCAGTAGAATGTATGCTTGTTATGTCTGAAGACAATCCCGGTGTATTGGAGCCGCTTGCCTTTGGAAGAATTGAAGGATTTACATATGAAAGAGGACATGAATATTACCTTTCGGTAAAACGGACTATCCTCGCCAATCCTCCAATGGATGGTTTTGACCGCACATATTCACTTATTAGAATTCTTGATGACCGAGTGATAACCGAGCCGGAAGAACCGGAAGATAAAGAAATTAATTCGGAAGAAGATATTGTATATCATGATAAATGTCCCTTCAATAAGTATGCAATGGAAAAAGAGCTGCTGGTTGATAGCGAAGGGAATATAAGATATAGTAACGGAGACCAGTTACCACCTTATGACATGGCCCGGCTCTGGATAGAAGATGTACTCCCTAAAGATGATCCGAATTGGATAGAATTCCAGAAGGTTCCTTATATGGCAATCTATTCATTTGTCTTGTCTCCTTTTACGGATGAACTCAGACTGGTGAGAAACGATCCAATGTTCAATGAGGCCATACCTGAAAATGAATTTAATAACATTCTATCCATGAAATCCGGTGAAAAAGCCCATTATGCACTCATTCTTGTCAATGTATATATGGATGGACTTCAGAAATTGGAATTTACAATAAAGAAACAGTAAATATTTTAAGGGAGAACCTGACGGAAATACACCTAAAGATTCTCCCGATTTTATTTTATCTATGTTCAGAAGAACAAAAAGATTAATCTAATGCAATGAATATATGGTTTGTTGTATATTTGTAGATGATAGTAATTTAAGAAATATAATATGAAACCTATAACAGCAGTAACAGTATTTCTATCTTTGATGATTCCATCATTGTTCCTGAGTTACGGCAACTATACAACCGCGAAAGAACATATTATAGATGATGTCAACCAGGCTCTGGCCCAGACAATCCTATACAAACAATCAGACCGTATTACGGCTGACACGCTGAAAGTGTACAGGTCAAAATTAAAAATTGACCAGCTGAAGAAAACCTCCTATCTGGCAAT
>NZ_DBLZAX010000033.1:0-4896 GCF_057607445.1 Xylanibacter sp. | reverse complement strand
ATTACTCTCCATTGGAAAAGATTATCGGAGAACTGAAAGAGGTAAAAGCAACCATGCAGACCAGCAACGAGGGAACGGAAGCGGTACGCCAGCTTCTCCAAGCTGTTCGGGAACAGACCGCAAAACAACTCCCTGCGCCGGAACTGATCGCCCATGTTGCGGAAGAAAAAGCAAAGGCAGAAGCAAAAAGCGAAGAACAAGAAAGGGAGATTGCCCGGCTGCGCTCCGAGAACTCCGCTTTGCAGGAATACAAGGAAAAGGCGCATCAGGAACTATGCCGGGTACGTGATGAACAAAAGACTTTCGGAAAAATACGCGTAAATACAGAATTATAACCAAACATCTACTAAACTCAAAGGATAACTATGAATCGTACTTTCATTTTATTCACAATACTTATCTTTTTACTCTTTTAAAAAGTTTTCCCTATATCATTTAATATATTATTTTTTGTAGATTCGTTTATAATTTGTAGATTCGTTTTTAAATAAACTTAAAAAGATATGCTTATGAAAAAAAACGTTTTTATTCTTTTCACAATCTTGCTATTTCTTGCAAGTTGCAATAACGATAGTGACAATATTATGTCTAAAGAGAAAAATTCAATTGAGTTTGCTCATCTTGATATCCTAAAAAAAAATAAGTACAAGGTTACACGGAACATTGCTGAAGAAAATCTTCTTTTATATTTAAAAAATTTACAGAAAAATACTAGCAGCAGATCTGAATGCAAATTTTCTATTATAGCAGATGGAAAGTTAGATATGTCTCTTACATCAAATAGCAGATCTGCAATTCTTGATTCCGTTGGCGTATATAAATTTATCGTAAAAGAAGGGACATCAGAAGGTTTTGCTTTAATATCTGATGATATTAGATATCCTTACGTATTGGCTTATAGTCCACAAGGCAGCTTGGCTGATACATTATACAATGAAGGCTTGGCTCAATATATTAGACTTTTACCTATATTTTTGAATAAAAAGATCTCAAAGGTTACAGAAATTCTTGGTAATCGTGATAAGATGAGTGAACTAATGAATACTTATAAGGCCAAATATAAATCTAGGGCAAACGTTATATGGGGAGATCCAACAACAATACCTCCTGACGCAAGTGACTCGCTTTTAAATTACCCTTTTGTACCTTTGCCTGAAATGACTACTACAGAACAAAGTGGGGATACTACATTCATTTATAAAGGTCGTTTATACGTTTATCCTGCAGGAACAGAAGGTGATGGCACCCAAAGCTTTTTTGTTCCTGTCAAATGGGGACAAGGAAGCCCATACAATAACAATGTTCCTTTTCAATGCGGATCAGGAAAAGCTCCTGTTGGATGTGTCGCAGTCGCAATAGCTCAAATCATGGCTTATCACAAATATCCTCCTACATATAATTGGAAATTGCTTACAAGCAAACAAAGGATAAGCCAAACAGCTATAGAAGATAAAGAAAGGAGAGAAGAAGTTGCAAGATTAATGGCTGATATTGGACAAAAAGTAAATATGAAATATGACTGTTCTGGAAGTGGTTCTAATATTTATAATGCCAATAATGCTTTCATTAGTTATGGATACAAAACTAGCGGAGTCCAGGATTATAGCGAATTTTCTACTTATTACTCTGATCCACATACAAGCTTTTTTACTCCAGCCTCATTTAATGCTCCATTTTACATGAGAGGGACAAACAGCAATGGAGAAGGACATGCTTTTGTTGTGGATGGTTTCTTTGAGAGTTTTATGGTTATAGTTATTGTTCGTGATGTTTGGATAAATGGTACTTTTATTACGACAGAAAATGTATATGCAGTTCCTTTATCTTTGTTTAATACAGTTGTGCATTTTCATATAAATTGGGGATGGGATGGATACTCTGATGGATATTACGATCAAGTAGGTTTAGATTTTGACAATAATAAAAAACTATTAAAAGTAGAACTGTAATATGAAGCGGTTAAATTTTCTTAAGCTATTGTCACTTGTTATGTTCTCTATATTCTCTTCATGCTCAACACCTTCATTTGAAGAAACAATTGACGGGAAACAATCTGATACAATCGGATTATCAATTAATGATACAACTGTTGATTCTAATGGAAAACAATTGACTGCTACGACTCAAGGGATGAATTGGAAATTTTCAGAAATTTATGACAATAGTAAAATGATAGAATTTGATAATCAGACTACTCTCCCTTTTTCTATTAATGGGGAATGGTTTTCGATTGTAAAACAGTCGGAGACAAAATTTGCAATAAATGTTAGCCCGAATAAAACAGGAAAATGCAGAGTATTAGAAATAGTAATGGTAGATCGAAATTATTCATGTCGTTTGAATATTAGCCAAAATAAATAAGTAATTGTTACAATAGTGTATGGAAACAACGGTAGGGAATAGTTTTCTCTACCGTTTATTATAATTTTTAGTGCAGGTGGAAACTTTTCATCTAAAGACACAAAAATATTGCAAAAATCAACAATCACACTATATCTTATTTCTGACGATACACAAGGAGAAGCCAATCAATTCTTTAGATGATATAAAAAATGCTTTCAAGATCAATTATTCAGAAGTTTATTTTGGACTTCCTATATTCTGTAAAGGATATTACACAAAAGATAATTCTGTTTTTACTTTAACAACAAATTCAGGCAGAAGAACAGCTATTAGAACAACACAAGCAGAAGAAAAAAATTACTAAATTATATGGGAAGGGAGGATACTTGTATATCTCCCTTCCCATATGAAATCATAAAACAAACGAACATTTCTTTTCATTAATAAATCGAGAAATATACACTTATACAGGCTAAGAGCAAAAGGAAAGCGATATCAGAACATTAACTACAAAAACAACCTGCCAGTTATTACAAAATGATATTGCATATCCAGCTGATCGGTGCGGTTCTCCCACCATGCGGACAAATCCCGGTAACAAAATGACAAAACGGACACCAACCAAAGAACAACATTTTTTTCTTTTTTCCTAAACACCTGCCAGCGAAGCACAGAGTATTTGTCAAGGGCGAAGGGTAAAAAATACCGCACGAGCGAAGCGAGCACAGGAGATTTTTTACCCGGAGAGTGAAACGTCCCTTTACAAATACGGCGTGCGGAGTTACCTTTGTGCCGGAAAATAGAAAAATCACATGCCCATTCCGCAACCTCTACTCCTTTTGGGCTTCTTCAGGAGTTCCAGATCTTCCTCCTGCTGCTTCTTTTTGGGAATAGGCTGCTCGATGTCCGGCGTTTTCTCCACCTGTTGAATTTTTGACTTCTCCGGTTCCTGCCGGGATTGAAGCTCCGCTTTGAGATTGTCCCATTTCTCCTTTCTGATGCGTTCCGCACGTTCCACCTGCCGGGCTATTTCCGCCGGGCTTCCGTTCTTGACAGCGTTAAGATAGTCGAAGCTTTCCTCCGGCTCCCGGTCAAACCCCATGCGCCGATCAAAAGAGCTTTCACACTTCCGGAAAAAATCCGTCCGGTCAAAACCTCCCTTCACGTTGCCGCAGTTCTTCTTTCCGGTGTGATTCGTTTTAGGGCTTAACTTTTTGGTGTTGCTCCGGTCTTTCCGACTGACGATGATATGTGCGTGCATATCGCTGTCACTGTCACCGTCCCGGTTGAAATGGATCTTTGCGTAATATTCCACATCATCGCTTCTCAAGCCTTTTCCGAAACCCTCCGCATAGTTTCTCATCACGTCCTGCCGGATGTACCGCTGCAAGGCTTCCGCACGCTCCTGCGGAGTCCTGCCCATACAGCGCAGCTCCTTCTCTGAAGGGCTGACGGTGATAACATAGAACTTTGCGTCAGTCCGGCTTAACTTAGCCTTGTTGTTGTCTATCTTGAATGTAACCTCCCTTGCGCTCACGTAGTCCCGGAACTGGTTGAAGAACGGCTGCACCTCCTCCCCTTTCTTCATCCTCTCCAAATCCTCATGCTGGAGATAATTCGTCACCGCAACACAACTGCCTGTATTGGCGTATGTGCCGTTACCGCCTCCCTGTATCTTCACGTTCATATCTTTTCCCTTTTGTTCTTCTCGTCCTTGTACAAGGCTTTTATATCATCGAAAAGCCCGGCTTTTCCTTTCGCATCGATGTAGCTTGCGATATAGGAGAAGATCTTCTCCTGCCTTTGCGTCACAGCGTCCAGCCTTGCATAAATGGCTTGTTGGTTCTTCAGAAGCATATCCCTCGACTGACCGACTGCCTTTTCCGCCCGGTCCAAAGCCTGCTCCCTTATCCCGGCAAGGCTTGCAAGATCACGCATGAATAGGTCATTGTCCTTTTGGTATTGGCTGAACTTTTTTTCCGTAAGTATCGAGTCCATGCTCATGGTCACTCTCATGCTTGTACTGCCCATGGCTTCACAAGCCGGACGCAAGAAATCCTGCTCCTGCTTTCTGATGAACGCTATCACCTGATCACAGCGTTTGATAAGTTTCTGCATTTCCTTTGCCGGGCTCTCATGCTCAACCGGGTTGATGCCGTACTTCTCGAAGTACTCCAGCGCACAGGAAAGAAAGTCTTTCTTTGATACATTATTGGACTTTGCCAGCCTGTCAAGCCGGGCAAACGTTTTTCGGTCAATGGTGACAGAAGTGGTGCTTTCTTTATCCATACAATTGCGGTTTTAATTGCTAATTATATTATTAAATCTCTGATTTACAAAGATATTATTTTAACCACAATTTCAAACTAATTGCGGTTAAAATAATTAAACAGCTGATATTCAGTAGTAACCCCGTAGGGAAAGAGGAAAAACAGGGCAAAGCCCGGTTTCCTCTTGCTATTCTTTCGACTGCCGAGCAATCGACGAACACCCTCCCCTGCGGTACGGCGAAAGCTCGTACAAGGGGGACGGGGAGAAGTCGGAGCGAGGCAC
>NZ_DBLZAX010000032.1:0-5276 GCF_057607445.1 Xylanibacter sp. | reverse complement strand
ATATCCACCAACGAAAAGAGAAAGGTTATGGCAAAGACAAGCATCAACGTAAGACCCTGCAACATCGGCAGCGCGGAACGGCACAACCTCCGCAGCAAGGAACTCGACTACATACGTCCGGAACTCTCCCACCGCAACGAGCAATGGTCGGAAATGAAGATAGCAGACGTGCTGGAGGACATAAGGGAAAAGTACAGGCAGCACACCGGGCAGTCCATGCAGAAGAAGGCGACACCCATCCGGGAGGGAGTGGTCGTAATCGAGGACGGCACGACACTCCGGCAACTTCAGGACTTTGCCGGGAGGTTGGAGGAACGCTTCGGAATACACACGTTCCAAATCTACACGCACAAGGACGAGGGAGCCAGCGTTTGGGACGGGAACGCGGAAACATGGAAGCCGAACTACCATGCGCACATGATTTTCGACTGGACGGACGGGGAAACTGGAAGAACCCGGAAACTGAACAAGCAGGATATGGCGGAAATGCAGACCATACTGGCGGAATGCCTTGGCATGGAAAGGGGCATTTCTTCCGACCGTAAGCACCTTTCCGCCATCCAGTACAAGAACATGGTCGAAGCGGAGAAAGCGGCGCAAATCGAAAAAGAATGCAGTCAGATGGAGGATGAGCGCAACGCCATAGAGGAAAAAGTGAAACAGGCAGGACAAAAGCTGGAGGACACCCAAAAGAAGCTCAAGGAAGCAGCAGCCGAAATAAAGGTGGAAAAGCTGAAAGGGGCGGCAGCCGACACGGGAACAGCCTTGCTGAAAGCCGGGACGACCGTCATCGATGCGACAGCCAGCCTTTTCAACTCCGGAAAGGTCAAACGGCAGGAGCAGGAGATTGCGGAACTGAAAAGGGAGAATTACGAACTAGAGATGAAAAGCCAGAACCTCCAGAGCAACCTGCGTACAGCAAACGCCCAAAACGAAAGGGAACGGGAAGCCACACGCAGGGCAGTCAGAACCGGAGAAGAAAGACTGAAGCCGATAACCAACCTGTTCCCCTGTATGGAAAACGCCAAAGAGAACATCGAGGAACTCCGGGAAATGGGTGTCCGAGACAACGATATCCGGCTCCTGCTCACAGGAAAAGAGATAACCTATTCAGGATTCCTGTACGACCGAGAACGCAGAAAAAAGCACCAGGTCAAGAACGTGAAGATAAACATTGCTAAAAGCAAGGCTGGCAACACGACCATTTGGCTGAACGATTTTCACTTCAAGGAGTTCTTCAAACAGCTATGGCAAAAGCTGCAAAAGGTTTTAGGAATAGACAAAGGCAGGGGATTCCATTTATAGTCCCAAATCTGCAATCATTTTTTTAATAACGGACACATCTACTGTGTCATAGTCGGATTTATCATAGATGTCTATCAAATACACGTCCCCCGCATCTTCAGACACAGCCATTAAGTAGGTAATGACCCTTGCGCCTCCTGATTTACCTTTCCCCTTAGATGTAATTGTCAGTCTGACTTTTCTGATGTTGGGGGCTATTTCTGTCCCTTGCAGAGGATTCTCTTTCAAACTTGACACAAATACAGACATATCCTGTTTCAAAGACCTATGTCGTTTGGCGAGAACTTTGAGGGAACGGGAAAAATCAGGTGTCGGTATAATTTCAAAGCTCATCGAGTAAGTCCTCTATAGTTCTACGTGGAAGTTTTCCTTCTTCTATCAGCTTCACTTGCTGCAATCCCCTGCAAATGCGTGTGGTTAAATTATCTTCTTCCGATATAGGAACAATTTTGAAATTACCGTACCTGCTTGTGAGCAATACGGATTGTCCTTCGTTGGCTTTAATTAGGTATTTCCCCTGATTAGCCCTAAATTCTCTTGCTGAAACTACTTGCATAACCTTTATTTTTTTTGCAAAGATAAAAATAGATACCGAAACGGCATCCAAATTGATGTATTTTAACATAAATTGCAATCACTATTTTACCACATCATGAAAGTGGCGGCTTATTGAAAATTAGCATAGCACACCTGAAAAACCCGAATTTGGTGATTACAACCGCCAAATTCATACCTAATTTAGCGGTTAGATAATATACATAAACAAAATGATACATATTTTAACGCGCCAGAAAAGTCGTTCCCCAAAAATCGCTGCGCTAGCTCTTGCTTTGCTTCCTCAAACATTCAAAAAGTCGTTTTTCTTTTTCCGAAAGTTGAAAATCAGCCATTTCGTTAAAAATCTATGACTTGTTTTAAAGCATTGCTTATTATATGCTTATCAGCTTCTCGAAACTCCGAATAAAATACCTTATTATCAGCCTTTTACAAACAATAAAACGAGCCAAACTACGACTTTTTGAATACTAACTACGACTTTTTGAATGCTAATTCAAGACTTAACTACGACTTTTTGAATACTATTTCAAAATATATACGACTTTTATTTTTATAAGTCGTTTTTAGTGCTTATATTTGCACAAAATACTGATAATATGGCAATAGTAAACAAAGACCTCATTCAAAGTTATATTATGACTACCGCCAAATATGACTTTAACGTGTACGAAAAACGGATAATTTACCGCCTCGTAGAGATGGCTCAAGGGGAGCTACAAGGCATAAAGTTCGCTAATAACTGTCAGAAAATAGAGCATGACCTTTTCAGTTGCATAAACATTACTATGCCTATCGCTTGCCTTCTCAATGGAGAAGAAGATAAGAACTACGCAAGAGTAAAGGAAGCCTTACAATCGCTCCAACGAAAAATATTTGAGTATGAAGATGATGAAGTTTGGCAGAGTATATCAATCATCGCACTTCCCTACATTCGGAAACGTTCTTCTGTGATTTCTTTCCAAGTGCATCCACGTGTATGGGATTGCATTCTTAATTTCTCCAAAGGCTATCGGAAATATGAGCTAAAAGCCGCCATGAGCTTCAAGAGCCAATTCTCGATGCGCTTTTATGAGCTACTCAGCAATCAAAAAACACCATTAATCTACTCAATAGACCAACTGAAAGAAATGTTTTGCGTGGCTGACAAATATAAACGCGTTAACGATTTTATGCGCAAGGTTGTAGAAGCTGCAAAAAAAGAATTAGACGAAGTAAGCCCATATACATTTGAATTCACCCCTCTCAAATCGGGACGAAAGATAACTGCTATAAAGTTTTACCCAGTGTACCAACCGGAACATAGAGACCCTGATTTAGAAAAACACGATTTGCAAAAGCAAGTTTCTCTAAGCTGGTCTTTATCTTCAGAAGTTCGTAGCTATTTGAAGAACTCGATAGGGTATTCCGACAAAGAAATAAAAAACAACTTGGATTTATTTATATCGGCACAAAGTTTACTTCCTGATTTACTCGGAGAACTCGCTATACTTAAAGGAAAGTCAAGGGAAAAGAAAAACCCAAAAGGATATATTATCAATGCACTCAAAGGGAAACTAAAAGACAAAGGCAATAATCATGAAAACAGGAGATAGAGTTATCGTACCAGCCGAAATTAACGGATACGGCAGGGATTTACGGGCTATCATTACAGAGATAGAAGAATTTTTCGGGACAACATTCGTAACGGTGATATTTACAGAACCATGCCCGGAAGCCTGCGGAAGAACAGGGGGTGTTTACCATGATTTCCAGCTAATAACAGAGTGATTTATTTTGATATAATTGCAATAAAACGCAATAATATTCATTATAAATTGCAATAACAAGGAAAACAACTACCTTTGTAACAAGATATAGCATTTTACATCAATGAACAAAGAACAAGAAAGTAAGCAAAAGAGGAAGACGCCCTTAACGACCATAGCGATAAGCCAAGAATACGCCCAAAAGCTGGACGAATATATAAAGGGGTTTGCCCTTACACGAAAGGACTTTGTAGAGCTGGCTATCGACTATTTCCTACGTACCGGGTTTGACATACGTGGAGAAGCGTTTGACCTCTCTCCATTGGAGCGCATAACCAACAGGCTGGAAAGTTCAGCTAAGGTCATGGAACAGCACAACGAAGGAACAGAGGCGATACGCCAGCTATTACAGGCAGTCCGGGAACAAACCGCTAAGCAGCTTCCGGCTCCTGAAATCATTGCCCATGCCGTCGAAGAAAAAGCAAAGGCTGAAAGCAGGGCTGAAGAACAAGGAAAGAAGCTCCGCTACGTACAGGAAGAAAACGACCGATTACGTAACGAAATCAAAGACTTGCAAGTCTACAAGGAAAAAGCTTACCGGGAACTGTGCCGGATCCGTGATGAACAAAAGACTTTCGGAAAAATACATGTGAATACAGAATTATAGTGGATTTTTGTTCATAGAAACAGAAATTTAACACAGAAAAGGTAGCAATGATAAATAAAGGAGCTTCCGCTACATTCGAGCAACTGAACCAATATTTCACCATCTGCAATATGCCGATTGTTGCTTCACAGTACTGGAACTCGGTTCACGGATTTACTCCGGATGATGTACGCAAGGATAAAGAAGGACTGCAAACCATGCGTACATTGGGACAAAATATGGCTTGGCTGTTGAAGTGCATTGAAAGTGGCAAGCAGAACGGAATAAAGAAACCTGAATATGAAGCAAGGGTACGCACCCACTTCATACAAGACAAATATGAATAACCATAAACAAAGTAGAAAAGCTGTTTCGGCGGACGCGAAACAGCTTTTTCTCCGTCAGTCAGCCATTCTTTGTCAAGAACATCCGTTTCTTCCCCTTGTCAGTTCGATGGCTTCTTTTCCGGTCATCTGCTCTACTGTGATTTCTATCATCAGCAAATGATTGAACCCTTTGGCCATTTCAGCCTCCATGCCCGCTTCGCCATGCGAATACTTGTCGGCCAGCAGGTTTAAGGCATTTCGTTTTTCGTTCTCGTCGGTCAGTATGCGGGCCTTGCCAAAGACTATCACGCTCCGAAAATAGGTGGTAAACTCGGCCGGCTTGACCTCATCCTGCTCCACTACGCAGAACGAGACCTTGTCATTCCGCAGGATGGCATCCACTTTGTGCCCTTGCATGGCACTGTGGAAGTAAATTTTGCCATCGGCATATACATAACTGACAGGGACGGCATACGGATAGCCGTCATCCCCATGAAGAGCCAACGTCCCGTTTGTCATCCGTTCAAGAATGGCAACGCTTTCTTCTGTTGGCAACAATTGCCGCTTACGGCGCATTTCTCTAAACATATTCTTTTGGTGAGTTCTATCAATTCAATTTATCCTCTTGTATCAGACAGCAGAACTCTTTAACTGCCCAATTTGTGAGTTTTAGTCTTTCAAATTTAGCGAATATTT
>NZ_DBLZAX010000031.1:0-5712 GCF_057607445.1 Xylanibacter sp. | reverse complement strand
TCCTTGCTGCGGAGGTTGTGCCGTTCCGCGCTGCCGATGTTGCAGGGTCTTACGTTGATGCTTGTCTTTGCCATAACCTTTCTCTTTTCGTTGGTGGATATTCCGATTGCATCGCCATCGGGCTTGCCGATGGCGGATGGGGTCGAGGGGTGTCCCCTCGCACACGACCCTTTAGGGTCATAGTGTGCTATAACCTAGCAAGCAAAGTTAAACCATTCGGGTGAAATTTCCAAAATCATAGGGAAAAATATCATCGTCAGCCGGAAAGACCGGAGCAACACCAAGAAGTTAAGACCTAAAACCAACCATACCAGGAAGAAGAACTGCGGCTACGTGAAAAGAGGTTTTGACCGGACGGATTTTTTCCGGAAGTGTGAAAGCTATTTTGATCTGCGTATGTGGTTTGACCGGGAGCTGGAGGAAAGCTTCGACTACCTTAACGCCGTCAAGAAGGGCAACCTGGCAGAAATTACCCGACAGGTGGAGCGTGCGCAGCGCATCAGAAAGGAGAAATGGGACAATCTCAAAGCGGAGCTTCAAGCCAGGCAGGAGCTGTAAATATAGAGCGGAGTAAAAATACCTATAAAATGCGATAGGTGACAATTAGTAAAAGTGTTACCTTTGCAGAAAAAATATCAAAATTATGGTCAAAAGATTTATTTATACAGCATGTGCATTCAATAATATCGAAATGAAAACCCTGTTTTTGCTTCTGATGACAAGTCTTATGCTTTTTTCGTGTGAAAGCAAGGATGGAGATTGGGATCCTATGATTTGGAAAAGTAATGATGTAAGTAAGATAAATAAAAACAAAAGCAATATAGAAGTTTCACAAGCAGGCAAAAGTTATGTCTTCACATGCGAGAATTATAAGTACTTTTGGGTATATGCCATTCTAGAAAATGGGAAACAAATGGGAAACGACCAACAATTCATAGATTCCCAAAAATATGAAGATAGCTGTATATCCATCAGTATCGAAGAAAATAGAATGAATGTAACTGTTTTTCCCAATGAAGGATATCAAATCCGAAATATTTCAATAGGAGTAACTGCTGGAGATATTTTTGACTCTTTCATCTTTAAACAAAGAGGAAAGGAGAATTAATATACTCAGTCGAGACAATAAAAATTCTATTTTTATAATTCAGGGCAGAAGATACATTTCCTTAAAATGTGTTTTCTGCCCTGTTGGAATAGGTATGCTTCAAAACAATTCTTACATTCATTTTCATTAGGAAACTGCTCTATGTGAAAACCCGAAGCGTTAGCATACAACATTCCGTGAGTTTCATCACCTTGTCTTATAAAACCATATATCAATCGCCCAATTAGAATTATAATATGCTATAACCTCGCAAGCGGGCGTATTCCAAATGATTTTTAAGATCTGAGATAAAAAGGAGAGAAGTAAAAAAGTTACTTCTCTCCTTTTTATAATTCTGTATTTACTTTTATTTTCCCGAAAGTCTTTTGTTCATCACGCACACGGCATAACTCCCGGTATGCCTTTTCCTTGTAGGCTTGCAGTTCCTTGATTTCGTTACGTAACAGGTTGTTTTCTTTTTGGATGAGTTGAAGTTCCTTTCCTTGTTCTTCAGCCCTGCTTTCAGCCTTAGCTTTTTCTTCGGCAGCATTGGCAATGATTTCAGGAGCCGGAAGCTGCTTAGCGGTTTGTTCCCGGACTGCCTGTAATAGCTGGTGCATCGCCTCTGTCCCCTCGTTTAGCTGTTCCATGACCTTGACTGAACTTTCCAGCCTGTTGGTTATGCGCTCCAATGGAGAGAGGTCAAACGCTTCTCCACGTATATCAAACCCTGTACGCAAGAAATAGTCGATTGCCAGTTCTACAAAATCTTTGCGTGTGAGAGCAAAACCTTGTATATATTCGTCCAGCTTTTTGGCGTATTCTTGACTTATTGCTATGGTCGTTAGAGGTGTTTTCCTCTTTTGTCTGCTTTCTTGTTCTTTGTTCATTGATGTAAAATGCTATATCTTGTTGCAAAGATGGTTATTTGTCTTGATATTGCAATTTATAATGATTATTATTGCATTTTATTGCAATTATATCAAAATAAATCACTCTGTTATTAGCTGGAAATCGTGGTAAACACCCCCTGTTCTTCCGCAGGCTTCCGGGCATGGCTCTGTAAATATCACCGTTACGAATGTTGCCCCGAAAAATTCTTCTATCTCTGTTATTATAGCCCGTAAATCTCTGCCGTAGCCGTTGATTTCGGCTGGTACGATAATTCTATCTCCTGTTTTCATGATTATTTTCTTTGTCTTTCAATTTTCCTTTGAGTGCATTGATAATATACCCTTTTGGGTTTTTCTTCTCCCTTGACTTCCCTTTGAGTATGGAAAGCTCCAGCATTATATCAAGTTCCTTTTGTGCAGCCCTAAAAAGGTCTATGTTGTTCCGTATCTCTTGGTCGGTAAATAACAAGTCCTGTTTAAGGTAGTTCCGTACGAGCCTATCCAAATCCCATCCTAAGCAGACCTGTTTCTGCAGGTCATGCTTTTCAAGTTCTTCGTCCCGATGTTCGGGTTGGTATTTGGGGTACAATTTCAAGGCATGGAATGTCCGTCCATCTTTCAAAATCTTGTATTCAAAAGAGTATGGGCTTTTGGCGTCCAGTTCCTCTTTAGCTGGCACCACTATCCGCTTGATAAAATCAGGATTTCGCTTGTATTTGTTCTGTACGCCGAACATGATTTTTAAGTCCTCTATCGTATAAACCAATGGTCTTTCTTGTCCGCTCATAAGTTCATAGAACCGCATCGAGTATTGGCTCGTAAACTCCATTGCTGTTTTGAGCTCGTATTTCCTGAATCCCTTTGAGAAGTTGAGAACGGCATTATACACTTCCGGTTGGATCTCAAATCTAACCCAGCCTCTCTTGTAGTTGAACTGAGGCTTCTCGATAATTCCGATTACTTTCCATACTTGCCCATCGTCAAACTCAAATGACTTGTTTCTGAGGTCTAACAAGGCTTTTTTGACACGGGTGTAGTTCTCATCATCATCATTTGCTAAAAACGCAGAAATAGGCATTAAAACAACCCTATCATCATACAGATTCTTCTCGATTCGCAGTCCTGGATATAACTTTTTCCCTTCAAGTTCGCACTGCATCGCTTCTACAAGGCGGTACAAAATGCGTTTTTCGTAAACCGAAAAATCGTATTTTGATACAGTCATTAAATAGCTCTGTATCACATCTTTATTTGTAATTTTTACAGCCATACACAGTTGATTTTTAAGACGACATTATGAATGTTATGCAAAGATAGGTATTAAAAACGACATATAAAAATATATGTCGTCAAAAACATTCAAAAAGTCGTTTTTAGAAAGCAAAATAACATTCAAAAAGTCGTTTATAACATTCAAAAAGTCGTTTTTAGAGTTTTTATATTCTTCGTAATTGATTGATATATAGTTAGTTGCAAAGCTTTTTTTGAAAGTTGATAAGCATACAATAAGCAATGCTTTAAAACAAGTCATAGTTTTTTAGCGAAATGGTTGATTTTCAGGCGCAAAAACAGGGAAAAACTAGTTTTTGAATGTTCGAGAAAGCAAAAGCAAGAGCCAGCGCAGCGTTTTTTAGGAACGACTTTTCCGGCGTGTTAAAAAATGTGATTTATTGTTTTTATTTGTTTTTTAAGCCGCTAAAATAGGTGTAAATTCGGCGAATTTAACCGCCAATTTTTGTTTTTTTAGGTGTAAATTCATATCTTTGCAAGAAAAAAATATGATAGGACGTTTGATAAAAGATTCTATTTTAGCCGATTACAATAGGAAAAAAGTAATCGTTCTATTAGGTGCAAGGCAAGTTGGTAAGACTACATTACTTTCTACATTGTGGAACGGTGCAGACCGTGTATTATCTTTGAATTGCGACAATTATGATGATGCAATGCTTTTAGAAAACAGGACTTCAACCGAATTAAAACACCTATTGTCACCATATGAGCTTGTGTTTGTGGATGAAGTGCAACGAGTAAAGAACATTGGATTGACATTGAAAATGATTGCAGATCTAAAGCTGGATACGCAAGTAGTAGTTACTGGTTCTTCATCGCTTAGTATGGCGGATGAAATAAATGAGCCAGCAACAGGGCGTTTAATAGAATACAATCTTTATCCTTTTTCTTTGCCGGAGCTGGCAAGCATTAGCTCAGAAAGAGAAGAACATAGGCTGTTAGAAAACCGTATGATATATGGGTTGTACCCGGAAGTGGTAACGGAACCGGGAGATGCAAAGCGCACGTTAATGTCACTGACCAACAATTATCTTTATAAGGACTTGTTCGCATACAAAGGTATCAAGAAGCCTGAACTCATTCAAAAATTAGTAAGGGCGTTAGCTTTGCAATTAGGCAGCGAGGTTTCCTATAATGAGTTAAGCAATCTATTGGGGGTCGATAAGAGTACGGTTGAAAATTATATCAACTTGCTGGAGAAATGCTTTGTCGTGTTTCGGCTGGATTCATTTAGCCGGAATCTGCGGAATGAAATCAAGAAAGGAAAGAAAATCTACTTTTATGACAACGGGGTAAGAAATGCCGTCCTTTCCAACTTTGCTCCGTTGGAGTTAAGAAACGATGTAGGGGCTTTGTGGGAAAACCTTATGGTCAGTGAGAGGGTTAAACGCAATTCATATTCGGGTAACTTCGCACAGCTTTTCTTTTGGCGTACTCATGAACAACAGGAAATAGACTTAATCGAGGAACAGGACGGTGTTCTGCATACCTTTGAATTCAAATGGAACGGCAAGGCAAGGAATAGCCAACCGAGAGTATTTGCCAATTCTTATCCAACTTCGACTTATGAGGTTATCACGCCGGATAATTATTGGTCGTTTGTGAAATAGACCTTGTTGGGCATGGGATTTTTCCGAAAGTATGAGTTTGATTACCTACGGAATCCCATGCCCTTGTCAAGTCCTAAAGCCTTTTGCACCTTTTGCCATAGCTGTTTGAAGAACTCTTTGAAGTGAAAATCGTTCAGCCAAATGGTCGTGTTGCCAGCCTTGCTTTTGGCTATGTCTATTTTCACGTCCTTGACCTGGTGCTTTTTCCTGCGTTCCCGGTCGTACAGGAATCCTGAATAGGTTATCTCTTTTCCTGTGAGCAGGAGCCGGATATCGTTGTCTCCGACACCCATTTCCCGGAGTTCCTCGATGTTTTCTTTGGCGTTTTCCATACAGGGGAACAAGGAGGTTATCGGTTTCAGTCTTTCTTCTCCGGTTCTGACTGCCCTGCGTGTGGCTTCCCTTTCCATTTCGGCTTGGGCGTTTGCTGTACGCAGTTTGCTTTGGAGGTTTTGGCTTTTCATTTCTAGTTCGTAGATCTCCCTTTTCAGTTCTGCTATCTTCTGTTCCTGACGTTTGACCTTTCCAGAATTGAAAAGACTGGCTGTCGCATCTATGACGGTCGTTCCGGCTTTCAGCAAGGCTGTTCCCGTGTCGGCTGCCGCCCCTTTCAGCTTTTCAACCTTTACTTCAGCGGCTGCTTCTTTGAGCTTCTTTTGGGTGTCCTCCAGCTTTTCTCCTGCCTGTTTCACTTTTTCTTCTATGGAGTTGCGCTTATTCTCCATCTGGCGGCATTCTTTTTCGATTTGCGCCGCTTTCTCCGCTTCGACCATGTTCTTGTACTGGATGGCGGAAAGGTGCTTACGGTCGGAAGAAATGCCCCTTTCCATGC
>NZ_DBLZAX010000030.1:0-10236 GCF_057607445.1 Xylanibacter sp. | reverse complement strand
ATCCTATACAAACAATCAGACCGTATTACGGCTGACACGCTGAAAGTGTACAGGTCAAAATTAAAAATTGACCAGCTGAAGAAAACCTCCTATCTGGCAATGTGCACGGAGGAAACAAGCAATGTATCCTTCTGCAGTGATACCATGACCTATAAATGCGGCGAAGAAAGACTTCATGTAAGGGCGTATCCCAACTGCTCCAAAGCAGCAGTTTTCAGCATGTCCGAACAAACAGTTCCCGGCATGTTGTTTATAGCGTCAATACTTTGGGGAATGTTCTCCATGTTTTACCTTAATCACAAGAAATCCATATATCCAAGCCTTCAGTCCGACAATCAGTCTATAGTTTTCGGGGATATTGTGTTTTCCGATTCACGTTCGTTGTTCTACAATGGAAACCATGAAGAAATCCATTTTACACCGATGCAGTATGCGTTCATGAAAATCCTTATCACTAGTGAGTGCAAAAAGGTACCGGTCAATGACATTTGTGAAAAGCTATGGCCGGGTAAGGACAATTCCAAAGAAACATTGTACACATTGGTCCGCCGGTTGAAGCCTGTCGTCGAGAGCAACAGCAACGTGCGGATAATTTCGGATAAAGGTGGTTATTATTCTCTCAAAATAGAAAACTGATGACTTTCAGTCAATTGTCAGGCTGATGTCAGTAAAATGTCAGCCGTTTTATAGCTGCTTTTTTTTGTCGAACATTACTTTTGCACAAAAAAACAGCTATTCGTCATGAGAAGATTGAAACTTATTTTTTTGCTGCTTTGCAGTATCGTGTGTACAATACCAGCATGGGCCCAACATACCGTCAAAGGTGTTGTGAAGGATTCCAGGGAACAGTCTGTAACCGGAGCCTCAGTGGTAATCAGATCCAAGACGGATTCCCTTTACTACAAAGGAGGAACCACGGATGGAGAAGGTCGATTTGCCATAGAAGGACTGAAGTCCGGAGATTATGGTCTTGAAATATCATTTCTGGGCTACTCGAACCTTTATCAGGATCTGAAACTGGACAAGACAACCGATTTGGGAATAATCCACCTGCAGGAAAGCTCCATGAATCTGGAAGAGGTTGTCGTAACTGCAAGCATGGTGAAAAGATTTGCCGACAAGAAAGAATATAAACTGACCAATGTCGAAAAGGGGCAATACAGCAGTGCTCTGTCCGCATTGGAATTTCTACCCAAGATACAGGTTCTTGACCAGAGTGTCTCGTCAGTTGACGGCAAGGCGGTAAAGATCCTGATCAACGGGGTTCCGTCAACTCCGACTGACCTTTCAGTCATATCTCCCGAGAACATCGCAAAAATAGACTATTACACACAACCGCCCATCCAATACTCCAATATGGGATTGGGAGCGGTCATAAATGTAGTGACCAAGGAAAAACAGAACGGAGGTTCTGTCGGCATCAATACCCAGAATGCCGTGACTACAGGCTTCGGCAACAATGTTGTCAACTTCAAATACAACTGGGGAAATTCGCAGATAGGCGTAACATACAATATCAATTACAGAAACTACAACAAAAGGGTATTGGATGAAGAAATGGCATATTCTGTCGGAGGAACAGATTACCAAAAGACAAAAAGCGGACGCAACAGCCCGTATGCCTATGAACAGCAGATGGCTGAAATCAGTTTCAACAACTCGAAAGCGGACAACTATCTGTTCAGTGCAAAACTGTCGTTCAACTCACTGAACCGCAGACGTTCCTCGATACAGGACATCACGTCAAGGATAAATGACGTGGAATCCGTCAAAATCGGTGAAAGCTCGGACAAAGACAAATACATCAGTCCGGTTATGGATATGTATTTCAGCAAATCATTCGGTTCCAGACATGAACTGATAATGAATCTTGTCGGTACTTACTACAAGTCAGACTATCATTATGGATACAGGGAACTCCTGGATGAAAAAACGGATTTTGAAACGGCAACGGTAATCAACACGGACAAATACTCCGTTATCGGCGAGGCGCTGTATAACTATAAGATGAAGACGGCAAACCTGTATGTTGGTACCCGGTACATGTACAACAACAGTATCCAGAACAATCTGCCTTCAAACAATCGGATAACCACCAATGAAATCTATTCCTATCTGGGCATAACCGGAATGCTGGGAAAAAGGTTCAATTACAGTATAAGTGCCGGTGTAAACAACAATATATTTACCACCATTGAGAACAAGACCTACAACTTTACCTATTTCCGCCCACAGGTGAAATTGGGATATTTCATAGACCAGAGTTCGGATCTGATGTTCAATTACGAGGTGAACACCGAAAACCCGTCGGTATCTTCACTCACTTACAATCCTTATTTCAAGGACCCCAATTATATATTTGCTGGAAATCCGAATTTGACCCCGGGCAACAATCACGATCTGTCGCTGTCCTACTTCAAAGGCCTCAAGAAATTTATAATCAATGCAGAAGTGGGATATTCATATACAAAAGATGCCATCGCACCGATTTTCCAATCGGATGATACAAACATCATTGAAACATTCGGCAATCTGGACAACGCCCAGAACATGAAAGCCAGCCTGTTTCTGCAGTGGTACCCGTTTTCAAACAATATACTCAGACTGAGACTGTATTCAGAAGTGTTCCATCAGATAAACAGACTGGGCGATTCACAGTGGAACCATACGGGCTATTCTATCATTCCGTCAATATATCTTGCATATAATAAATGGAGCTTGCAGCTATTCTATCAGACTCAGAAGGAATCACTTATCGGACAGACGACGAAAAACATACCAAGTATGGCATCGGTAGAACTGTCCTACAAGCCTGTCAAGAACCTGACCATCACCGGAGGCATAAGATACCCGTTCTATGATTCATGGAAACAGGTTACATCCGTATCAGGGACACCGCTTCTGCAACGTACAGAAACCGAAAGAATCATCAACAACGCCAATATGGTGTATATAAACCTTGTTTACAACTTCTCATTCGGCAAGTCCAAGTCAGGCGTGAAACTGAAGATGCAGAATAAAGATAAAGATTCAGGAATACTGAACAGAAATTGATAGACTCAAGAATAGTGAAAAGGGAGAACCAATCGGCTCAATGTCGAAAGATTCTCCCTTTTCTTTTACTCTTCAAAAAGCAGCATATATTCCACCTTCCTTCTCCGCTCAATACTCGGCACTACCTTGCCTTTGTAACACCGGAAAGAAATGTACTCCTTATAGATATTTCTGTCACCTGCCTCCAGTTTCCTGACAAGAGTACTCTTGGGAATCTTTTTACTGCCTAAAAGCCGGTACGGACCGACATTATAGGCAAGCGTGGCCAGTAGCAGAGAGTCCTTTCCGAATTGCCTGAACATGGCGCAGAACTTGCGCAAATCCTTCCTGAGAAGTTCATCAGCCTGTTGCCTTGTCATGGTATGGGCAGAATACTTTTCCCCAGGTTGCAGGCAATGACCCCAACCTACATAGGGGTAATGCCGGGAAGAATGCCAGCCCTCGAACCGCTTGATGCACTCGACGGCAAGGCTGAACCTGTCCTGTTTCTCCTTTACCGGATTCTCCGCCCACAACGGTATGCTCCCGAAGCAGGCAATGGCGAAAAACGCCGCAAACAACTTTGCTCTTATTCCCATAGGCAGGTCAGGTTCATTGTAATACGATGACGACAGGCAGTTCCTTGCCGCCGGAAGTAACCACGGTATCCTCGTCCTCCGTCTCATTGTTGAAATCGAAGGTCAGCTGAAAAAGCTGTGCCGGCTCGCTGTTGTCCTCAAAATAGATGTCGATACTCTGCTGGTCCTCACACTCCGAGGTGTAATAAAGGCGGAACACCTCCCTGTCCAGGGGATAACGGTCGTTGGGCAGCAACACCATCCCGTCGTCCATGCGCAGCTTGCCTTCACCGTCCGGCTGGAAATAACGGATGGTATATCGGGCATCAGAGAACCGTCCTTCACGTTTCAGTTCACAGCGGATTTCCACGGTTTCACCCTTCACAATACGTGTGGGAACCGGCATCGTCTCCACCGTAAAGGGATAGGACTGCTGCACGTCAAGGTCATCGCTGCACGAGGTCAGCATACCAAAGGTCAAGCCCATCAGGGCACATACAAGGGCATACAGCCCTTTTCTGTTCATAATCGATTTCATATTCATTTCTTGTTTTAACGGTTTATAAAAAATTACTGTTCAGGCGGAAAATTACTTTCCAGGTATTCGTTCAGGTCCTTGCATCCGGCATACAGGTCGGAACAGTCGTCAATCCTGTCACTGTAACGTTTCCGGAGGACGGCCAGCGTCCTTCTTCCGGCATCATCATTGTCCAGATAGCACCGGATCTTCCCGTAATTGTCCAGATAAGGGAACGAGCGTTCAAGCAGGGCCACCGAATTGAGGACCAGATAATCCTCACCGCGGCTGATGCCGAGTACCTTCCATGAAAGAAAGTCGATAAAACCCTCAAAAAGGTTACAGGTAAGCGAGCCGTTACGGATGAGGGAAATGTCCTTGGGCGGCAGACACCATTTCATGAATCTGGTCCGCAGTTCATAGCCTCCTCCCATATTCCTGAAACCGACGGCGAAATACCGCTTGCCATACAGACGGAACCGTACTTCCTCGCACTCCGCACGGGCGATTTCCACTGGAATACCGCGTCCCTTCAGATAGCCGAGCAGTGCATTACAACGTAAGGGACCGCAAACCACCTCCTCAAAGCGGGAAGACTCCTTGCGCTTTTCTGTCCTGACACTTCTCTTTTCTCTTTTCTGTCCGGCATATTCAGGTATTGTGCCTCCATAAACTCCGGCGATGAACCTCGCCTGTGCCATGAAGCCGTCACTTTCTGAAATTTCCCCCGCAAGGGTGAAGATGTCGCCCCCATGTCCGGTACCGAAGTCATGCCATACACCCTTACGGGTATTCACATGGAACGAAGGTGTCCTTTCCTCACGGCACGGGGAGAGATACCAGCATTCGTCGCCGTGCCTTCTGACGGGCTCATGTCCCAGACGGGACAGGAATTCCTCAATGGGAATGCCTCTTATCATCTCTATATCCATAGGCGTCTAATTGATGATGAAACGGACTCCAAGCCCGAACTGTGTCGTGAACTTTACCAGAGAACTGCCCCATAGCGCACGTTCGCGCACATGGGCAAGCAGCACGATACGGTCAGTCACATAGCTTTCCAGCTCCAGCGTCAGGGCTCCGCCATAGACAAATGCATCACGGTAGGAAAGCATGGAACCGTCATACAGAACCTTTTCTCCCCAGTTCAACGTTTCATATCCCACCAGGGCAGAACCGCCTACAGAAAGGAAGAATATCTTCGCCGGGTCGGACAGGAACTTCAAATAATAGCCGCCCTCGGCAGTAAACTGGGCCCGTGGGACGGAAGTCCCGCGATAGCCGTAGTTCTTCAGCAGGTATTCCACGCCAGCCACCCAATGGTTGGCCTTTTTCGTATATCCCGAAACGGCAAAACCCGTGTACCAGTCAACCGGTGATTTCAGGTTTCCGGCAAAGCCTCCCCTGAGTTCCACGCCCTTCATTCCCGGAAGGTAACGCTGGGCGTATGCCTGCCCCGATGACAGGGCAAGCGATACGCATACGGCAAAAAGAAACAGATACTTCTTCATGGTCATTTCACTTTAAGTTCATTGATCACCCTCGCTCTCACGATGTCCTCACTCTCCACGGTGAAGGTCTGGTGACGGCCTCCGCTCTTCTCGTGCATCTCCACCACCAGCATCTTGTCGGCGGGAATGGTGAACTTGTCAAAGACAAAGACGGTACGCTCATCCTTCTTTCCGGCGACAGCCGTGGCATAGTTGTAGGCACGCAGTGGAAATATCACCTGCTCCTGGATAGCCGTGCGCTTGAGTACCTTCTTGTCCACGATCTTGAACGTCACGAAATCCACCTCATAAGGCACATTCGACGTGTTCTTCACCTGGGTGTGGAAATAGAGCAGCCCGTTATGGGTATAGAGCCCGCGCAGCAGGTACTGGATGCCGAACGCCTTGCTCCCGATATGCTTGATGTGGCGTCTGTTATCCTTGTGGATGGCCTTGGCAATAAGGTGTACCAGCTTGGGCGACTCGCTGCCGAGTTCCTTCAGGTAGATGTCAAGGGCATTGTTCGGGCGGTTCACCTCGCTGCCGTCATGAATAAAATCGGCCATCTCGATGTTGAGCAGCAGAGGCTCATCGGCATACTTCACATTGAAGGTGTAGAAACTTCCGCTTTCGGTAATCACCGACATGTTGGTCTCCTCACGGAAATTCTTTCTGGTAGCCTTTACCCTGATTACATTCTCAGAACCGTCCGCCTTGCCCGCAATCAGATTCGGAGAACCGAGATCCACGTAACGGACAGCCGAGGGAAAGATGATATGGGTCGTCTTGTCATACGTCACTTCCAGACCGTAAGGCGGAATCATCCGGTCAAAGGTGAGCTTTCTGGACAGCCCGTGATAGAGGTCGCCGTCCTCCTGCTGCGGATAGATATCCGCCTTCAGGGTCAAATCATTTACGGCCGTGGTATCAGCCGACTGTGCATGTGCACTTGCAACGCCGCCTGCGAGGGCAAGCATCAAAAGAATCTTTTTCATGTCTTTACTGTTTTAATGGGTTATTGATTGTTGTTCTGATAAAGCATCAGTCCGTAGCCTGATTTGAGGTGTACCTTCTCCTCGCGCATCTTTTTGGAGATGTACTGCGACACGCCCTGTATGGCCCCTCGTCCAAGCTCGGAGAGAAGC
Organism: Xylanibacter sp.; assembly: GCF_057607445.1. Classification (NCBI taxonomy): domain Bacteria; kingdom Pseudomonadati; phylum Bacteroidota; class Bacteroidia; order Bacteroidales; family Prevotellaceae; genus Xylanibacter; species Xylanibacter sp. The sequence continues at coordinate 3,473 of NZ_DBLZAX010000030.1, read as the reverse complement.
TGGTCGCCTGCCGACTGGTTGGTGATGGAGATGGTCGTGCCGAGATTCTGTCCCATGTTGGCGGCCACTTCCCTTACCGCATTCGCTTCCGTCGAACCGGGAATGAATATCCCGGCCTGTCCGTCACTGTCCAGCACGGTCAGTTCCACGGGAATGACATTGCCGTCATATTCGACCTGCAGGATTTCAATGCCAAGCCGCTCGCCCTGGATACGTCCCTCACCGGTCAGCAGGGTATTGCGGGGAAGCACATATCTTCCCACACGCATGGCCTCCAGCAGCCTGAGACGCACGCTTTGTCCGCTGATAACGGTCTGGTCGCCATGCACACAGGCCCGTATGGTATTCCTCGCCATCTGTGTCCCGGCACTGCCCACAGCCGTATGGAAGCCGATATCAGCACCGGAAAGCAGTCTCGCGAACTGTACCGAATCGGTAAGAGGCTGAGGAAGGGACGACACGACCGGAGAGGACACCAGTCCTACGGGAACGGCTTTCGCCTTCCTCTCCCTTAAGGGACTTTCCGTCTCCTGACTGTCCGCTGTTCCCGTGCTGCCGCCCGAAGGCATATATTTGGCGGCAAGTTCATAGGACTTCTCCAGCAGAGCCACCTGTTCCTCGTAGCTCGGTCCGGCCGTCTGCGCTGCGGCAGCCTGTCTGAGCTGTTCCACCTCTGCTTTCAGGGCTTCCTTTTCCGGGTCTTCCTCAGGACTCTCGTAAAAACAGCCGAGAGTGGCGTTGATGTCGTTGTAAGCCGAGGCTGAAGAGGCGAAGGCTCCCGTCCTGCCGTTTCCTCCTGAATGGTACGCACGGCTTTCATTTTCACTTGCAATGTCCTGCGCCGGTTCTGTTTCCGGGACATTATCCTGTCTGTGTCCATCGGCCAGGGCGGAGAAGTCGGCCAGCGTACGCTTCTTCTCCTCCTGCCGGCGAATCATGTCTGCCTGCTCATAGGCAGCCATCTTGTCCGCCTCTATACCCGTACCTTTCGGATCGGGAAGTTCGGCATTGAAGCCCGTCTTCCTTTCCGCCTCCTGCCTGTCTTTTTCGGACGGGGCGAAAATCAGCCACATGCACCCGAGGAACAGCAGGAACATGCCTGTGAAAACCAGATATTTCCTGATTTTCTGCTTCTGTTTCAATTTTTCTGCATCTGTACTCATAATCTTACTTGTTGAACTGGTTAAAAAACTCTTCCATCTCACGGACTTTCATATCGGAGAGGGTATCCGCAGGCACAAAGTCGGGAACCTCAAGCGGGGTTATCCTGATGATGTCCTGCCGGTCATCCTCCCGTCCGATGTCATAAATCGCACGGAAAATCATGTAGAAATTCACCAGCGCGAAAAGAGAAACCATCACGATGACGGCGATTGCCCTCTGACGGGGTGTGAGTCTGTCACAAAGGCCGCGCAGCCTGCCCCCGATACATTCCTTGAACTTTACATACATTTTTCTCATACATACATTGTTTTATCTGTCATACATTCTGATATCCCTGTTCTCCAGTACATGGAACCCTTCCAGGATGAACCCGTGCGGATTGTTGTCACTGCGGGTGGAATTCCGCAACCTGCCATGCGTGACAAGGCTGCGTTCCGTCACGCTCTTCTCACGGATGATGAAAAGGCGTGCGTATGTCATGACATCATACGGATAGGTGTTGAAGTCGCATTTCACGCTGTCTATCTCGATACGCTGGCTGACATTGCCCGAAATTATTCTATTGTAATAACCCTGTTCGGCCAGATCCCCGTAATGGGAATAGGCGGAACGGTCACTCAGGAACATGGCACGCTGCACGTTCCCCTCGATGGCACTCTTGTCAGGGGCCAGCGTGAAGAACAGCTCATGGAAACGTCTGACATGTTCCCTTGCCTCTACGGGACGGTTCTGCTCCAGGTCCTGCGAGAGGGCGAGCATGAGCGACTTCCCCTCATCCAGCACATAGATCTTCTGGCGCTGGGCTTCGGCAAAACTGTATGCCTTCCACACGGAATAGCCCACAAGCAGGGTGCAGACACCCAGATAGACTATTCCGAACAGGCGCAGATGCCGGAAGCTGGTCTCGATATTTTTCAATGATTTGAATTCCATTCTTATTCGTTTTATGATTGTTACTTGATTAGTCTTCCGGCCACATTTCCTACAGTAGCACCTGCGGCACCGCCCACAATGGAGCCTGTCTTGGAAGCAGCCTGATTCACGTTCTTGCCGTAATTTCCTGCACCTCCACCGGCCTGAACAATCCAGTTGGCCACGGTCGGAATCGTGAAATACCCGATGATGCCGATAATCAGGAACGTGATGTACACGGCATTGGAACTGTCCGGAATGAAGTTGGGGTCGGACAGCTGCTCGATGTCCCTCTGGAGCATCAGGGTCTGTATGCGTGCCAGCACGCTGCTGAAAAGATCAGAGACGGGCAGCCACAGATAGATGCTGATATAGCGGACAAACCATTGGCTCAGCGAGGCCTGGAATCCGTCCCAGCACGAAATGGCAAAGGAAATCGGTCCGAGAACGGAAAGGACAATCAGAAAGAATGTCCTTAGCGTGTCCACCACAAGCGCGGCCGCATTGAACATCAGTTCCAGCAGCTCACGGAAAAAATTCTGCACGGACTTCTTCATGTTGTACATGGCACGGTCCACATACATACCGCAAGCCTCGATAGCGTCCAGAGCTCCCAGTTCATCCAGTTTGTTGTCAAAAGCCTCCTTGTCCACCAGGTAGGCCGTCTCGGGATTCCTCCGCATCGCCTCAATCTCCAGCTTGTCCTTCTGCTGCCGATACTCATTCATGTCAAAGGTCTGCGTCTCCAGAATCCTGTGCGTTCCGGTCACGACGGGTGACAAGATGCTGTTGAGCGTACCCAGCACGATGGTCGGAAAAAACATGATGCAGATACCCAGAGCAAACGGACGCAGCAAAGGGAACACGTCAATAGGTTCGGCCCTGGCCAGTGACTGCCAGACACGATACGCCACATAAAAGAGGGCTCCCAATCCGGCAAGGCCCTTGGCCACGCCGGTCATCTGCGAACAGAGCGGCATCATGTCCGTGTACAGACTTTGCAGGATCTGGTGCAGATTTTCAAAATTCACAGCCAACAATACCATAAGCAATCCTCCTTGAAATTACCAGTAGCGTTCGTTGGGTGAACCGTACAGAGCCATCACACGGTCGAGATCATTCTGTTTCTTGGCACGCAGGTACGACACGCCGATGTTCTTGTTGGTATAGTACTGCACCAGACTGCGGTATTGCAGCATGTCGGTATAACAGCGGTCGATGATGTCCATACGTTCCTTGTCGTTCATCGAAAGGCCGTTCTCGTTGACCACCGTCTTCAGGTCCGTCAGCAGATTGGCACTCTCCTCCAGCAGCTTCGTGTAGCCGAGGGCGATGGCACTCAGTTCCTCAGGGGTGAAATAAGGGTCACTGAGCATACGCTCATAACTGGTCACATA
>NZ_DBLZAX010000029.1:0-12171 GCF_057607445.1 Xylanibacter sp. | reverse complement strand
CTGACTTCATGCTGCCCCGCGACTTGCATGTGTTAAGCCTGTAGCTAGCGTTCATCCTGAGCCAGGATCAAACTCTCCACTGTAAAATTTCTTTATAATGTAATCAATACCCGAAGGTAAAGATTAATTTAATCTGCTCTGTAATGTACGCATTTCATTATCCAGTATATGTGAATTGCCATCTTTGCAAGATATGAATCAAGCAATATGGACGGAACCCTACATGTTCTTCCCTTCATGTTTCTTATCAAGAAACGATTGAAGGCCTGTACTGTTTCTGTTGTATATGTAAACTTTTCAAAGAACTCTTTTCTTGTTCGCTATCACTATCGTTGTGAAAGCGAGTGCAAAGATAAGGGGTTTATTTTATTCTCACAAACTTTTTGAGGATTATTTTTCAAAAATATCGATTTTTCCACTCAAAATTGATATAAATCAAGCAAAACAGGATAATCCTTCGTAAAATCTACGAATTTTACACTAATTTTAAAAATTTAGTCTAAAACCCAAAAACAGATAAAAAATTGGAGTTTTATTCATATAAAGAAGATATATTCTTTTTGATTTTCAAATATACCATAATTCATTTTAGCCAAAATCTGTCATTAGACAGCACATTGCATTACCAATTTTGTGCATTCATTCTTTCACTCCGTCTTTTGTTTCTATTGGCATCTTCTTGTTCGCTTTTTCCTGACATACCGAAAATGCGCTCAATATAAAGAAAAATACGATCCAAATCATAATAACAGATTTGGGTTAAATAAAAAATCCGTTATCCGGAGAGACTCCTTCAAACGGATTTTTCTTGATATGTCTGGTTTTTATTTGTTCACCACCTTATAAGACTTGACTTTCTTGCCATCTGTAACCTTTAATATATATATACCCTGTGGCAGCGACTTGAAATCTTTTCCATTTTTCAGCAACACGCCATCCACTGAATATATCTGATAACTTGCAGAAGCGCCATTCTCGATGTCAGCAGGACTTTCTATTGCAGTGGCTGAAGAAGATACGAACAAATTAATGTTGCGAGTCATTGTATACTCTGTCGTACCATCACCACAGAAAACAGGTATAGTGAAAAGTCCGTCGGCATTAATGTCCGGCTCTATGCTGAGCGTACCGTCAGAATTATCCATCACATTCCATCCGTCAGGACACTCATAGCCATAAAATGCCGAATTTTTATCAAAGCCAACAAACAAGGCATTTAAGTCAATCTTACTCTCAACACCAGGAAGAATCTGATAATTTGGTTCAGCCATCCAATTAAGATACTCTTCCAATGCTGTGTAACCTTCGGCATTAAGCGTATTATTATCTTCGAGATTCGGATTTAATCCCTTGGCCTTCTCCCACCAGTCTGGCATACCGTCGCCATCTGTATCAAAATCGGCACCGCGTGTCTCGCCTACTTCAGGGAAATAAACATATCCTTCAGCATCTGTCTCGCGGTCGATAAGTCCCAGTTTACCCGAAACGCTACCCTTTGTACTTGTCGTGCCATTGTATGTCTCGCTTACCATGCGCATGTCGTGCTCATCAAAATAAGGAAGATTGGCTCCGACGTCAGACAGAACCGACTTATAAGCATCCTTTGCATCCTGTATTTCAGCCTTGGAATCGAAGAAGGGCTTGTCTACGAACACCGTCCAATCAACCACCTGTCCCCCAGATGTCTCATATCTGTAAGTTTCGTCAAGCGCATCTTCTGTAACAGATCCGTCCTTATTTATTCTAAGATTGCCTTTAACATAATATGACTGCGAACCTGTGCCGGTGCCTTCAAGCTGTGCACGCAACAAGAAGCGCTGAGTGGTTGCAGGACCCATCTTATAATAGTTATTTACAAAATTACATTCATGTGTTCCGCCGTCTGTGGCACGTCCGCCCCAGTTATATACTACATTATTAAATACGTCATGATGTCCGGCATAACTTCCGGCTCCGTCAAGTCCGCCGCTCAAACTCCAGTTGCGTCCTTCGTTATGAACAAGAAGGTTATGGTGATAAGTGGCAGTGTCGCCACCAATGGTAGCAGCATATCCGTGTGCCGCACCTGGACCATAATTAGGATGATTTGCCACGTTGAGGGCTTCAGAGATAAGAGTGCGCTGCAAGGTGATGTTCTTGGCATTGCGCGAACTGAAAGCCTCGTCGATGGTCCATCCTACAGAGCAGTGGTCCATTATCGCATTATTGTTGCCGGCCATACCAAGACCGTCGAGTCCTTTTGCCTGATCAGCCACATCGTCATTATGATATCCACGGCGCATACGGACGAAGCGTGTGATGCCGTCGCTTGCCACACCGATAGGAGCACCACGGAAAAGGATACCTTTGCCGGGAGCTGTCTGTCCTGCGATGGTAACGTATGGGTCAGAACATGTCAGACGAGACTTAAGATTGATTGTTCCGGAAACATCGAATACTATAGTACGGGGACCGTCAACTTCAGTAAGTCCATATCTGAAAGTGCCTGGAACAGGAGCCTCTTCAGCAGAATAATCTTCAAGAGACGTTACATGATAAACACTTCCGCCACGACCTCCGATAGCATACTTTCCATATCCTTCGGCTCCGGGGAATGCTATGCGGCGCGGACGGAACGACCATACATCACTCGGATAGGCGTTACCTTCGGCATCAATCTCGTCAACACGCCAATAGTATGTATTAAGTGCCGACTCGGCGGCAGAGAGGTTGCTTACTGTGTAAAAGTCATCATTTGTCTCGCCGACCTTCACCAGCTGATCGGCTGATGTGCCCATATATACAACGCTGCTGACTGCTATCGGCGCTTTAGTCCACCTCAGTGTGAGCGAACCGTTGTCTGCATCGACATGATAGTCGAGATTTGCGGGATAAGGATCTAAAGCCGTTGAATTAGGATTCGACTCATCCAGCACAATACCACTGAGGAATATTCCGGAAGTACCATACGTAACACCTGCCTCTGGCTTTGACACAAAACTTACAGTTACGTCAGCACCCTCAACGGCATTAAACGTTATATAAGCCTGTCCGCTGGCAGACGGGCTTTCGGCCCTTGACGACATTATTATATTTTCGGCAACCTTTACGCCATCCACCAGCACGTCAATCGGTGCTACCGAAGAGATATTGCCGTCAGTAACATTGAGATATGCCAACAAGGAGTGGCTGCCGGCTGAAAGTCCCTTAAAGACAAGGTTCATCGTAGCACTCTCCGTTGTAAGCTGAGGAGTGTTGCCGTCGGAATCAAATCCATATACAGCCACACAGTCGCCTACAAGCTTAGAATGCTTGTTCACTCCGTCTTTCCACCAGTTAGATTTCAGAGTTCTGTTTGTAACCGACTGGTCGCCACAGTTGACAACAAGTGTCAGTTTGCGGGTTTCGTCGCCAGGCACTTCAATGTCTGTAAGAGTGTCAGCAACTGCCTTATCTACTGTCCATCCGATATATTTGTCCTCCGTGTCGCGCCCGGGATTAAGCGGAGCGTTATCAAAGTCGATACGCTGTGCCTGCGCTGACAAACTCAACGCACACAAAGAAGCGCCTATTAGCAAATGTTTTTTCATAAGATTAATAAAGTTAATAATTTATATTTATATAATAAGACTTGCTTCATTTTAACGGCGATATAGCCATAATAATAGACAAATCATAAATATAACGATTACGCATAAGTGTTGTAATCACACTTTGGAAAGCAGTTTCATGCTATTAACATTTTTTAAGCCACCAAGTCTTATGAACTATTTTCAACCAATACATCTAAACATTATGCACATATTTTGTGACGATCGGCAAAACAATTTTTTCAAAAAAACTCATCACTCATCACATTGACACGTAACGCAATAATCTTCAATGAGTTACAGCGTGACGAGTTGTTGTACCAACTCATCACGCTGTAAAACCGACTACGCATTTTACGTATATAAAAACAGCAGGATTATGATGATGTGACGAGTTGAGAATTCAACTCATCACACGCTAAAGCATTGACTATTAGCGCATTAAAGGCAATTGTGATAAGTTACGAGTTTCTAAGAAAAACTTTTTATGAATCATGCCGTACACGCAGGAGCAGGCATCTTGCATTGCAATATGTGGCATATCAGCAGGCAATAAGCCGTCAATCAGAATCCAAAAGACCACATATTGCAGCATGCATAACAGGCAAAGTCAGAACATGCACTCTGCCAGTGCGCCACAAGACCAATACATTATATTATATAGAGCAGAAGAATGTCACCAGGAACGGCACACTGAAATCAACCAAGAAACCGTGAAATACAGACAGCATGACAAACTGCTGGCCTGAATAGCGCAATATTATAGGCAAAGTGGTGTCCATCGTCGTGGCTCCACCGGCAGAAATAGGAGCAAGTTTTCCGAAGAACTTAACCAGCAAAGGAGCACAAAGGAGCGCTATAAGTTCACGCGAGATATTAGCAAGGAGAGCCACCGTGCCCAGCTCAGCTCCACGATATTCCGTAATGAATATGCTTGACAATGAATAATAGGCGAACCCCGAACCGACAGCAAGACAGTCGGTAAAGCCGTGGCGCGGAAACAGGAATGAAGCTGCAGCGGTGCCTGCTAGGGTGCCTACAATGGTCATAAGAGGCAGAAGCATAAGCCGCGGATTGACCGAACGTATGCTGGCGAATATCTTAGAGTCGCTGCCTACGCTGACACCTACAAAAAACATCAGGCCGCACAAAGCACCAAAGCTGACGCTGCTATTGCCCACCAACGAGTCAGGGAGTATGTCGTTCAGGCCGAAGACAATACCCAGCACAAAAAAGCCGACGATAATAAGACTGTCTCTCATCGCTCACCGCTCCTTTCTGCATAACGCCATAAAGCCCATGCCAGAACGGCACTGCCCAACGTGCCTGCCACTGCAAGGACAAAAGCCTCGACGCCAAGCGACTTCAAATTACGTATTATCTCGGGGTTTGCTCCCACCTCTACTCCTAGCAGAAACAGAAGCACCCATATAAGGAACATTACAACGCGGGGCAAAAACGCCATGCGGCGGTTACGCAGCAAGCGCCCTAAAAGCATGCCTGAAAGCATGACCAAAATAACTGTAAACATTATGTCTGCAACTATCTTATAGTAAACCTAAGACCTAAATTAAGATTAAAGTTAAACGGCTTGTCCTTATATATGTTAGACACGCTGCTGCCGTTATCGAAATAATAACTTACACCCGGCTCCACATACAGACCCAGAAGGTTGCTGAAGTTGTACTGCACACCTGCGGCAGCATTCACCGACCACTGCGGCCTGCTGTCTTTCATGTCGGTCTCAGTGCGCTTCATTATTGTCTGGTCTGAAACATACTCCGTGCTCGAACGGCCTGAAACGCAAAACTCGGCCATGGTGCCGGCAGAGGCATAAACCTCGAGGAAGTCAGTCTTCCAGATATCATAGTTAACACCCAAAGGTATACCTACATAATGAAGTTTCTGCTCTGTGCGGAATCCGCCTTCATCATCACCTGAAGCAATGTCAGACGACAAATAAGAATAGCTCATACCGGTCTCCACGCCAAGTCTGTCAAGCAACTTGAAACGCACAGACATACCGAGTCTGACCGGCTGGCGGTGCTTAACCTTCACCTCGTTCTCCTCTGTCTCGGCGGCTCTGAGGTTGTCGTTCATAGATGTAAGCATGACAAAATCCTTGTTCAAAACCGGATCAACGTAAGCGTTCATCTGCTGCTGAGACATCATGCCGCCATTAGAAGTGCCTCCAATAGACATGAAGTTGGCACCATATACGCCTACCGACACGCTTGAGTCATGACGCTTGTGCGAACTGACAGCCAGCAGATCATCATTGTCTGCACGATAAGGCGACTGTCTGCGGCCTGAAGGCTGATGTCTCACTACAGACACCTCCTTCTTTGCAGTTTCAGCAGCTTTGTTTTCTTTATCAGCGGCCACACCGGCATCAGCCACGAGGTTTTCGTCAGCAGTCTCTACCCTTACGCTGTCTACGGCAGCACGCTCTTTTGCTCTCTCAACTACAGCTGCCACTCCGGCCTTTAGCCTAGACAGCGCGGGCTGTACGGCATCGCCGGCTTCATCTGTAGACGCAGATTCATAAGCAACATTATCTGAAGACTTTGCGGCAGAAACGTCAGCCGACTTGTGAGACGCACTGCCCACAGACGCCAGCTCAGTAGGTGCAGGCTGACTATACTTAACCAGACCGACAACCAAGGCGGCACAAACGGCAGCTGCGGCAGACCATCGCCCCCAGAGAGGAACGATGCGTGCCCGGCGCTTGCCTGTGCTACTGTCTACGGCATCAGCACCTGCCTCGGCCATGGCAGACTCAATATCATCCCACAAGCCTTCCGGAACGGGAGCCTTTCTGTCGTCAAATCGTTTTCTGAGATCTTCTATCCATTGTTTTTCCATGACCTAATCATTTTTATGTGCTGTTTTATATTCTTTAATACGTTTTGCAAGCAGGGCCTTTGCCCTGGAGAACTGAGATGCCGACGAGCTTTCGCCAATGTTAAGCATACGTGCAATCTCTTTATGACTTTTGTTTTCAAACACATAGAGGTTGAAAACCATTCGATAACCAGGAGGGAGAGACAAAATCATCTTATTGATTACATCATCCGGCACGCCTTCTACTTCAGGTTCGTCGGCCGTGTCGGGCACATTCTCGCCATATTCAATAAAACTGTAAGTGGCGCTTTTTCTTATAAACTTCAACGACTCGTTGACCGTTATCCTTGCCATCCATGCCTTCAACGAACCGTCGCCGCGATACTCGAATGTAGAGAGCGACATAAAAATCTTGATAAAGCACTCCTGCAAGACATCCTTGCGGTCGTTTTCGTCTGCGATATAGCGACCACACACGGCAGACAAATATTCTGCATATCTGTCATAAAGGAATTTCATTGCACCCCGGTCTTTCTTAACTACCATTTCGACGAGGTCGTTCTCTTTATATCTGCCGTAGTTTTTTGTCATTCTTTAATATCGAAAAGGCCTGCGCCAAAACACTCGGCGGGGCCTTTTCTGAAATATAATCAACAAACAATAATAATCCGGATTACTTAACACGCGATGAATATGCCGGCTTTTCGGCTATATTCGTGCTTCCGGCAGCCTTACGGCTGCAATAGTCGAACTGTATTGACTTCTCGCCGCTGAACGACTTATATTTCAATGTCAGTTTCACGGTCTTGCCTTCTGTGTCAGGCAGGTCGCTCAGGCGGAAAGCCACAAGGGCATCGCCCCATACTCCGTTGACATCGCCAAAGGCATTGTGACGGAACTCAACCTCATACGGGTCATCGGGATTAACTCCGGTGAACAGGTTGACGAAGTGTGCCACTCCATTGTTGCCCCAACGTGTGCGGAAACGCAGAGTGAGGTATCCGTCTTCGGCAATGTTTACCCAGTCTTTTACAATCTCTATCGGATCTTCACCATATTCAGCCTCGCCTTCTTCACCCGGATAAGGCACACCCTTCTTTGTCAGTATGCTGTCCATCCAGTTTATCTCTACCGACTTGGTATAGTCAGAGTTGACAGGCTTCACCTCTGTAAAGCATACCAGCGCCCTTACCTCCTTGTCGCCGTAAGGCGAAGTCTTCATGTTTGTGGGGAACAGCGTGGTGCTGTCGTCCAACTGAAGGTAAAAACCGTTGTCGCTTACGGGCTTCACCGTAACAAGCGCGTTGGGATAAGGCGGATAATACCAATAAACATCGTTGTCGTTGTCACAAGAGGTGATTGTGAAAACCGACATCATGGCCAACGCTATCACTGTAAAGAATTTCATTGCTTTCATAACATATTTATTATTTATCTTACACCAATGAAATCATCAAAGTGCATTTTACTTGCGTACCGTCAAATGTTTTTAAATTTTATTCACATTTTCAGGAATGAAAGCGGGCCATGATGCAGGAAATATGGCTAGGAAATGCCTAATTACTTCTTAATATTCTCTATCTCTATGCTCTCAAGGCTGCCTGTAACAGGATTGAGAACAATGCTCGTAAGCAGTTTCTTGTCGAAAAGTCCTTCGTCAAGAGCCACCACCTGACCAAACTGAGCGGCATAAAGCTCGTATGCAGCCCATTGTTCGGTGCCCTTAAACAGAGTAACCTTTATCTTTCCCGGAAGATTTACATAAAATCCGCCATTGTCCTTGGCCTTCTTCGTGCTGAGCAGATTTTCCTGAACAGACGGCATGATATGCTTGTCTTCAACACTTACATAATATGGATTGCCGCCAAGGTCGTCGGCATCGGTTATGCCCATCCACTTCGAGAAGCGGAACAGCAGCTGGCGGTCGGTTTCCTTGTTAGGCACAAACACAATCTCGGTTTCAATAGTGTCCTTAACGGTAACACCCGTAAAGAGCTGCATAAGTCCGCTCTCCTGCTCGTCAAGGTTGCGCATCATTATCTTGAGCTGCTCGCCGTCCTTAGGCATAAAGTCGGCCTGTCCCTTGCTCAGCAGGCTGCGGCTGTCGCGTATGTCATAAATCTCAAGAGCGCAAAGCTCAGCCATCTTGGCCGAACTGCCTGCCGAGAGAACATCCTCGTTCATATAGTCGCGCGGATTTAGCGGTGCAGGCTTCGGCGCAGGCTTAAACGGCACACGCTCCTTTATCTGCTTCGGCTCTGCATTTATGGCAAGCAGCACACCGTTATCGTCGAGTTCAAGCGTCTGTATATTATGTTTAGAGTCGACCGGAGCCACATAAAACTTAGACGTGTCGCGCTCGCCTTCAGAGTTAATGTCAAGTCCCAACATGCGGTAGGTAACAGATGGCTGCATGCTGACATTTCTCACCTTCATATATTTTTCGGCATAAACGGCAAACTCGCCCGGCGTATAGGATGTCTTTTCCATCTTCACCGTAAAGCGCAACTCGGTACGTGGAAGATAATACCCGGTTCCCTCTGCCACGTTCTTACCTTTCTGGGCAGATGCGGCATGAAGTCCCATTGTAAAAAGCAATGCACATGTTATCAGCTTCTTCATAATATCTCATTATTTTCGGTTCTAACTTATAATATATGGAAAAGGCAACGGCCATAAGGCCTGTTGCCGGTTTAATCTTCCAGACGGCGGAATGCCTGTGGCAGATATCTGATGATGTCGCCTGCCACCATACTCTCCATTCCTATCTCTTTCGCAGCGAGGTCGCCGGCAAGTCCGTGCAGATACATTCCCAGCATACATGCGTCAGCCTGCCTGTAGCCACGCGCCAAGAGTCCTGTTATTATACCGGTCAGCACGTCGCCGCTTCCGGCTGTTGCCATTCCGGCATTTCCCGTAGAGTTGAAAACGATGTTTCCGTCAGGCATACACAAGGCTGAATTGTGGCCTTTGAGTATGATATAAGCCTGCAGGTGCTCTGCCATGTCGCGGGCATTGCTCAGGCGCTCATAGCTGTCGTTGAACCTGTTGCCCGACAAGCGCTCAAACTCTCTTGGATGCGGAGTCATTATTATGCCCTTGGGCAACTGCTGCAGCCATGCCCTGTGGCTTGCAAGGATGTTCAGGCCGTCGGCATCAACCACAACAGGAATCTGCGCACGGCGCACCTGACTGATAAATGCTATAGCTGCGCCTTCCTGCATGCCCAGTCCGGGTCCGATGCCTAATGCATCATAGTCAGCTGTCTCAACCGACTCTGAGAAGAAGGTTTCTTCCTTGTCGACATGCATTATGGCTTCGGGAACAGACATCTGCAGTATGTCGTTGTTGCGTCTTGGCGTGCAGACGGTCACTTTACCCACACCGCTGCGCAGGCATGCCTTTGTGGCAAGCACGGCGGCTCCGGCCATGCCATAGCTGCCGGCTACGATGAGCGCATGGCCCATATCGCCCTTATGCGCAAAACAGTCACGATGCAGCAGGCGCGGTCTGAGGTCGTTCTCCTCAAGAATGCGATAATGTGATGTCATCTGCTCCATGCCTTCCTTGCTCAGCCTTATGTCGAGCATGCGAAGCTTGCCGATAAACTGTTGGTTCTCGGCAAAAAGGAACGACAACTTTATGTTTTGCAGTGTCAGCGTAAGGTCAGCCTTTATGATGTTTGCCCTTACGTTATAGGTGTTGTCCTCAGTCATCAGTCCTGACGGTACGTCGATGCTCACCACCGTAGCAGCCGACTGATTGATGTACTTGACAAGCGAGGCAAAGCCTCCGGCCAGCGGCTTGTTGAGCCCCGAACCGAACAGGCCGTCGATGACAAGCATGTTCTTTTCGAGTTTCGGAGGGTCAAACTCGTTCACCACCTCGTCAAACTTTCTTACAGCCCTGCATTCAATAAGCCTCTGCTTGTTGGTCTTGCAGTCTTCAGACAAGTTGCCGTTGATGTTGAACAGATAAACGCTTACATCATATTTCTGCTCAGCAAGCATCCTCGACACGGCAAGGGCGTCGCCTCCGTTGTTGCCCGGTCCGGCAAAAACAATCACCGGCATACCATTGCTCCAAGTTTCGGTAATGGCATGCGTTATCGATTTAGCCGCACGCTCCATCAAATCTATCGATTTAACGGGTTCGTGCTCTATTGTATATTTGTCAAGCTCACGAATCTGAGCACCTGTAAAAATCTTCATCAGTGCAAAAATACAAAATTAATGCCAATCGCTTATTAATGTTTGATATATTTTTAGTAATTTTGTGCCAAAATATAAAAAAAGCACTATGGACCCAATAACAATCCATGACAAAAAATTCAAGATTTCTTATCCCGAAGCCGAGATTATGAAGCGCGTCAAGGCGGTTGCAGACCGCATAAACAAAGACATGAAGGATAAGAACCCGCTGTTTCTGGCCGTGCTCAACGGCTCGTTTGTTTTCGCAGCCGACCTTATGCGGCTCATAACCATTCCGTGTGAGATTTCCTTCGTGAAGCTGGCCTCATATCAGGGCACAATGTCTACAGGAAAAATCAAGGAGGTTATAGGCATCAACGAGGACATCTCTGGCAGAACAGTAATAATCCTTGAAGACATTGTTGAGAGCGGACTGACAATGAAACGCATGATAGACTCGCTCGGAACGCGCAACCCCGAGTCGGTGCATATCTGCACACTCCTGCTCAAGCCCGAAAAACTTACGGTTGATCTGAACATCGAATATGCCGCAATGGAGATTCCTAATGACTTCATCGTTGGCTACGGACTCGACTACAACCAGCAGGGACGCAACCTGCGCGACATATATACTCTGGTGGAAGAGTAAGACAAAATAACATAAAGTAAAAAGATGAAAAATATTGTAATTTTCGGTGCGCCCGGTTCAGGAAAGGGCACACAAAGCGATCTTATGATTAAGAAGTACGGATTTGGCCACATCTCAACAGGCGACGTACTGCGTAACGAAATCAAGAACGAGACAGAACTGGGAAAAACTGCCAAACAATACATCGACAAAGGACAGCTTATTCCTGACGAACTGATGGTAAGCATCCTTGCAAGCGTTTACGACAGCTTCGGAAAAGAGCACAAGGGTGTCATCTTCGACGGCTTCCCCCGCACAATACCGCAGGCAGAGGCTCTGAAGAGCATGCTCAACGAGCGCGGACACAAAATTGCAGCTATGATAGAGCTCGACGTTCCCGAGGACGAACTGATGACACGCCTCATCAAACGCGGTCAGGAGAGCGGACGCTCTGACGACAACGAGGAGACAATAAAGAAGCGTCTCGACGTTTATCACAACCAGACAGCTCCGCTGATTGAATGGTACTCAAAAGAGAACCTTCATCACCACATCAACGGTCTTGGCGAACTCGACCGCATCTTCGGTGACATCTGCAATGTTATCGACAATCTGTAAATACGTAAGACATATTTATAATGTAAGAGGCTAAGGGAGCGTTGCTCCGTCTTAGCCTCTTATTTTATTGTTATTCCCATTGTACAAAAGCGCATCTCCAAAGAAAGCAAGAACAAGACACAGCAGCTGGAAACAGCGTTCATTTCTGCCAACGGTAGACAGGCAGAGGTCCATGTAGATAATGATGGTCCATCGTCTGACTTTCTGTGTGACAAACAGAAAAACGGAATAGAAAATAAAAACATTCAAAGTGTGTTATGGCAAAAGCTTTAACGATACAATATTAACCATAGCTTACTATACATACGCCCCATTATGAGAA
>NZ_DBLZAX010000028.1:0-18841 GCF_057607445.1 Xylanibacter sp. | reverse complement strand
CTACTCTTGTCTCTGTATATTTCAGTATCTCAAAGATCTCTTTCTTCAGTGCTCAGGGAGCGTCAGCTCTCAAAAGCGGATGCAAAAGTACGGGGTTTTCATCAAACCGCCAAATGTTTTCTGAAAAAAGTTTTAATTTTAGACTGGTTTTAACAATCGTTCACATATTGAGTGCCAATATTACACCATTCACATTATTATATTTTACAAAAGAAACAGGCAGACTTGTGACACAGGAACGGGAAATAATACCGGACGGGATGGATGAAAATCATACGCTAATGGCAAAAACCAAAGGCCGATGGCAGAATTTAAAGGTGTTTGAATTCCAAAGGAAGAAAACTGCAAACTGGATCCGTAGAATTTCATTCCCAATAAATTTCTATGGAGTCATAAAACCTAAAAGCAATTAAATATAAAAAAATAGAGATTCAAAATTATTCTATGTCAGTAATAGTTTTTTTAAGTAAAACTTATATTGTGGTGTCGAACAATGTTGAGGTTACTCGGACTTACAAAAAAAAAAAAGAGCAGATATACATGTAATATATCTGCTTTAAAGCGGAAGATGAGGGATTCAAACCCCCGATACCCGTAAATGGGTATACCGGATTTCGAGTCCAGCGCATTCGGTCACTCTGCCAATCTTCCATAAACGAAAACTCAAATCAAATGCAGAAAACCAACTGCAAGGTTTAAAGTTTTCTTTTCTAACTCACCGCAAAGGTAATACTATTTTTTTATATAACAAAGAAAAAAGCAAATATGTTCAAAACTTGTATAACTTTTATGCCGATCAAAAGTCATTAAACATAAATGTTCTCGTGGTGTGCTTTAATATGAAAACCAGGTTATTCAAAAGAAAGTTTTGCTAGTCTAGCTTTCAATATTTCAGCTTCAGACAAACGTATACTTAACTTAATCTCACAAGTAGTATCGTACGTTTGAGATAATATTCTAGGCTTCATATCTTTAACAACTCTCATAACATTATTCATCATAACATATGGAAAGTTATATGTAATAATTTCCTCAACTTGCCTAGTTTCAACAACAGAATTCTCTATTGCTGCAGCCGCAGCTGTTTTATATGCAACAATCAGTCCACCAGTACCAAGATTAACGCCACCATAATAGCGAACAACGACAATAAGTATATCTGTCAATCCACTACTGTTAATTTGCCCAAGGATTGGCTTACCTGCTGTGCTGCTTGGCTCTCCGTCATCATTTGCTCTAAAAATCTTTCGCTCAGCCCCCAACATATAGGCATAACAGACATGACGAGCATCAAAATACTTCTTCCTATAAAAAGCCAACAGCTCCCTTATATCATCTTCAGACTCCACATGATGTGAAAAAGCGAGGAACTTACTCCTCTTTTCAGAATAAGTTCCCTCGCCAACATTCGTTATTGTCTTAAATTCATCAATACCCATTAAGTTGGTGTATTTATATTAAAAAATTTAAGTTTGTTCTCTTTAAACAAGTTTATGAATAATAAGTCCTGAGCGCAATTTCGGTTCAAACCAAGTAGCCTTAGGAGGCATTATCTTACCACTGTCTGCAATATCCATAATCTGTTGCATAGTAACAGGATAAAGAGCCAATGCCATACGCATTTCACCACTATCAACTCGGCGCTTTAACTCTTCAAGACCTCTAAGTCCACCCACAAAGTCTATACGTTTATCTGAGCGGAGATCTTTTATTCCCAATATTTCATCCAATATCAAGCGACTAGAAATATCAACATCTAGAACCCCGATAGGATCTTTGTCATCAAATGTACCTTGCTTAGCAGTAAGACTATACCACTTATTATCTAAATAAAGAGAGAAATTATGCAAATGATCAGGTTTATAAATATCTGCACCTTTCTCTACTACGTCGAAGTTCTTGCTCAATGCTTTCAAGAATTCCTCTGAGCTCAGACCATTAAGGTCTTTCACAACTCTGTTGTAATCAAGAATTGTAAGCTGAGAAGCCTGGAAACAAACAGCCATGAAGTAGTTATATTCTTCAGTACCCTTATGATTCGGATTCTGCTTAGCCTTTTCTGCTCCAACCAAAGCAGCAGCAGCAGAACGGTGATGACCATCTGCAATATACAATGCAGGCATCTTTGCAAATTCCTCAGTAACAACTTCGATATCCTTGCTGTCAGAGATAATCCAGAATTGATGACGGAATCCGTCAATAGGTGCAATAAAGTCATACTCAGGTTCTGTCTGAGCATACTTCATAATTACATCATTTAATACGGTATTGTCAGGATAAGCAAAGAATACAGGTTCAATATTAGCATTATTAACTCTAACATGCTTCATTCTGTCTTCTTCCTTGTCACGACGAGTGAGTTCGTGTTTCTTAATCACACCATTAAGATAATCATCAACAAAAGCACAAACAACGAGTCCGTATTGTGTCTTTCCGTTCATTGTCTGAGCATAGATATAATAATTATCCTTATCATCCTGAACAAGCCATCCCTTATCCTGGAATTTCTTAAAGTTCTCTGCAGCCTTCTCGTATACACGCGGATCATATTCGCTTGTACCCGGTTCAAAATCAATTTCAGGTTTAATTATATGATAAAGGCTCTTTTCGTTATCGCCAGCCTCTACGCGTGCCTCTTCTGAATCAAGCACATCATACGGACGAGACTCAACCTCCTCTACATACTGTTTCGGCGGACGTATACCTTTGAATGGTTTAATTTTAGCCATAATATTATTCCTTCTATATTACAGTTAAGAAATCAATAATTATTTATTTACCTGGAACTTTGTGCAACCATCCTTGAAATAAGCATTAATCTGTTTTGCAGCAGCAATACCAGCATTAATGTTAGCCTCAGCAGTCTGTGCACCCATCTTCTTAGGAGTGCTGAAGTAGCGTCCTTCAAATTTAGCAAACTCTTCATCTGCATCAGGCTTAATATCTGTAATATATTTCAAATCTGTACGCTCTTCCATAAGCTTTATCAACTCAGGTTCATTGATGACTTCCTTACGGGCTGTATTTACTACCATACCACCCTTCTTCATCATATTTACCAAATTATAGTTGATGCTCTGCTTTGTTTCTGGAGTTGCAGGAATATGCAAAGAAACGACATCACAGTTCTTGAATAATTCTTCCTGAGAATCAACAGCCTTAACGCCAGCCTCCTCAATAACCTCTTTCGGGCAGAATGCATCGTAAGCATAAACGTCCATTCCAAAGCCTTTAGCAACTCGAGCCACATTACGGCCTACATTACCAAATGCCAAAATTCCGAGTTTCTTGCCCATAAGCTCTGTACCGGCCTTGCCATTATAGAAATTTCTAACAGCATAAACCATTAAGCCAAATACAAGTTCTGCAACGGCATTTGAATTCTGTCCAGGAGTATTCTCTACAATTACACCTTTTTCCTTAGCATAAGCTGTATCAATGCTGTCGTAACCAGCACCGGCGCGTACTACTATTTTAAGATTTTTAGCTGCATCCAACACAGCCGGAGTAACCTTATCAGAACGTACAATCATAGCATCAGCATCCTTAACGGCATCAAGAAGCTGAGCTACATCTGTATATTTTTCAAGCAACACGAGTTCGTTGCCTGCACCTTCTATTTCTTTCTTTATTCCTTCAACAGCAACAGCTGCAAAGGGTTTCTCAGTTGCTACTAATACTTTCATTTCGTTGTTAATTAAATTGTTGTTTGTAAAATTTAAGGTTAAGACCAAAATACTTTAATGAACAAGAGAAGCACACCATGCCAGAGATTATATGATAATCAACCCTCGCCGACGATATGCTTCTCTTGCATATTCAGCATGTCGCATTTATTCAAGCGACACACCATTTCATTTTGTCTGCTACAGCATTAATGCTGAGCTTCAAAGTCTTTCATACATTTAACAAGTGCCTGTACGCCCTCTATTGACTGAGCATTGTAGCAGCTTGCACGGAATCCGCCGACAGAGCGATGGCCCTTGATACCTACCATACCCTGTGAAGTAGCATACTCTAAGAACGGCTTCTCAAGTTCAGCATACTCCTCGTTCATAACAAAGCAGATGTTCATCAATGAACGGTCTTCTGCATTAACTGTACCGCGGAACAGTTTATTTCTATCGATTTCAGAATAAACGATATCAGCACGCTCATGAGCCAATTTATCCATAGCCTCTACGCCACCCATCTTCTTAATCCAACGGAGGTTTTCGAGAGCTGTATAAATAGGAACAACAGGAGGAGTATTGAACATAGAGCCCTTTTCAACATGAGTCTGGTAGTTCAACATTGTAGGTATCTCTCTCGGAGCCTTACCGAGTTCATCATCCTTAACGATAACGATAGTAACACCTGCCATTGACAAGTTCTTCTGTGCACCGGCATATATACACTTATATTTAGCAACATCTACAGGACGGCTGAAAATGTCTGAAGACATATCACCAATCATAGGAACGTTTACATCAAGTTCCTTGCGGATTTCAGTTCCGTAAATAGTGTTGTTTGTTGTTATATGCAGATAGTCAACATCATCGGGGCAAGTCCAACCCTTAGGAATGAAAGTAAAGTTTGCATCAGCTGAAGAAGCCACTTCAACAACTTCGCCAAACAATTTGGCTTCCTTCATGGCTTTCTTTGCCCATACACCAGTATTTAAATAAGCAGCTTTCTTTATAAGGAAGTTATAAGGTACCATGCAGAATTCCAAAGAAGCTCCGCCGCCTAAGAAAAGAACAGAGTAACCTTCAGGAACATTAAGCAGCTCTTTAATAAGTGCCACTGCTTCGTCTATAACAGGCTGGAAATCTTTTGCTCTATGGCTAATTTCTGCCAAAGAAAGGCCGCTGCCATTGAAATCTAAAATCTGTTTCGCAGTATTCTCAATCACTTCGCGTGGAAGAATTGACGGACCTGCATTAAAGTTATACTTCTTCATTTGATAGTTTTGGTTTAAAATTAACAATTATACATTTTTTGCTTCATAGCACTTGCGAAGTTACGACTTTTATTTGAACTGGCAAATTTTTTTCAAGAAAATATATAATCTATTTTCTGTTTATCGCATTATTTTATCAACTCCACTATAGTTTTAATACCTTTTAGCTTTTCGCCGGAAGTTTTCGTCAATACGCTTTTCAATTTTTCACGACTCACAGCTGCATAAGAACAGCGTTCTTTAACATCAATGCGTCCTATGTCATCACCCTTTAGTCCTCCAATTTTACATAAGAATCCCAACACATCACCTTTTGATATTTTATCCTTTTTGCCCTTTCCGATATATAACGTCACCATTTTGGGCTGCGGAGGTGTTTCTATATCATTCGGCAATACGTATTCATCAGGCATGTCTTTTATATATTCAGGAATTGTTTCTTCCGGTCCCAACAAGAGAAATGCCCTGCCACATGCCTCCCAACGGCCCGTGCGCCCTACCCTATGTATATATTCATCTTCACCCTGAGGCAAATGATAATGTATAATATTATCCACATCCGGTATATCCAAGCCACGGGCAGCCAAGTCTGTACCAACGAGCACACTTGACGAGCCATTGCTAAATTTGTAAATGGCATCCTCGCGTGCCTTTTGGTCAAGTCCGCCATGAAACGCGCTTACAACAAAGCCTTTACTCCGTAAATAATCAGCTACACGTTCAACAGCATCACGATAATTCAGAAATACTATGCTGCTTGACACGCCAAAACTGCATAGCAAGGCGTTAAGAGCATCCAGTTTGTCCTTCTCCTTGCTTTTGACCACAAAAAGATTAATACGTTCAGGTATCTGCTCATCTGTAAGAAAATCAAGACGCACGACTCTGCCCATATTAACAAAGCCGGGTATTTCGTTTGCATCAGTGGCAGACAGCAGCACTCTTCTTTCCACATATGGCAACTTATCTATCAATGCGCTCATTTCCTCATGGAATCCCATCTTCAGACATTTGTCAAATTCATCTATCACCAGATATTTTATACCATCGGCATCAATATTGCCTTTATCAAGGTGGTCATTAAGCCTGCCGGGAGTAGCAAATACAATTTGTGGTCTAACCTTACGCAAATTCTTATGTTCGTCCATAGCTGCACGCCCACCATACAAAGGCATTGAGCGCAAGCCACATGCCATACGTGAAAACACATCATGCGACTGCAACGCCAATTCACGTCCGGGAACTACAACCACAGCCTGCACCCTGTCAGATTCAGGATTAAGCATGCCGGCCAATGGCAGCAGATATGCCAACGTTTTACCGCTGCCCGTAGCAGACAATATAACCAAATCAGAATCTGTATTCACCAACACGTCACCTGCCTGATATTGCATCTTGTTTAGAGATTCAATTTTTAACCTCTGTAATATATCTTGAATTTTCATAATGTCAGTCTTTATTCAAAAATCATAATATTTATCACTAAATTTTAGCACCTGACGCATGATTGCCGGCAACGCCGCTATCATAACGTCAGATCATTTATATCGGCAAAGATAATGAAAAATATTGATTATATATAAATATGTGGCAAATTTTATTATTAGATTAAGAACAAAATTTAGTCGGCCAATCATCTTAGTTAACATTACCAGCAATCCGTAGCACCCCACCAATCACCAATTATAACATATTCCGGCGACATACTTAATTTTAATTTCAAGCAGTCATCCACACAACATGACGGGCTAGGATTAAACTCTACTTGCAGAATACGCGCCGTCTGCGCCCTGATAAT
Organism: Xylanibacter sp.; assembly: GCF_057607445.1. Taxonomy (NCBI): domain Bacteria; kingdom Pseudomonadati; phylum Bacteroidota; class Bacteroidia; order Bacteroidales; family Prevotellaceae; genus Xylanibacter; species Xylanibacter sp. The sequence continues at coordinate 12,101 of NZ_DBLZAX010000028.1, read as the reverse complement.
TTCACTAATATTATATTAATTTACTGAATATAAAAAACATATTATCAAGCTGTTACTGTCAGTCGTTAATTGATATATTTACACATAACGCCGAGAATAAAAACATACAATAGTACAATTTAAAACCGCGCTCTAAGAATGCTCTAACTAAAACTATGATAATTAATCCGGTAACATTGTCAATCGTATATATTACGATAAAATTGGAATAAGAACCATTCTCATCTGCATTATTTACAGCAAATAATTGATTAATATTTTAACAAGTCGTTTATATAATTATATGATGATTGCCGTAACACTAAGCACTATCATATCTTATTGAAATAGTATAATTATTAAGAGAATTCTTTTTGATACTAAAACACGTCTTAAGCCATTCAATATGTTATTACACTTATGTCACGATTTTATGACGAAATAGAAAATTAAGCGCTCTAAAATGTATTGATTCGGTAAAGTTTATTTACATAATCACATAAAAGGCATGCTTTTATAAGACAATTCAGCCACTTTCGAGGCACAAATCACCCGTATTCTGGCCTCAAAAAGCCGATTTATATTATTAAAAAAGGAACGTTTTGGCATAAAAACACGCCAATTTAATTGCGCACATCGGCACAACTCCGCATAACACATTGAAACTCACTTGTTTACCCTTGCACACAAAAACTATCTATTTTCACGGCCAGCAAATTTTAATTTTTAAATATCGCCGTCTGAGAGCTCCATCTAAAACCAAATAGAAAGCAATCATGCGATAGTATTGACATTATGTCAATTTACGCCATCAACATAAATAACAAGTTTTGGAATAAAAGAAAAGGAACAGAACACTGCATTTACCTATTCTAAATTTACGACACATTTACGAAAGCTAACAATCTCACATTGCTAAAAAAATGTTTAAATTAAAAGCAAAAACATGGTATGCCAATAAACAAATTAAATGAATTTCCGTATATTTGCATAATATAGGATTTGGCTCGGCAGTACAAAAATCAAAAATAAGTTTTTTGCTTTTTGCATTGCACTCGCCTTTCGCTATATTTGCATAATATAGGATGCGGCTCGGCAATGCAAATTCAAAAAAAGTGTTTTTTGTTTTGCATTGCACTCGCCTTTCGCTATATTTGTTGTAATCAGGTAGGTTTTATTTGACTATCAACAGATTGGATAAAACTCGCACGAGAACGGGCAATGGATAAGAAAAAGCCGGACTGTTCCGAACCGCCATATTTCTCATGCTTTCAAATAACTCTTTATCTCACTTGCAAAGATAACATTTCTTTCTGAAAAGGCCATATAAACGGCTGCAATCTTACGGAATAAAAACATATCGGGAAAAACGAGCATACCGTAGCCGAGTCCCCATAACCACAGGCAAAGGTAATTCGTGTTCTTCCCGTACAAGCAAGGCCAAGCCCTTCGGGTTCGTGGAAAAAATCATCCTCGCCCCGGAGGGCTTGCGGTATTTTTTCCCGAAGCCTTGCATGTACGGAACACGACCTTTTTAGGCCTGTAGTTATGGGAACTCCGGCCCCAGAAGCCGGACTAACAAAAAATCAAATGTTATGTTACAGGCAACAAAGAACAAGTACACGGTGGAAACACTCAAACCACTGAACATTCTGTACGATCATGAACACTGGCTGACACAGCAGGACGTGGATATGGCCAACGGCTATGTGGAACTGATAGAAAGGACACGCTCGGAAAAGACTCCACAGATAGGTGACAGACTCATCTATGTGGACAGATACGGGAAATATTACGGCAATGCCCTTATTGAAAACAATGATGAAGAGAGCGGTCGGATTTCCATCTGTGAAGAACCTTATATTCCCTTTGTATGGGAGCAGGACGCCAATATCCGGCTGAGCGTCAGCGGAGGGGCCTTCCACCATATTGACCCCAAGCAATTGAAATTCGTCAGATGGACGGAAGGTGCATTCAAGGACTGGGGAAACTGCGGAGCGTGTGCCAACGGTGCCGTCACATTCACGGCAAAAGTACCGTTATGGTCCTATTCCGAACCTGATCCGCTCTACGGTGATTTCACCACGGAAACATGGAGACAATATTATTTGACCAAGGACACGGGTCCGGACGCACGCAACCTGTACCAGGGCTACGACATGGCTTTCAGAACCGAAGAGGACTTCCGGCAGTTCCTGAAGGACTATGAAGGAACCGTGTTCAAGGGCAACTGGGAAAACCAGATTGTACTCTGGTGTTTCCGACATGAAAACCGGTTCCTGCCGCAGCACGAATGGGACAAGATAGATGCCCCGGCCATGGAACGGCGTCTTAACTTCCATCCCGAACAGGTCAAGCTGGTCAAGGACATGGACAGCCACATCACCTACTGTTACCGTATCAAACCCGAAATTGACAATCTCTAAAACAATACAGTTATGCAGACAACAGCAACAAGAACAGCAGGCAGCCACACTGACCTGCTTACAGGTATCCTGAACGTGCAAGTAAGGAACGAGGACAAAATTACAGAACAGGACCGGCAGTATTGCCAGCTACAGCAGGACCAGCTCTACAGGACACTTGACCGTATCGACCGATGGTATGACATCTTCAAGGAAGAAGCGGAACGGTATCGGGAAATCAAGAACTTCAAGTATGAGGATAACGGTAAGGTCTCCATACGGAATTTCTATTTCAACAACAGCGGGGAGGATGACTATACCCACAACGAATTCAAACCGTTTGACCTCATCAACGAGCTTGCGGACAACAACTGCAATGCCAACGCGAATTTCGCGAGTCGCATCATTTCCTATTTCAACAGGACCTACAATGTAGATGTACCCATTCCTGTAATCGACGAGAAGGCCATGCGCATGGGATTCCGTCCGGTCTACCAGACTTACGTGGACATGGTCATTGAACACCTCGGCGGAAAAAGTTTCCGTGAGACCGCAGAGGAAGAACTGCTGGCCCGTTTCCTGAAAACGGTACAGCCTTCCCGCTGGAGCAAGGTGAAGCCCGAACTGAAAAAGGACAAGATAACTTTCCCTGACATCGTATCCTGGGATAGCATCCATCTGGAATACCACCGGGAATATGAGTTCTCGTATGACTGCGGAAGGAAAGTGGACATTTTCTGCGAAGGTATCGCATACGGAGCAGATGACGTGATAAACGGTTCAAGCGGTATGGTCATCGGCCTTGACAGACGCGATGTGGATATAACCGAATGGTACAACCTCACCCTGAGCAACGCAGAACAGATCAAGTTCTACAAGAACGGACGCATCGACGTACGCTTCAAGGACAGCCAGGCCGCAGAGAACTGCTACAGAAGGCTGCGGCTGGATGAAATCACACTCAGAGAAGAGTGATTCATGAAATACTTATTCAGACACCCCGTAAGACATCCTTGCGGGGTGTCTTCGTTTCCAACCATTAAAAAAGAAAAGACATGTATGCCATCATACCCCAACAGATTCCTCAGGACAGGCGTGCCGAGATCAACGAGAAAATCCTTTTCGCCATAGACTCCGGCAAGGACCTCGTTCCGAAGGAAAGCATCTACAACTGCTACACGGGAATCGGAGGACTGCACAACCTCAGGCAGTCGGATTTCACCAGCTACCATGAATACGCCGAGGCCAAGAAGGAATTCGAGATGGGACAGTTCTTCACCCCGCACGACATATGCCGGAGCATGGTGGAGACCCTTTCTCCGACATCGGCGGAAATGGTACTTGACATGTGCTGCGGCATGGGCAACTTCTTCAACCATCTGCCCAACCTGCACAATGCCTACGGATTCGACATTGACGGCAAGGCGGTGGCCGTTGCCAGATACCTCTACCCGGAAGCTCATATCGAGAAATGCGACATACAGCTGTACAATCCCGAACAGCGTTTCGACATCATTGTCGGAAATCCGCCCTTCAACCTGAAATTTGATTACAGGCTGTCGCAGGAATTCTACATGGACAAGGCCTATGACGTGCTCAACCCTGCCGGAATCCTGATGGTCATCGTCCCTCTCTCCTTCATGCAGAACGAGTTCTGGGAAAAGACACGCGTGGCGAAAATCAACTCGAATTTCTCCTTCATCGGCCAGACCAGGCTGGAACATTCAGCCTTCTCTACGGTGGGCGTGCAGAATTTCGCAACAAAAATCATGGTATTCCTCCGCCGTTCCCTCCATATTGAAATGCAGCCCTACAACGCGGAAGAGTTTGTCAGCATGGATGAGCTGAAGAAACGCATAGCCGAAGTGCGGAAAATGAAACACCGGCTGCGCCTCCAGCTGATGCGGGAGTGCAACCATATAGACAAAGAAGAGCTGGAACAGTTCGAGTACAGGCTCGCCAAATACATGTACGAGCTGAAAGCCCATGCCGTGCTGAACAGGCATGTCGAAAAGGCGGAGGCGCTGGTGTCCAAATTCCGCAACCAGAAACCGCCGGAAAATGCCACCCGGGAACAGATAAAGGAATGGGAACGCAAGAAGCTGACCACCGGCAAGGTTCTCGGCATCATCCGCAGGTACATCACCTCGCAGAACGTGGTGCAGCGCAAGGAAGTGGCATTGGTGAAGACATCCTACGGCTTCAAGCTGAAGCAATATGCCCCGCGTCTGCTTGACAAGGTCACGCACAAGGCCGCAGGCATCAACGACCTCATACTCGGAAGGGCCGAACTCCCGATGCCGGAAAACGTCACAGAAAAGAACATGCGGCAGATCCGTGCCGCCAGTAAACTGATACGGCGCAAACAGAGGCAATACGAGACCCAGAATCTCCAGTTTGCGGAAATGCGGGAAGATGCCGGCCTGAAGGAATACCTGGACCGCACCACATTCATCAACAAGGACGGTGAAGTCTGCGAATTCACGGACTTGCAGAAACACGACCTGAACCTCGTGTTGCAGAAACGCTACGCCCTGCTGAACTGGCAGCAGGGTTCAGGCAAGACCGCCGCCGTCTATCACAGGGCGAAATACCTGCTCAAGTTCAGAAAGGCAAAGAACGTCATCATACTTGCCCCGGCCATCGCCACCAACATGACCTGGATACCGTTCCTTACCATAAACAAGGAACGCTTCCGTACAATACAGACCGCCGGCGACCTCAACAACATACCGGAAGGGACATTCCTTGTCGTCTCCACCTCCATGCTCCGGAAACTGAAAAGAGGACTGATGCGTTTCGTGAAACGCACTTCCGGCAAGCTGTGCCTTGTCTTCGACGAGTCGGACGAAATCACCAATCCCACATCGCAGCGTACAAGAAACATCCTGTGCATATTCAGGAGGCTCAGGTACAAGATCCTCGACACGGGAACAACCACCCGCAACAACATCGCGGAACTGTACAGCCAGTTCGAACTACTCTACAACAACTCCGTAAACATGATATGCTGGAGCCCGCAGGTCTACCACGAAAACAGGGACCACGAGATAGAGGAAGAGAACAATCCGGATTACGGAACACCGTTCCCCGCCTTCAGGGGGCATGTCCTTTTCCGTGCCTGCCACTGTCCGGGGAAAGCCACTGTATTCGGCATCGAGAAACAGAACCAGGACGTGTACAACAAGGACGAACTCTCCGAACTTATCGGCAAGACGGTCATCACCCGTAAATTCAGGGACTTCGCAGGAGAGAAATACCGGATACGGACACATACCGTCCGTCCCTCGGAAGGAGAACACGAGGTATACCGTGTCATCATCGAGGAATTCTGCCGCATCTGTGAGCTGTACTACAACAGCACGGGAGACACGAAAAAGGATGCAGGACTGAGACTCATGAGGCAGATCAAGCTGCTTATCAAAGCCTGTTCGGTACCTCACCTGATAGAGGGATATTACGGTGACAGTTATCCTTCCAAGACCCGCTATATTGAAAGGCTCATAAGGACAATACCGGGTAAGGTTGCCATCGGATGTACCACATTGGCGGCCTTCGACCTCTACGAGAGCTATATCCGGGAACATTTTCCCGACAGACCTGTATTTGTGGTCAAGGGAGATGTAGCCTTCAAGAAACGGCAGAGCATCGTGACCGAATTCGACTCCACTATCAACGGCATCCTGATATGCACACAGCAGAGCCTGAGCAGCTCCGTGAACATACCTACCTGCAACGACGTGATACTGGAATCCCTGCAGTGGAACATCCCCCGTATGGAACAGTTCTACTTCCGTTTCATCCGTCTCGATTCCAAAGAAATGAAGGATGTCCACTACGTCACCTACGAAGATTCGGTCGAACAGAACCTGATGGCACTGGTACTGACCAAGGAGCGTCTGAACGAATTCATCAAGACCGGTGAGGTCAAAGAACAGTCAGAAATCTTCGAGGAGTTCGACATCACAATGTCTGTCATCGACAGCCTGCTCATCCGCACGCAGGATAGTGAAGGCAAAATACACATCAGCTGGGGAAGCCAGCGCATAACAGAATAAATATGAACCGTATGAAGAAGACCGGGAGTTCCATTCCCACCGACAAAGGTAAGCCGCGTCCCCATCGGCTGAGCAAGGTCAGGCCGCAGGCGGTTTTCAGGAAAATCATCCTCGCGGAGCTGCGGTATTTTCCCGAAAAACCCTGCACAGCCGGGACACGGCACCTTGTTGAGGTCGGTGGAATGGAATCCCCGGCATCCACATACATAAAAGACAAGTAATATGGATCTGAACAATGCAGAGATTGCCGTGACCACACAGCATCTCATTGACATAAAGGATTACAGGGACTACTGGCTGCACCTGTCCGACTACAGCGACATGGGCGAGTTCCTGAGTGCCTGTTCCGACCTGTTTCCCGGGGAAAAGGAACCGGAATACCGGTATCCGAAATGGGAAAACATTCCGGACACACTGATCAGCCGTGAATGGCTCTGTCCCAACTTCTTCGAGATCAGGGATGCCCTTGAAAGGCTCGAAGAGGAAGAAACGGAGTTTTTCATAAGCTGGAGCAGAAGTTACGGATATGACATCACCACGGATGACCCGCACATGATGGTATCACACTACCATGACCTGTACGGGGATACCGTCACGGAAACGGAAGAAGACGCGGACACGGGAGAAGATGCCCTGATATACACGGGCGTATCAAGCTACTACTGCGACATGCTTCCATTCCGTTACGAAATATTTGATGACAATTATGACTAAAAGACAAAAGATATGGAAATCAACTTCAAAGGACCTGTAATGCCTATCGACCCATACTCGCAGCTGGCATTCGTGGAAATACTGAACATACTACTGACGGCGGGACACATCGTGGACGTGAACCGCTTCCTCATAAGCAGGAATGTCAATCCGCAGTTCGGCTCACTGTCAGGCTATTTCAGATGGTTGTTCGCCGGAGACCATTTCACCCTCTGGCAACGCACGGACTACAATTCAACGCTATGTTTTAACCACAGGATACTCGATCTGCCTTTCGGTGTCCTGGCAGCAAAAGACAGCGGGAAAGACAAGGAAACGGCAAACTGAAAATGAAACGATATGGAAACTACGGTAAAAATACCCAACCGGGAAATCGCGCTCGCGGCATTTGACAGGCTCCGCCGGGAAAAAAGGAAGGATGCCGCACTGAGGCTGGCCGGGTGTATGCTCAGAGGGACATACATATCCCTCGGCATCGGTGATACCGACTGGGAAATAGACACCGCACTGCACAAATGCGGCGGTGAGCCTAAAACCGGATACGGTCATATGGCACATTTCCACTTCGACGGCAAAACGGAAATGGAAACAGAGAAATATGAAAGGCTCAAGGAAGAGAACGAATGACAAGGGAGCGGCCGAAAGGTCGCTCTTCTCATTTATAAACGACATGTACGGGAAACAGAATCCTGCCGTACACAGGTAACAGAAATGGAAGAACAGGAAAGACTGACAATGGAATTCGTGAAATCGCTCATGGACAAGTCCTACACGCTGGTATGGGTGGACTACAACGACAATCTCGACAACTGCCGTGACACCATCCAGAAGTGTCTGGAAGAAAGGAGCTGTGAAAGTCTGTGGGAGAAAGTGGACGAATGGTACGGTGACGCCGAATGGGAAGCTGTCCGTGAAATCGTCTCAAAGCTGAAGGATGAATGTATCCGTTTCCATGATTTCGGGGAAGAGGAAGTGGACAAGTTCTTTCAAGAACACGAAGACGAAATCAGGGAAGAAATCTATGACAGAAACGACTCTGACACGCTGAAAGAACTTCTCAAAAACACGGATGACATCCCCGTGCGTGTCGAGATGCTGTCAAACTACGACTGCATCAATTCCAACTGGCTGGAATCGCAGGAAGGATACCGGTACAAGGAATCCTATTTCGGGGATATGATAGACGCGCTGAACCTCAATCCAGCCAAAGTGAAGAAAATGCTGGTGGAGAAAGGCTACACGGTATATGGCCGGTTCCCCGACAAAAAATACAGGGACGGCAAGGAACAGGTATCCTATGAACAGTTCTACCATGAACTCATCAACTCCTGCTGCGGTGCCAACCTGCTGACCTATATCGGCAAGGTAAGCCTGCAGGAACTTTATGATGCCGGATTCTCGCTTGGGGAAGTCATTATTCCCAAAGGCAACTGCTGCGGCATCTTCAGCTCCATGTACGGCGGTGGAAGTCTCCTGGAAATGGAACTCCTGAAAGATGTCAGACTGAAACTGGAAGTCAGGGACTATCACGGATTCCGCTTCCGTCTTGACAGCGAGAACTCAAAATATGAATGCTCCATCAAGCATGTGTACGGGGTATGCGATTCCTTCTTCGGAGAAAAGATAGGTCTTGTCGCTTCATAAATCAAGTATGGTCACTTAAAGATATCAAATCATGGAAAAGAAATATGCAATCATCCTATTCAAGGGAAAAGAATACCTGTGCGGACACGAAGACGGCTGCCATTACGATGTGTCCTGCCCGGTGAGGACATTCACTGAAGGAGAAGACGACTTCAAAATTCAGGAATCCGGGAAAAACCGGTCTGAAATGACATTCCGGTACCATGGAAAGGAATTCAGACTTGTCACCGGCTTCTACCCGAACGGATGGCCGGTTCTGAGTCTGGAATCACCGGACAACGGGGAACTATACACGGTACTTACCGTCAATCTGGAAGACTCCCCGGCATTCGGGATTCCCGACCAGGCATTCATTGACATAAACAACAATCCGGAAGCGATGGAATTCCTCATAAGGAACAGCCTTGCCGAAGATACGGGATACAGACGCAAAAGCGGATGGGTGGAATACCCGATGGCCAAACTGAACCTGGCTGAACTGTACCGGTTGTCACCGGAATCGTTCGAGAACCAAGAATAAGAATCAACAATAGAAATCATTAACCAAATCATAGGAATTATGGCAAAGTACGATGTAAGAGTAAGGTACACTTTCGAGGGTACCTACAAGGTCGTGGCGGAAGACCGCGACGAGGCGGAAAGAATTGTAACGGAAGACTGCGGTCTGGTATTGGGCGGAAACATCCACACTACCCGCGATGATGACGAGGTGACAGACTGGAGATTCAGCAGTCACCCTGACATGCAGATCCTTTCTTTCAGGGAACGGGTTGGCAAAGGCAAGGTCAGATACACGTCCATGTGTTTCAGCGACAGGATTGAAGAACTGCGTAAGGACATAATCGGAGCCATCAGGGAGCTGCTTGATACGCACGGACTGAAAGAAATCTCATTCTGTGACAGCAATGACGATCCGGTATGGGTCATCTGGTTCGGGAAAAACGGCGATCCATATGAATGCCGGGTAACGAAGCTTAAAGTTACGGAGGATAGTATGACAGTAATCGCATTGGAGAAGGAAAGCGGGGACGAAGTGGCCTGCTACACTCCCTACGACCTTGGAGCCAGCAACATTGATTGGCTTAATCAAATGTACGAAGCAGTAAGGCTTCAACTTGAAAATACAAAAGGAAACTCTTGAAACAAAAGACAATATGGCAACAAAAATCAATATGGACAGATACGTCTGGGAAGGATGGACTGTCGGAGCGTTCATCAGGGAACTGGCCCCGCAGGTGGAAATGATCATGAGCGGGCAAAGCTGGAGGGAACCTTTCAGGAACAAACAGGAACTGGCGGACTGGTGCAGGGACAACCAGCCCTATTACAAGAAAAGGATCCCTGAAGTGAACAGCTATTTTGCAAGGATGTATAACCTTAAATAAAAACAACATTATGAAATATCAAGCGGAAAATGCAGTCTCCAGCTTCTTCTATTACATGTGGAATGCCTGGTGCGAGGAAGAATGTAAAGTCGTGTACGGGGACATGTACCGTCATTTCTGGGAAAAATGGAGTCTGATGACGGACAAGGGTATATTCGGGGCAGCCGAACGGTTCTATGCGGAACTGACAGACCGTTACAAGGAAAAACTGGTGGAACGGGCCGTCAGCCTGTATGACGGCAAAGCCAGGCGCAAACATCCGGACGATTCCGAAATCAAGGTGTGCAGTGATTGCGGTTCAACAGAGATTGAAATCCAGGCATGGGTGGATGTAAACACGAATGAATACCATAGTGACGTGGACGATGACATCTGGTGTTCCCGGTGCGAGGACAATGTGGAGACCTGCTCCAAACAATCCTTTCTGGAAAAGATGCAGGAATGGTGGAAATCCAACAGCACCGATAACCTTGAATACCTGACCGGATTCAAGACATCCGATTTCCCTTCAGCCAATTCCGGACAGACATTCGCCGAGGCCGCCGACGAATGGTGGAACGACAAGAACTATGACGAGAAGAGGAACATATACCTGACAAATAACTAAAGACAACGGCTATGGCACGGAATATCATTGACCTGATCTGCAACTCATGCAGTTGCGGCAAGGAAGAGGCACAGGAATATTTGGACGACGAGATAAGGAACCTGCAGGAACTTCAGGCAGACAACGACCTGAGAGGCGAAGACTTCGAAATCGCGTGCAGCAACCTCGGACTCGACCAGGACTGGCAGATATATTTCATCAACCGTCTTGCAGGACTTTAATATCTACAACTATGACTTATTTTCAGAACATACAATCACTGGCGGACCTGAAAAAGGAATACCGCCGTCTGGCAATGCTTCACCACCCGGACAAGGGTGGTGATACTGCCCTCATGCAGCAGGTGAACACCGAATTCGGAAAGCTGTTCGAGGTCTGGAAAGACAATCCCTGCGTTTCCACAGCCCCGACAGGCTACGAACACGACTTTCAGGGTGCCACCGCAAAGGAATACACCGAATACGTGTACAATGAATACCGCTGGAAAGGGCGCAACTACAACGGACAGTCCGCGCCGGAAATCACGGAACTGGTCAGGGCATGGCTCAAGGAGACCTATCCGAGATACACCTTCTCGGTCCGCAGGGACGGATACAACTCAATCCTTATCCGGTTGATGAAAGCAGACTTCGAGGCTTTCACCAGAGAATCCGGAAAGGTACAGGGAGACATCAACCACTACAACATCCAGGCATCGGACAGTCTGACCGACCGGGCCAAGGAGGTGATGACAAATATCAGGGACTTTGTCATGTCGTACAACTTTGATGAAAGCGACCCCATGACGGACTATTTCCACACCAACTTATACCTAACGCTCGGAATTGGCAGCTACAGACAGCCGTACCGGATGGAACTGCCGAAGATTACGGGAAAAGACAGTCCTGAAGTGTTCAGGTTTCCCGAAGGACCTGCACACAAGGCTATGCGCCAGGCACTGGGCAAGGCGCGTTTCGGCTTCATCGAGAGCCGGAAGCATATCGGGGAAATGATACTCGGAGAAGACTTTTACGGCTCACAGGGCGAACATTATTTCTGGCCCAAAGAGTATTCAAGCGCGAAGACGGCACAGAAACGTATCGGAAAACTGGAGGCTGCCGGAATGCGCTGCGAACTGACTGGCTGCAACAGCGGATACATACTTCTGCTCGGATATACTCCGGAGATGGAAAGCAGTCTGGAACGGGAAAGGCAGGAATATGCCACGGCATACCGGAAGTGGGTGTCAGAACACGGCATATCCCCAAATACGGGAACAGTACACCAGAACATTTCAAATCCAATCAGACAGATACAATTATGACAAACA
>NZ_DBLZAX010000027.1:0-20616 GCF_057607445.1 Xylanibacter sp. | reverse complement strand
GGATGGCAGCATGAAGCTTACCAAAGACTCTAACATTGAATTTTCCATGATGCAAAGATAAGATTTTTTTCTTTCTTTCCCCACTATTTATCGGGTGAGCCCAAACTCTTCAGAGCTAATCTCCATGGAGTGATAGATAAAAAGTTTTTCCTCTTTAGAATCGCAAAGCTCTACGGATACCCTCATTAAATTTCTACTGCCTCGGGCTTTGTGATTTCTGTGATCCGGTTTTAGATTTTGGATACAAATAAAAAAGTCATCTCAGTATTGAGATGACTTTTGTGATCCCGACAGGATTCAAACCTGTAACCTTCTGATCCGTAGTCAGATGCTCTATTCAGTTGAGCCACGGGACCATTTCTTAAATGCGATGCAAAGGTACGCATATTTTTTAATACAGCAAAATTTTTTCGGATTTTTTTATCAGATTGTTTTGATTTTATTGAATATTGCCTTTATAATGCAGAAAAGATGATTTAAAACAATAAAATATGATGACCTGTTTGCTTAGTTTGCCAGACAATGAAATGTGTGGAGTGTGGATTTATGGAGTGTTATATATTAATAATATTGTACCATTTACTTCATATTTGTTTTTTATATAAAATTATGTTGAAAATGTTTTTTGCTTTTTTAGTTATGTGGTATACATACTAAGATGGTGTTCCTTCTTTGTTGTAATTTATAGCTTCTATTGATTCGCCTTGCCGTATTATGGAAGAGCGGAATTGGATAAATTATGGTATATGATATTTTTTTTAAAGAAATATTCTTGAAAATTTGCACGTATAAGAAAAAAGTATTACCTTTGCAGCGCAAAAAGCGAGAAATGGTACCTTGGCCGATCGGTTAGGTAACGGTCTGCAAAACCGTGTAGAGCAGTTCGACTCTGCTAGGTACCTCTTAAAAGGCAACATTCATGTGAATGTTGCCTTTTTTATATATTTACGATTTGTTTGGTGCTGCCGAAATTTCTACTGCCCCATAAAAAGTTTTTTCTCTTTAGAATCGCAAAGCTCTACGGATACCCCCATTAAATTTCTACTGCCCCATGATGTCAATGTTGATTGTTACGTGTTGTAATTGTTTTTCGTTAAATATTTGAGTCTGTGAGAATCGTGCTAATTTAATTTTGCTGTATATAATAAGGTGTGGGGTATATAAAAGAAAAACCCTGACGCTTAAACGTACAGGGCTAATGAAAGGAGGAGTGGTACCACCAGGAATCGAACCGGGGACACAAGGATTTTCAGTCCTTTGCTCTACCAACTGAGCTATGGCACCATCGTTGTTCTTTTTTGCGATGCAAAGGTACGCAAAAGTTTTAAAATAAAAGATTCATTACGTGATAAAAGTATTCTTTTTAACTTATTTTTGGAAATTAGCTTATAAAAACGAATAAAACATGCATAATTGTGCAGAATACACCTTTATGCATGTTTTATTTTGCGTATTTATTGCATTAAAGCAGTTGTGAGCTGTGTGATGATTTTATTTGTTTAGCTGCACTTTTTCTGTATTATAAAGTGAAACCATAGCCTATTGTCAGTGAGAAACTGCGGTTGCGTATGTTATCGACGTAATATTTATATGGGTTTTTCAGGCCGAACAAGTATCTCAGGTCGATGCTTATATTGTTGTATTCGTAAGCAACTCCTACAGGGATGCCGATGTCGAAGCGTTTGAATATTCCGGTTGTGGTGTTGCTTGCCTCTCCTGATTGTTCCGCGTCAGGTATATATTGGCCGTTTTCAATAGTTCCGTTCTCGTAGTCGTTGCTTCCTTTTGCCGACAGAAGATATCCCGCCTGCACTCCGGCTTTTATTGAGAAGCCGCTGTTGCCGAAATAGTAGATGGCCATTACGGGTATTGTGAGATAGTGGAGCGTCTGTTTTGAGTTTGTTACCTTGCCGTAGCTTTGTTCGTTTATATAGGTATGGTCTGAATATTTTGTGCCGTACATCGCGTAGAGCAGACCTGCGCTGAAGCCAAAGTCGTTGTTTTTAAATCTGTGTCTTACCTCGGCTCCTGCCGTTATGCCAAATTTATATTTTGGCTTAAGCTCATCGCCCTGTCCGTTTCCTGCGTCAGTGAGGATTATGTCGTTGTTCATCTTAGACAAGGTGAGTCCAAACATAGGGAAAATCTTTGTTTCGCCTCCTGCTGTTTGTGCTGTTGAGTTTTGTGTCATTGTCAACAGCACGAGCATTATTATTACCAGTTTTTTCATGTTATTATGTTTTTTCTGATATAACGTTTTTTGCATTTTTTTATTGTTACTTTCCGTTCATATTTAACCCCAATCTGTCATTATACTGCACATAGCTTTATTAATTTTTCAGCCAATCTTTTTTGTCTTTATTGGCTGAAAAGTTTTTTGCAGAAACTCATCACTCGTCACATTCGCATGTAATTTGTTGATATTCAGTTGTTTGCGGTGTGATGAGTTGTCGTGTGAACTCATCACACAAAGACCTTGCCGCCCTTTTTTTGTCCTGATTTTGGCTGATTTATGCCTGATGTAATGAGTTCGCATGACAACTCGTCACGCCATAATGCTTTGATTTGCAGTGCCTTATGCCGTGTTGTGACGAGTGATGAGTTTCTGCAAAAAACTTTTTTTGTTCATTCATTCCGTGATGGATTTCTTTTCATCTTTCTTTTTGCTTTGTATCGGATGCATGTCTATATCCGTCTGAAAGCATATCTTTTGCATCATGAAAGGCCTTGTTTTGTCATGCAAAAGCATGCCTTTCGAAAAGCAACTTGATGCCTTCTGCTTGGGCTTAACGTGATTGAGCATGCTGGTTATGTAATTAGATGCCATCACTGATCTTAGCTTTTGTGTTAGTCTTCAGTAGTAACTGTTTTAATAAAAAATGTTCAGACTGCCGGCAGCCTGAACATTCCTGTATGATGAATAATTTATTGTCTTAGTCTTTTAAGGGATTCCAGCCCTGAGCTTTCAGCTCAAACTCGTTGTTGTCGCGGCTTACGAGCATGTGGCCCAGTTCTTTCTTTGTGATATGCCCTATGAGCTTCACGTCTTTCATGTCCTCAATCTTCTCATGGTCGCCTATGGGCACGGTGAACAGCAGCTCGTAGTCTTCGCCGCCGTTGAGCGCACACGTAGTTACGTTCATGTTCATCTCCTCTGCCATCACAGCCGTCTGATAGTCAATGGGGATGTTCTTTTCGTAAATTCGGCATCCGCAGTTGCTCTGGTTGCAGATGTGCAGCAGCTCGCTGCTCAGTCCGTCGCTTATGTCCATCATGGCCGTGGGGTGTATGTTGCGCTCGCGCAGTGCTTGCAGAATGTCGCCCCTTGCCTCCGGCTTTAGCTGGCGCTGCAGCAGATATTCCTTTCCGGCAAAGTCAGGCTGGAAGTGGGCAAGCTCTTCGAGCGCACGCTTGTCGTTCTTCTTCCTTGCCTCGTTCACCTGCTGATAGTAGACGCTCTTTTCGCGCTCTAGCAGTTGCAGTCCCATGTATGCCGCGCCGAGGTCGCCGCTGACGCATATCAGGTCGGTGTCCTTGGCGCCGTTTCTGTATACGATGTCCTCCTTTGCACATTCGCCGATGCACGTTATGCTTATGGCCAGTCCGGTGTACGACGACGTTGTGTCGCCGCCCACAATGTCTACGTTCCATTTTTCGCAGGCCATGCGCAGGCCGCTGTAGAACATCTCCATGTCCTCAACTGTGAAGCGTTTGCTCAGCGCAATGCTTACAATGAGCTGGCGCGGTGTGCCGTTCATGGCGAATATGTCGCTTATGTTCACCATTGCCGACTTGTAGCCAAGGTGCTGCAGGTCGATGTATGTAAGGTCGAAGTGGACGCCTTCCATAAGCATGTCTGTCGTAACGAGCACTTCCTTGTCGGGATAGTGCATCACGGCGCAGTCGTCGCCTACGCCGTATATTGTCGATTCGTTTTTGGGGGCATGTCCGTCTGTGAGGTGACGGATAAGTCCGAATTCGCCAAGTTTCGCAATGTCTGTCATTCTGCTTTTAGTTTTTTCTTTGTTATATTTCGATTTAAGGAGTTAAGAATACGCCTTGCGGCAACATTCTTAACTCCTTGTATCCTATAATCCGGCCGGCACAGGTTATGCACGGTTGATCATCTCTCTCATTATTTCTGTCATCAGCGGCTGAGCCTTGTTGGCAGCAATCTGCACCTCCTCATGGCTTACTTCAACCGGTGTGTCCTCGAGTCCGAGGTCGGTGATGATGCTTATGCCGAATGTCTTTATGCCGCAGTGATGTGCCACGATAACCTCAGGCACCGTGCTCATGCCTACAGCGTCTCCGCCAAGGCGGTGATACATCTTGTATTCTGCCGGAGTCTCAAACGTAGGACCCTGCACGCCCACATAAACGCCGTGAACCACGCGTATGCCCTTTTCGGCGGCAATAGCGTCGGCCTCTGCTATGAGCTTCTTGTCGTAAGTCTCGTGCATGTCCGGGAAGCGCGGGCCTGTGGGGAAGTTCTTTCCGCGCAGCGGATGCTCCGGGAAGAAGTTGATGTGGTCTGTGATTATCATCAGGTCGCCGATCTTGAACTCAGGGTTCATGCCTCCCGAAGCGTTGCTTACGAAGAGAGTCTTTATGCCGAGTTCGTACATTATGCGTATCGGGAACGTAACTTCCTTCATGTTGTAGCCTTCATAATAGTGGAAACGTCCTTCCATTGCCATTATGTCAACGTTGCCGAGCTTGCCGAAAATCAGTTTGCCGGCGTGTCCCTCCACCGTAGAAACGGGGAAGTTAGGTATTTCAGAGTAAGGAAACTCGTAGCTGTCAGTGATTTCTGAAGCTAATTGTCCTAGGCCTGTTCCCAGAATTATTGCCGTTTTTGGGCTTGTTGTCATCCTTTGCTTTAGCCAGGATGCTGTTTCTTGAATTTTTTCGTACATAACCAATTATTTTTTCGTTAAATTCCTCTTCCTGACCGAGCATGAACTTTATCCTTATGGGCAGCATGTATAGATTTTGCCTTACCTCTTCAGAAAGTCCGTCCATTCCGGCCAGTCTCGAGTTGTCTTTTTCTGTAGTGATTATTATTTTGGGCGACGGCATCTTGTCGAACGCCTCGTTTATCCGTTCAATGTCCCTTCCGGTAAACTGATGGTGGTCGCCGAATGTCAGCGGCACAACGTTGCCGGCGTAAGGCTTCAGGTCGTAAATCATCTGTTTTGGCGACGCTATGCCTGTGAGCAGCAACACGTTCTCCTTATTCTTTCTGATGCTGTCGAGCGTCTTTGTCCTGCTGCCGAACACGGCCTTAAGGTCTTCATACTCGAGAGTGGAGAAGAACAGCTGCTGATATGGAAACAGGTTCATTGCCTTTATTATCACGCGATACTCCATGGGCTTTAGGTCCTTGGGGCATTTTGTTATAATAACGATGTCGGCCCTTGCCTTTCCGCTTAGCGGTTCGCGCAGTCGGCCGGCAGGCAGCAGCTTGTCGTAGATGATGAGCCTGTGATAGTCAACGAGCAGAATGTTGATTCCCGGTTTGACATATCTGTGCTGAAAGGCGTCGTCGAGCAGTATCACGTCGGTGTCTTTCGTCTCTTCGTCGCCGGTTATGCGGTCAATGCCGTGACATCTGTTTTTGTCTACAGCCACGTATATGTCCTTGAATTTCTGCTTCATCTGGTAGGGCTCGTCGCCAATCTTTCTCATCTCGGTGTCCTCCTTGGCCAGCACGTAGCCCTTGCTCTTGCGCTTGTATCCGCGGCTCAGCACGGCCACCTTGCCCTTGTCTTTGAGCAGGCGGATGAGATATTCCACGTGGGGCGTCTTGCCCGAGCCGCCCACGGTGATGTTTCCTACCGATATTACCGGAATGTCGAAGCTGCGGCTTTTAAGAATGCCGAGCTCAAAAAGCTGGTTGCGCAGCCTTACGCCCAGGCCGTAGAGCCAGCTCAGCGGAAGCATCCATTCGTTTATCTTTATAAAGTCGCCTTCCATTCCTTTACTGAATTCATTATATTGTTTGTCGTTATATGCAGCAGGCGCGCCGGCAGCTGTGCCTGTGGCGCCTGCTTTGTTTATCTGATGTTAAGTATGAACGGCACACGTGCCTGCACGGCGTTCTGTCTGTTCATGCTTCTGATGAGCATGAACGGCTCGTAGTATTCGCCAAGGGTTAGGCGCAGCTGATTGTCGATGTAGCTGCCCTGCGATGCCTTGTTGAGCAGTTGCTCCATCCAGTCGCTCTTTCCGGGATAAGGAGCCGTGTGATATTCCTTCAGGTTAGCCAGACTTGCAGCCTTTGCCACAGCCTCGTTGAGGCCTCCGAGCTGGTCTACCAGCTTATGCTTGTATGCATCCTGTCCGAGCCATACATGGCCCTGAGCCACTTTCTCTACCTGTGCTATGCTCAGCTTGCGGCCTTCTGCCACACGTGAGCGGAACAGCTTGTAGCCGCGGTCGATATAGTTCTCGATGTATGCCATCTCCTCTTCGTTGAAAGGACGTGCAGGCGTGCCCAGACCGCTGTTCTTGTTGGTCTTCACCTCGTCGAACTTAACGCCGAGTTTCTGCGTGAGCAGTCCGCTGAAGTCGGGGAACATGCCGAATATGCCGATGCTGCCGGTCAGCGTTGTGGGCTCAGCCACAATCCAGTTGGCGCCGCTGCTGATATAGTAGCCGCCCGATGCTGCCATGCCGCCCATAGACACAACCACGGGCTTCTTCTTTTTCAGCATTTCAACATAGTGCCATATCTGTTCTGAGGCATAAGCGCTTCCGCCTCCCGAGTTGATGCGCAGCACCACGGCTTTTACGTTATCGTCGTCGGCCAGAGCCTGCAGGTCTTCGCAAACCTTCTTGCCCACGATGTTGTGGCCTTGGCTCATCATGCCTGTCTCCTCGCTGTCAACAATGTTTCCGTAAGCATAGTATACAGCAATCTCGTCTCCTTTGCTGCTGTTGTCAGTCAGAAGCTTCATCTCTGCCAGTCCTGCCGTGTTGATGTTGTCGTCGGCATCCTTTTTCATGAGCTTGTTTATTTCTGCCTTTATACCGTCAGTGTATATAAGCTTGTCCACCATCTTGCGCTTGACAAACTCTTTCGGATCGTCGAAGGTTATCAGTCTGTCGGCATAGGCGTTAAGCGAGTCGACGCTGATCTTTCTGCTTTCAGACACATCCTTGCAGATGGTCTGCCATATTCCGCTAATATAAGCCGTAACCTGTTCGCGGTTGGCGTCACTCATCTTGTCGGCAGTGAACATTTCGGGAGCGCTCTTGTATGTGCCCACTTTAGCCAGCTGCATCTTCACGCCAAACTTTGCCAGCATGTCTTTAAGGAATATCGGCTGCGAAGCCAGACCGTGCCAGTCTATCTGTCCGCTCGGATTCAGGAATATCTTGTCGGCAACCGATGCGATATAGTAGGTGCCCTGTGTGTATACGTCGCCGTAAGCCACAATCCATTTTCCGCTCTTCTTGAAGTCTTTCAGCGCGTTGCGTATGGCCTGCATCGACGCATAAGAGTCGGCGCCGAACATTCCTGCCTCAATATATATACCTTTAATCTTGTCGTTGTCCTTGGCTTTTTTAATGGCATCGAGTATGTCGTCGAGTCCCATGTTTCCAACCGTACTTCCGCTCAGCTGGTCCATGATGCTTTCTTCAGAGCGTTCGTTGAGCACTCCCGACAGGTTGAGCACCATTACCGTGTTGTCGCTCACGTCCTTTGCTGAACTTTCAGAGGCAATCATGCCTGCGATACACATCACTCCGAGCACGCCTGTTAGCAGGGTGAAAACAATCAAGCCGACAACCGTGGCGGCCATGTATTTAAAAAAGTCCTTCATAAAATATGCTTTACGTTTAAAAATTTCAGAAAAATGTTTTTATTCAATGTCGTGAGGCATGCTCCATGGCGGAATATGTTGCGCCGTGTGCCGCATTGCCACTTACCAACTGCAAATATAAGCAATTTTATTTTATTTTGTCTGAAAACGTATGCAAAGTTTGACAGAATCGTCAAATATTATTATTTTCGCACTGATGAAACGAGCTGTTATTATAGGTGCTTCTTCGGGCATAGGGCGCGAAGTTAGCAAGATATTGCTGGCAGAAGGCTGGATTATCGGCATTGCCGCAAGGCGTGAAGACAAGTTGCTTGAGATTAAAGAGCTTAATCCTGCCATGGTGGAGGTGTGCGCCATGGACGTTACCGACAAGGAGGCGCCGCGCAGGTTGCTCGACCTTGTGGGGCGCATGGGCGGAGTGAATCTTTTTGTCTACTGCTCAGGTGTAGGACATCAGAATCCGCGGCTTGACGCAGACACCGAGCTTGACACGGTAGGCGTCAACGTGTTCGGATTTACGCAGATGGTCGACACGATGTTTAACTATATGGCTGACAATCTTGGCGGCGACATAGCCGTGGTGTCTTCAATAGCCGGCACAAAGGGACTTGGCGCGGCACCGTCGTACAGCGCGTCGAAGGCATATCAGAACACGTACATCCAGGCGCTCGAACAGTTGTCCAACATGCGCCGTCTGCATATAAGATTTACTGACATCAGGCCGGGATTTGTCGACACCCCGCTGCTGTCGGGCAGCGGCAGCTATCCAATGCTGATGGACAAGACGTACGTTGCACGTGAGATAGTGAAGGCCGTAACGGCCCACAGACATGTTAAGATTATCGACTGGCGCTATAGCATTCTCGTGTTCTTCTGGCGGCTGATACCGCGCAGGCTGTGGCGGAGGATGAACGTCACCAACAAGAAATTATAATTAGTCATGAAATTCTTTCAGCAGATATTGACTGTAGTGCTTGCCCTTATGTCCTTTACGGCCAGCGCAGGAGCCTCGGGCGACAGCTTTCCCGACGGAACGGACATTCCGGCATGGTTTAACGATACGTCGCGTATAAACATTGATACACTCGGACGCAAGTATGTCATAACATCATATGGCGTGAAAAACGACTCGACTCTGTTGCAGACAGAGGCAATACAGCGCGTCATCGACCTTGCTGCTGCAGAGGGCGGGGGAGTGATAGTGGTGCCCGAAGGCACGTTTCTCAGTGGTTCGCTGTTTTTCAAGCAGGGCACTCATTTGCATATTTGCCGTGGCGGAGTGATTAAAGGGGTTGATGCAATAAAATATTATCCGCTAGTCAAGACTCGAATGGAGGGGCAGACGCTCAACTATTTTGCAGCTCTGATAAACGCCGATGGGTTAAACGGCTTCACCATCACTGGCCCGGGAACGATAAACGGCAACGGACTGCGCTTCTGGGAGGAGTTTTGGATCAGGCGGAAGTTTAATCCCGACTGCACCAATCTTGAGGCTCTGCGTCCGCGTCTTGTATATCTGTCGCATTGCACTAACGTTCAGGTGCAGGACGTAAGACTGATAAACAGTGCTTTCTGGACAAATCATCTTTACCGCTGTCACCATGTTAAATACATCGGGTGCTATATCTTTGCGCCTACTTCGGGCGTAAAGGCGCCAAGCAGCGACGCCGTTGACATAGACAACTGTCACGACATACTGATAAGCGGATGCTATATGAGCGTAAACGACGATGCTGTAGTGCTGAAGGGAGGCAAGGGAACGTTTGCCGATAAAGACCCTGACAATGGTCCTAACCATAACGTCATCGTGCAGGACTGCACTTATGGCAAGGTGCATGGCTGCCTGACGCTCGGAAGCGAGAGTCTGCATAACCGCAACATCGTTATGCGACGCTGCACATTCAATGATGTCAACCGTGTTCTGTGGCTGAAGATGCGCCCCGACACGCCGCAGCATTATGAGTATGTAAGCCTTGAAAATTTGAGCGGACGTTGCGGAAGTTTCCTTGTCGTTCGCCCTTGGACACAATTCTATAAGCCCGAACAGCGCGACGACATGCCGATGTCTGTTTGCAACAATATATCAGTAAGCAATGTTGACGCTACGTGTGATAACTTCTTCGACGTAGGAACGTCAGATAAATACCGGCTGACAGACTTCTCGTTTGTCAACTGCAATATCACTGACAGCGCCAATTCTTTTGATAAAAGCGTGATAGATAATACTAAGATAAAGAATCTTGTTATAAACGGAAAAAAGCAGAAATGACGTCTGGTCTTATTTCGTTATGTTGAAATACAACATGTAAGTAGTTAACCGAAATTGCTTACATGTTGATTTTTTATAACCTCACAGAATCGCGTTGTTCAAAAAGATAAAATATTTTCGGCTGAAAATTACGGCTTTTTGTGTGCATTCGTAATGTCTTGAATAGCTTTGTGTTATGAGAGATTTTCGATAAATGTGCATCGTTTATGTCTTAAAACTGCCGTAATTTAAGGCTTTTCGGCCTTATGGATAAGTGTGTTTTGTATTGTAAAAGCATAGCTTTGGCAATGTAAAAGACCAGTTTCTGAAATACAAGTGTATGTCTTTTGCTGTGAAATCCTTGTTTTGTTGCCGTTTTGATGCCTGTATGTGCCGCCTGAATTTCTATTTCATTAAATTTTACTGACATTTTCTTTATGTCATAATGTCGCCTGTTAGACAATAATTCAAGCATTTTGAATATTCGTCAGACGGCATGTCTTGTAGCTGGATATAAGTCAGAAACGGTATAAGTTGAAAATATCGTGTGCATAAAGATGTATTCAGAGATTATCACTGTGGTATTGACGGCAAAATACCTTTGTCTTTTTTCTAACGGCTGCGCCTTCCGTGTAGCGTCATTTTAAAGCACGTTATACATATTTATATATAAGGACATGTAGGATTGTCTCTTCTTTGTGGTTTTCTAAGCAGTGTGTCATCGATGTGTTATGACTGACACGTTTGTCATACACTGACAACCAAAGACTGACATTTTGGCTTTTGGCACGCTTTTCGCTATTGTGTTTGCGGATGCTCAAAGCATCGGTAATATAAAACGTATAAATAACAGTTTAAATATAAAGATTATGAACATTAAACCATTAGCAGACAGAGTGCTGGTACTTCCTGCACCGGCAGAAGAGAAAATCGGTGGTATCATTATTCCTGATACAGCAAAAGAAAAACCTTTGCACGGCACTATCGTTGCTGCTGGCACAGGCACTAAGGATGAGGAAATGATTCTTAAAGAAGGTGATGAGGTTCTTTACGGCAAATATTCAGGCACTGAGCTTGAGTATGACGGCGTTAAGTATCTTATGATGCGCCAAAGCGACGTTCTCGCTGTTATAGTAAAATAATATATTCAGATCAATAATTTAAAAACAACCCTATGAGGCCGCCGGCATGCAGGTAGGCATTATGACTACGGACAATGTGCTCTAAATGTGGCCTTCATATAAAAATAAAATCATCATGGCTAAAGAAATAAAATTCGATACAGACGCACGCGAACTCTTGAAGAGAGGCGTTGACCAGTTGGCAAATGCAGTGAAAGTAACACTCGGTCCTAAAGGCCGCAACGTTGTTATTGAGAAAAAATTCGGTGCTCCGCAGATAACAAAAGACGGTGTAACCGTAGCAAAGGAAGTTGAGCTTGAGGACCGCTTTGAGAACACAGGCGCACAGCTTGTTAAGAGCGTTGCAAGCAAGACTGGTGACGATGCAGGTGACGGTACAACAACAGCAACTATCCTTACACAGGCTATTGTTACTGAAGGACTGAAGAACGTTACAGCAGGTGCAAACCCGATGGACCTGAAGCGTGGTATCGACAAGGCTGTTGCTGCCGTTGTTGAATATATCAAGAACAACGCTGAGAAGGTTGACGACAACTATGACAAGATTGAGCAGGTTGCTACTGTCAGCGCAAACAACGATCCTGAAATAGGTAAGCTGCTGGCTGACGCTATGCGCAAGGTTTCTAAGGACGGCGTTATCACTATCGAGGAGAGCAAGAGCCGCGACACACACATCGGTGTTGTTGAGGGTATGCAGTTCGACCGTGGTTATCTGAGCGGATATTTCGTAACAGACGCTGACAAGATGGAGTGTGTAATGGAGAATCCTTACATCCTTATCTACGACAAGAAGATCAGCAACCTGAAAGATTTCTTGCCTATTCTGCAGCCTGCTGCTGAGAGCGGACGTCCGTTGCTCGTTATTGCAGAAGATGTTGACTCTGAGGCTCTTACAACATTGGTTGTAAACCGTCTGCGCAGCAACCTGAAGATTTGTGCTGTTAAGGCTCCTGGCTTTGGCGACCGCCGCAAGGCTATGCTCGAGGATATCGCCGTACTGACAGGCGGACTCGTAATCAGCGAGGACAAGGGCTTGAAGCTTGAGCAGGCTACTCTCGAAATGCTTGGTACTTGCGACAAGATCGTAGTTTCTAAGGACAACACAACTATCGTAAACGGTGCTGGCGAGAAACAGCTCATAGCTGACCGCGTTGCTCAGATAAAGAATGAGATAGCAAACACAACAAGCAGCTACGACAAAGAGAAACTGCAGGAGCGTCTGGCTAAGTTGGCCGGTGGTGTGGCAGTGCTCTACGTTGGTGCAAACAGCGAGGTTGAGATGAAAGAGAAGAAAGACCGCGTTGACGATGCTCTCTGCGCTACACGTGCAGCTATCGAGGAAGGTGTTGTTGCCGGAGGTGGTACAACATACATCCGCGCTCTTGAAGGTCTGAAGAACCTGAAGGGTGACAACGCAGACGAGCAGACAGGTATCAACATCGTTGAGCGTGCAATCGAGGAGCCTCTCCGTCAGATTGTTGCCAACGCAGGCGGCGAAGGTGCTGTTGTTGTTCAGAAGGTTAAGGAAGGCGAAGGCGACTTCGGTTACAACGCACGTACAGATGTTTATGAGGATATGCGTAAGGCCGGTGTCATCGATCCTGCCAAGGTTGCCCGCGTAGCTCTTGAGAACGCAGCTTCAATAGCAGGCATGTTCCTCACAACAGAGTGCCTGATCGTTGACAAACCTGAGGATAAGCCTCAGATGCCTATGGGCGCTCCCGGAATGGGCGGAATGATGTAATTTGTAAACTACAAATAACAAAATAGGAGGCTGCTTAACGGGCAGCCTCTTTTTTTGCGGTATAGATGTTTTTTTGCGCAATTTTTTTTGAAAAATGTTTTGTCACGAATTATAAAATGTCTATATTTGCATGTCAACAGATAGATACGTTATGGATAAAGATCCTAAAGTAGATATTTTTTTGATTTGTTTTAGTAGATTAGTTTTTAAGTAGTTTGTTTTTTGAAAATCGCTTGTCGTGAGGACATGCGATTTTTTTTATGTCCTTACGTTTGTCAAAAATAAACACCATTATTTCATATTGTCTTTGATTTTGCTTATCTTTGCACCGAATGTTATTCGGCTATAGCATCTTAGCCCCGTTTGTTGAGGCTGCGTGATGGTTGTCGGGCAAGTTTTCGCCGTTGGGCGGGCCGATGTCCTGATGCACTTTCAGCCCTGTAGATTAGTTTGGCATAAGCTGATGGCCGGGTTAGTTTCGAGTCAAGAAAAATACTTTATGGACATTAAGGATTTTAAAATAAAGAAGTCGCAGTGGCTTATTTTCATCGTACTTTCTGCCGGACTGATGTATATTACGGAGTCGTGGCTGATGTCTCTTGGCATAATACTGCTGCTCATGGTGCTGGATTTTGTCCTGGCCGAGTTTATCGGAAAGAAGCGGGGCAAGAAGGATGATAAAATGTTTTGACGTCATGCAGAAACTTATAGAACTATATAGACAATGGCACGGCTCTGAGCCGGTGAGCACAGAGAAGCTGCCGCAGGCCGGAAGTAACCGCGAATATTACAGAATGACAGGCGACGACGGCAGTTCGGTGATAGGTGCAATAGGCACAAGCCGCGACGAGAATCACGCTTTTATATATCTTTCGGGCCATTTCCGCAAGCGCCAGCTGCCCGTCCCCCGTATATTGTCAGTGTCAGACGATGAGCTGAGATATCTGCAGGAAGACCTCGGACGTGTGTCGCTGTTCAGTGCAATCAGCGGCGGACGCGAAGCCGGAGGACGATACAACCAAAAGGAGAAGCAGTTGCTGATAAACACGATAAAGGAATTGCCGAACATACAGATACGCGGTGCCCGCGGCCTCGACTGGTCTAACTGTTATCCGCAGCCGGAGTTTGACGAGAACAGCGTGCTCTTCGACCTCAATTATTTTAAGTATTGTTTCTTAAAGCCTGCCGAGCTCGATTTCCACGAGCTTAAGCTTGAAGCCAACTTCAGGCTTTTTGCAAAAGACCTCGTTGCAGAAAAGACAGACAGCTTCATGTATCGCGACTTTCAGGCGCGCAACATAATGCTCGATGCTTCAGGACGTCCGTATTTTATCGACTATCAGGGCGGACGCAAGGGACCTTTTTATTACGATCTTGCCTCATTCCTTTGGCAGGCTTCGGCAAAATACCCTCATAAGCTGCGCCGCGAGCTGATATACGAATATTATAATTCTCTGAAAAATTATACCGAAGTGCCTTCTGTCAGACACTTTGCCGAGCGCCTTAGCCTGTTCGTGCTTTTCCGTACGCTTCAAGTGCTTGGTGCATACGGCTTCAGAGGATTCTTTGAGCGCAAGAAGCATTTCATTGACAGCATACCGCCTGCAATGCAGAATCTGCGCGAGCTGCTTAAGCTTAACGTGTTTACATATCCTTATCTTATGGATGTGCTGAAGAGGCTCACGGAGCTTCCGCGTTTTGCAACTCTCGAAGAGCCGGCATTGAGCCGTGCAGACGGGTTTAAGATATCAGACAGCAAGGTGTTTGCGGCACATCCTTCAGATGGTCCGGCCACATTCTCAAAATATGACAACAAAGGTCCGCTTGTGGTACGCGTCTACAGCTTCTCTTATCACAAGGGAATACCTGAAGACGAGTCGGGCAACGGCGGTGGTTATGTGTTCGACTGCCGCAGCACTCATAATCCCGGACGGTATGAACCGTACAAGAAACTTACGGGACTTGACGAACCCGTTATACGTTTCCTTGAGGACGACGGAGAGATACTGACATTCCTCGACAGCGTGTATAAACTTGCCGATGCTCATGTGCGCCGCTATATCCAGCGCGGATTCACGAGCCTGATGTTCTGTTTCGGATGTACAGGCGGACAGCACCGCAGTGTCTATTCGGCACAGCATCTGGCAGAACATATCAACAAGAAGTTCGGCATAGAGGTGCATATCATTCACAGAGAACAAAACATAACACAGACGCTTGAGGCGTTGAAATGAAATAAAAACTCAAAAAATATGCTGAAGATGCAGGCTATGATATTTGCAGCCGGACTGGGCACAAGGCTCAAACCGCTTACCGACACCATGCCGAAGGCACTTGTCAGAGTAGGTGGCAAGCCGCTGATAGAGCGCGTTATTGAAAAGCTGAAAGATGCCGGAGCCGACCGCATTGTGGTTAACGTTCATCATTTTGCGTCGCAGATTGTCGGTTATCTTAAAGACAACGATAACTTCGGCACAGACATCAGAGTGTCTGACGAGACAGACAAGCTGCTCGACACGGGCGGAGGCATAAAGAAAGCCGCGCCGCTGTTCGACAGCGACAAACCTGTGCTGATACACAATGTAGACATATTGAGCAACGTTGACCTCGCACATCTGTACGCCATGCACGGCGACAGCGCCGCGACGCTTGTTGTAAGCAGCCGTAAGACTAAGCGCTATCTGCTCTTTGACGACGACATGAGGCTGAAAGGATGGACAAACATTGAGACGGGCGAGGTTAGAAGTCCGTACCCTGACCTGAATGTTGCCGACTGCCGCATGCTGGCGTTCTCGGGCATACATGTCATCTCGCCGTCTATGTTCGGCCTTATGGACGAATTCCCCGACAAGTTCGGCATAATGGACTTTTATCTTAAAGTGTGCGACAAGGTGGTGATAAAAGGATACGACAAAACCGACCTGAGGCTTATGGACGTAGGAAAACTTGACACACTTGCAGAAGCAGAAAATTTTATAAACCAATTATAATAATATGCAACAGAAAATTATTATTCTCGATTTTGGTTCACAAACCACACAGCTGATAGGCCGTAGAGTGCGTGAGCTCGACACGTTTTGCGAAATCTTGCCTTACAACAAGTTTCCGAAAGACGACAGCGACGTTATCGGTGTGATTCTGAGCGGATCGCCTTATTCTGTTCATGATGAAGAGGCTTTCAAGGTAGACCTCAGTCAGTTTGTAGGCAAATATCCGGTGCTCGGCATCTGCTACGGAGCGCAGTTTATTGCCAACTCTAACGGCGGAAAGGTTGAAAAGACAGGCACACGCGAGTATGGACGTGCCAACTTGAGGACATTCGATGCCGACAATGCTCTTTTTAAGGGCTTCGAAGAGAACTCTCAGGTATGGATGAGCCACGGCGACACCATCACCGCAATACCGGCCGACTGCCATGTGATTGCTTCAACAGCCGACGTTAAGTATGCCGCTTATGCAAGCGACACCAATCCATTGTGGGCTGTTCAGTTCCACCCCGAGGTGTTCCACACATCACAGGGCAAGCTCTTGCTGAAGAACTTTGTTGTTGACATTTGCGGAAGCAAGCAGCAGTGGAGCCCCGCTTCGTTCGTTGACTCTACGGTGAGCGAACTTAAGGAGCAGCTGGGCAACGACCGCGTAATTCTCGGTCTGAGCGGCGGCGTCGACTCTTCAGTTTGTGCTACATTGCTTAACCGTGCCATCGGAAAGAACCTTACATGTATCTTCGTTGACCACGGAATGTTGCGCAAGAACGAGTTCCAGAAGGTTATGGAGGCATATCAGGGACTCGGACTCAACGTTATCGGCGTTGATGCAAGCGAGAAGTTCTTCAAAGATCTTGAAGGCGTTACCGACCCTGAGCAGAAGCGCAAGATTATAGGCCGCGACTTTGTTGAGGTGTTCAATGCCGAGGCAAAGAAGATAACCGACGCAAAATGGCTCGCACAGGGCACAATCTATCCCGACCGCATTGAGAGTCTGAGCATAACAGGTATGGTTATCAAGAGTCATCACAACGTTGGCGGACTGCCTGAGGAGATGCACTTGCAGCTCTGCGAGCCGCTGAAGTGGCTGTTTAAGGACGAAGTGCGCCGCGTAGGCTACGAGCTTGGCATGCCCGAGCGCCTCATCAAGCGCCATCCGTTCCCCGGACCGGGTC
This sequence comes from Xylanibacter sp., assembly GCF_057607445.1. Classification (NCBI taxonomy): domain Bacteria; kingdom Pseudomonadati; phylum Bacteroidota; class Bacteroidia; order Bacteroidales; family Prevotellaceae; genus Xylanibacter; species Xylanibacter sp. Next base: position 3,488 of record NZ_DBLZAX010000027.1, on the reverse strand, counting down.
TTGCAGTTCGTATTCTCGGCGACATCACACGCGAGAAGGTGCGCATACTTCAGGATGCCGACGACATCTATATCGAGGCTATGCACAACTATATCTGTGAAGACGGCGAGTGTCTGTACGACAAGGTTTGGCAGGCAGGAACGGTGCTTCTCTCTACGATACGCAGCGTGGGAGTCATGGGCGACGAGCGCACTTACGAGCATCCTGTGGCTTTGCGTGCCGTAACGAGCACAGACGCCATGACAGCCGACTGGGCACATCTGCCTTACGACTTTATGGCTAAGGTTTCTAACGAGATTATCAATAAGGTGAAAGGCGTCAACCGCGTTTGCTATGACATCTCGTCAAAGCCGCCTTCGACAATCGAGTGGGAGTAAGTCTGGCTGACAGAACAGGCTCTTTGCGCGGCATCGTCTGCGCATGATATACAATTAACCCCAAATCGGTTATTAGGATTCAGTCTGTATTTTTGCTTTATATTGAGCGGCTTTTGGTTGGATTTTTTGCAGGCATAGCGGGCTATGTCAAGAAAAAGCGAACAAAAAGACGCCAATAGAAACAAAAAGGCTGGCTGAAAGCATGAATACACAAAATTGATAAAGCTATGTGCGGTCTAATGACCGATTGGGGTTAACCTGCAAGGGCAAATGCGTCATATAGCATTTGCCCTTGTTGCGTAATATAGGCAGGCTTGTGATATTGGTGCTAACATGCATGGCTATTCGTTTTGTCTGGCAATGTCAAAAGTCTGTTTTTATTGTTATAAGCCATATATTTTTTTGTAAGAAACTCATCACTCGTTACATTGCGGCTTAACACACTGACCGTCAATGAGATATGGCGTGATGAGTTGACTTTCTCACTCATCACGCTTGACAGTTTGGGGCTTAATGTGCCTTTTCCTGATTTAGGTTGACCCTGAATGTGATGAATTATAAATGTAATTCATCACAGCGTAAGCACCTTATTATCAGTAGCTTATGTGTAGATGTGACGAGTGATGAGTTTTTATGAATAATATTTCTATTGCTTATCCATTTTATGATAAATGCATTTGGCTTATGCCACGTCAGCTACAGGCTTTTCTCCTCATTCCATGCAAAAGCATACCTTTTGAGTGCCGAAAGGTGTCCTTTTGATACCCGAAAGATGGCCTTTTATAAGGTAAGATGCTGTTAGCTGTTGATAAAAGATTATTGGTATCTTTATTTGTGTTTGACAAATCAGATTGAGAATACCGTTTCATGACAGCCAATAGACATTTTTTTCTGTAGCCGCTATTTATGCTGTTCGAAGAGCCAGTCCTGCACGCCCTTTATTCCGTAAGCCACGAACCATGTAGCGCGGTGGTTGCCGCCTGTGAGATGTGTGAAGAGCAGATGGTTGCCTTCGGCCCTCATTTTGTCGGCTTCGTCAGAGAGCTCTTCTGGTGTCTGTGTCATGTCCCATGTAGCTTCAGACACTTTGCTTCCCTGGTTTCGCCATATCTCAACAGCCTGTCCTTGCAGTGAGTTGGACGAGCTGTCGCCCTCACATGATATAATCCATATATTCTGTTTGTCAAGGGGTGCCATGATAGACGGAAGCCATTTGCCGGCAACAAGCAGGGCTCCGGCAAACATGTCGGGTTCTTTGAGCATCATCACGATAGACGACATGCAGCCCATCGACTGGCCCGTGGTGTATATCCGGCTGCTGTCTACAGAATAGCGTGTCTGCAGGTCTTTCAGCAATGCTATTGTCGCGTCGAGATGGTGACTGTAGTTCCAGTTGTCGTCTACTGTTATATAAGGATATTCGGGTGCAACCACAATGCATCTGTGCCGTGCCTGCGCCTCAGGTTCAGCCCATGACGTGGCGCCGTTGCCCTGATACAGGGGCTGCTTTACCTGAGAGCTTGCCACTCCGGCATCGTGAATGAACAAGACAAGAGGATATTTTTTTGCGGGGTCGTAGTCTTCGGGCAAATATATGTTATATGGCAGCACCTGTCCTGTATACGGGCTGACGAATTCTTCTTGCCTGAAGTCGTCGGCTACAAGGCACTTCTCTTCTGTGCTGTTTATCTGTGTGTCGCTGGCCTTATAGGTTTTTCCTCCGGCAGTTTTAATATCCTTTATCTGCACCACGACAGTATTGCCGGGGTATTCGTCGTCTCCTCCAGTGCTCCATCCGGCCCTCAGTCCAGGGCCACCCTGCATCAGGTCGCGCTCTTTTTTCTTTTCCAGGTCAGCATTTGTGGGCTGTTTTGGCTGTGCGTATAAGTCAACTTCTGCTTTCACCTCAATGACGACATACTTTCCGTCTGTGCCTTTTTCTGCCTTTTCCGGCACATTATTGGCATATACGTCTGTCACATCCTTGCCGACTACTGCATAGCTGCCGGCCGACAGGCTCTTGTTGCTTATAGGAGTGTCGTATTCCAGAATGACAGTTGACGCCTTGCGTCCGTCACCAAGCACTTTGCTTACAGCTGTTACAGATTTTATATGCTCTAAAGATGTGGAGTTGTTTTGGGCTTGTGCCAAGCCAAGGAATCCTGCCAGAACCATTGTGAAAATTGCTTTTTTGTTCATAACAATACAAATTGAAATGATATTTGTCACATTGATTGGATTTTGCAAATATACATATATTTTGGTAAGAAAAGCTCTTGATATGTGTCATTGGTTTGTTTATTTTGTGATTTTTATCACTTTGTGTCGTATGCATTAACTTAAATTTGAATTATGAGAATGATGTTGCAATATAATTTTATGGCTGAAGAGGCTTTATGACACTTTTATTGCCTTTGACCTCTGACTTGTCATATGATATATGTATTGGTTATTATGGCATATCTGCTACAGGCTTTTACTGCCATTCAATGTAGAAGCATTTGTTTTGATGCTCAGAAAGAATCTTCTATAAAATCAAATTGTCCATTATGTAATATTATTACTTGCCGGTTATCGGCAGAATTATGGCATTATCATCAAACATATGCTCTATGTTGGCATAACATTGCCCTATATTTGTTTGAAAAATAGAAAATGAAAGAGGACGGCACAAGTTTTCAGACAAAAGGTTTGAATGTTGATGAAAAATTAATATCTTTGCCTTTGACATATTGTGTGCAGAAAAATGCGCACAGACAGAAGTACTTGTGTACACGCACAGACAGTGACGTTCAGGGAGTAGAATCTGGCAGTTCAATCCTGATAGTAATGAATGATTGTCTGAGCGAGTTCACACCATGCTATTGGTGTGGATTCCTCTTTCATGTTTTCTTTATTATCGGGTTTTGCCAGAACCTTACTCTCGGAAAGCGTGGGGGAGTGAGTTCACACCGCTTTTTGTAAACAGAAAACGTAACTTGATGGTTGGTTGCATGGCAGCTGATTATTTGGGCTCACCCGATAAATAGTGGGGAAAGAAAAAAAATCTTATCTTTGCATCATGGAAAATTCAATGTTAGAGTCTTTGGTAAGCTTCATGCTGCCATCCAA
>NZ_DBLZAX010000026.1:0-21731 GCF_057607445.1 Xylanibacter sp. | reverse complement strand
GCACGCATCACAGCCATGCCTTCTTTGTCTACAACACGGCCAGTCATGCCATACTTGTTTTCCTGAGCGCCCGAACCTACAGATATCAAGGCGAAAATTATAAAAAGCAGAAATCTCATATTATATATTTTTTGGTTTTACATAGCCCATGCCCTTTTAAGTCAGAAAGGATATGGTTAAATATCTTAAGTCTTCGGTTATTAGACGTACACACATTGCCCTTTGTGACATCATAAACAACGTTTTTTCATGAAAAACTTGCAATGATGCCGGTTGGGCCTGCGCCGTAGTGGCGGCATATCATGCACTGCATGCTATGCCGCACTGCATCGAGTCGTATTGACGTTTGAGTTTAAATTTATTTCATTTATATTACACCACCCGAAAATCAAACTAATATTTACGGTTCATCAAGTTGATGTCATCCTGTATGTCCTTCACGATATTGTTGTCCAGGTCTATTCTCTTCTTCTGGTTCTTTCTTATTGTCCATCTGAACAATATATAAGGATGAAAGACGTCTTTCTTGTTTAAGATTGACATTTCATACTCTTTGTCGCGTACACGCATCTTCGACTTGAGGTCCTTTGTAAGAAACTCTGAACCGACCGACAGCGATATATTTGGCGTGATGTTATACGACACAAAGATATTGCTTGTCGTAGGCGTAAGGTTGTGCTGTGCCGACACGTTCGTGTACGTGTAATTGGTATAGGCCACAGAACCGTAAAAGCCCCATTTGCCTAAAGTCTGAAACAGAAAGAGGTTGCCCATAAAGCTCTTCTTGGCATCTTGTTCTGGATAATATTCTACAAAATGCGTCAGTGTCGTACCTACGGTGGTGTTTTTATATCTGTAGTTAAACAGGGCCGACAGATTGATATTTGAATAGTGGCCAAGGTTTTCAAATGTTGACGTATAGACACCGTTGTCGTCAACAAAACCTATATTCTCGTATCTGTCCGTTATATAGCAGTAGTTAAAATAGGCTCCTGCGTAAAATCCGTTTTTATAGTACGAGTATCTCAGCGAAACGCCGTGAGTTTCCTGTGGCTTTAGGTAAGGATTGCCAACGTTACGGCGAAGCGAGTCGGTCGACGTGTCATACGGATTCAGCATAGCCACGTCGGGCGCGGCGCTGTTCAGCGTATAGCCCAGTTGCAGGCTTCCTGCCTTTTTCATGTTCCATGTAAACGCTGACGACACATAAGGGCGATAATAATGGTCTGACACTCCGGCAGACTTGCGCCAGATGCCCTCATATCCGAGCGAAACCATATACATAAAATTCTTTATCATTCCGTTTGCCGATGCATACAGAAACTCGCTCCATTCATTATGACGGTAGACGGGAAGCATGCCGTATTTTTCGCTGAGCTTGTCGTTTATGTAAGTTGTCGCATTTCCAAACGTCAGCGATGTCTTGTCGTTTACGTCCCATGTAAATTCGCTCGTCTGCGACACAGTGTTCTTGCGTGTGCTGAAGTCCGTCATGTCCTTCCATGTCTCTGCCGGATATATGTCGGTTGTGTTGTTTCTCAGATTATTATAATTATACGTGCCCGTAAGATAATTCTCAAGCATCATCTTGTCGTTTATCGTATGTCTGTAGAACAGTGTGCCTGAGTATACCCTTGACAGACTTTTCGACTTATAGTCGGAAGTCATGACGTCATTGCCCGAATTTCCGTTAACAAGGTCAACGAACGTTCCGCTGCCCTCCGTCTCAGCGTGCGCGCTGTTGTTGTTTCCCTGAAAATAAGCTGCGAGATAGTCTTTTTCAGTCGGCTTGTATTTCAGCATCAAGGTATAGTCAAGCGTCTTGCTGCTTGACAGCGTCTTTTCGTTTATGTCCTTTATATAGCTGTTGCTTTTAGTCCAGATGCCGTTTTCTGATTTCTGGTCGTGTGTGTATTCAGGGCCGAAGTCGGCATAGACTGAAAATTTGCTGTTGCCAATCTCAATTTTTCCCCACGTTGAACCCCAATAGTGCGGAAAATCATTGCGCAGGCCATACTCGTAAAACTGATACAAGGTCTTTTGCGGTTTCAGGCGTATGTCCAATATCTTCTGCACGCCCTCACGCATATATTTCGCATTCACTACATCTTTTATCTCCACATAGTCAATCCTCTTCGGGTCTATTGTCGTAATTCCTGAATTAACTTTTATTCCGTCAACAAGCACCAGCAGCTGTTTTCCGTCCATTGACTTCACCGTCTCTGTTATATAATTACTGATAATGTCGGGTACTTCCTGCAACGCCTTATACGGATTTCCGCTTTCACGCGCTTTCTTAGACAGGTAATATATATGGCCTGTTGCCGTGGTCACCCGGGGACGTTCGGTAGTAACCAGCACTGAGTCGAGCTGTATGTCTTTCTCACGCAGCACAAAGTCTTCGCTCAAATCCTCGGTCATGCTTATTTCTTTGTTTACCGATGAATATCCCAAGGCTGACAGCTCTATGTTATATGTATCAGGACTCAGGTTCTTTAAGGCAAATCTGCCTTTGGCGTCAGTAGACGCCAGCGCTACGATAGTGTCGTTCTTCAGCAGCATTATCTGCACATCTTTAAGAGGCGCACCCGTTTCTGTATTAATCTTTCCTGAAAAGGAAATCTGTGAATAGGTGCAGACAATGGCGTTAAGAAATAAGAGTATTAACAAGAATCTTTTCATAATATTAAAATTTTGTAATTAACGATATACTTTCTGTGCAACTGGATATGTAGCAACAAGGCTAATGTACCGGCTGATTTTATAATTTGTACAATATTATAACTGCCAAAACCATGCCATAAAATGTATTTTGTTGTATATTAGGGAGATAGGCTGATATCCCATTTTTATATATGTCTAAAATTTGGACAGTGGTGTCTAATTTTTAGACAGTATGTATGCTTGGAAAAGAAAAAATAAGACTTCTTGTACCACTGGAATCTTTTCATAACATTAAAATTTTGCAATTAACGATATTCTTAAAAATCTTATGTTTTGTTTTTATTTTATACACATCTCCGGTTTTTTGTTGCATCATCAATAACGTTTTACATGGCAACCTTGCAAGTTTGCCGGATCGCCCTGCGCCGTTACTTTCGCAAAACAACGGAAATTTTATAATAAAATTCGATATTAAAATAGGAATGGATTAGAAATAAGCTATTTATGAGCTTTTCTCAAATGGTGAGGTAATGACTTGGCAACGGTCGCAAATTCTGCGATTTGCGGTGTATTTCCGTCAAACAACTCTTATTCGATGCAAATGTACACAAATAAAGCGGACGAAAAGAAGGATATGGCATTTTTCTTTCGTCCGCCTTACATTTAATCTATGATTTCAAAACGTACCAGCATGGAGTAGTTCTTCTTGATGGTACGGAAGTTGTCGAATGAGGCAGCATCGGATGACAAGACATTGCTTTGCGCAAACGGGAAAGCATTACTATTCCCTTCCTCCACAATGCGTATCACATCACCCAATTTTTTGCCCAGTGCTTCTACCAGATAAGTCGCTTTCCTTTGGGCGGCCTTCAATGCCTCAATCTTTCCCTTTTGGTGATAGGCAAGCATGTCCTTGTTCTCCAATTCACCGATACGCATGGTGTGGATACCTTTTGTGTCGATACGCTTGAGGATTTCGTTTATCTGATTGAAGTCGGTCAGCGTAATGTCGAATTTCTTGGAGACCAAGAAGTCCTGCCCTTGCTGCCGCCAATAGTCACCTATTTCCTGTGTCCGGATGGCATTTTGCGGAATGCCAGCTTTCGCAAGGGCTTCTCTCAATCCTTGTTCTATCTCTGACAAAGGCACTTTGGTGCGATATTCTTCAGGCTTCGATTTCCCGTCAAACTCTTCTTCAAAGTATTCACGGATTTCAATCAGATAATGGATTTTGTCAGGTACGATTTCTATTTCCGATGTACCCGTCACTTCAATGTACCGTTCATTGGTTTGCGCTTGCAGAGAAAGAATAGCCAGCAAGCAAATAGCTAACAATAAGACTTTCTGTTTCATAGTTCTATCATTTTACTTCAAATTCCGTATCCATATAAATTTCCAATTGCAGGCCTATTTTATATTTTCCCGGCAATAATCTTCCAGCCATGAATTGCTTTTTATAGTTCTTGTCTATTATTTTGTTTACATCCCATGAAACTGGAATGGTGAATAACATCGCTTCTCCGCCTTTCAAGCAGGCACAACTTCGCATATAGTCTGCTTCTCCAGTCCAACCGGAACGGGCAAACGGATGCGCCATATACAATTCATCTGTACCTACACTTGGCAAGAAAACGGGTTGAACATCCAGATTCGAATGGTTCTCAAACAGAATGCGAATAGAGTCATTAGCTGATGGCAAAACCTTGAAAATAAAAGCCCCATCCATTTCTGTCTCCTTTACAGGCATGATGTTTCCGTTTGTCAGCTCACAATAAGTGTATATGTTGGCTAACACATAAAAATTCACTTGATACTTATTCGGCTTTAATGGATATTTGAATTCAGACACGTGAATATATTCGGGTAACGTGTCACCTTTGGATAAATTCCTGCCTACGCCAGCAAAGCCGAAATTGTCTATAAAGGGGAAACTGACCCATTGTCCGTTTTTCCATTGTTTCAGATGATGGTATGCCAGTTCTGCCGTTGGTCCGTTCACATTGATTACATCAACCACAATTCGTTTTGTCTGCGGTGAATAAACGGGTTGCTGTGTTTTAATTCGATAAGCATCAGCATGGGTGATATTAACATCGGGAAGTCGTTGTATACGAACGCGGCTTTCATACTTCTCTATTTCCGATTGCGATAAGGGGAAATCAATGTCTTGGGACTGTAATGGGAGGAAAGCCAGTAAACTAATAAATGATAGTAATACTTTTATTTTCATTTTTTTCTTGTTTTTGATGTTACTTCATTATAATGATTGACAGCCAATCACGGTTTATCTTGTCTACTGAAACATCTTTGTGCAATGTTACCAAACCCTTGCCTTTGATATATTGCTTTTCCGTGAATAAAGGCGGTTGTTTAGATGTTTTGAAAGTCTGGGTCAATGCGTCGTTAATGCTAAGATAATAATATCCTTTAATTGCATAATGCACTTCCAGGCCTTTTTTTATGTTGCCATATTTATCAAATCTTCCGCTCATTTTTTCATATACATCCAAGGCATGCTTGGCTTTTGATATGTTTCCGTTTTTTGCGTAAATGTCAATAAGTGGCCCTAAAGAGTAGGCTGCTTCTCTTTTATATCCGTATTTGGAGTAAAGTCCATACAGCTTTTCGCGTATGCTGATGACTGAGTCTATTAAATACTGTTTAGAATAAATATTTGCCTTCTGTTCGTATGTAATAATAGCACTTAAAGTGTCTTTTGCCTTCATTGCGTATTTAAACGCCAGGCTATTTTCGTGGAAAGCGTCGCTTATGGCACGCTGATTTTTTAAAATCTCTGCCGACCATACGTGTATTCTGTGCAGTGTAAGAAAGTCGCAGCTGCTGTCAGTGGTGTCTGCCTTTGCTGCCGCTTCATGAAAATACTGCAATGCCATGGGGGCATCCTGACTTCTTTGATATATGCATCCAATGATATAGTATGCGAACATACGTTCGTTAGAATCTCCGTGCTTGTCAAAATAGTCGGCAATGTCTTTCAGCGAGTCGGTGCTCATGGGCATTGCGAGCTTGTTTCTTACTTTAGCCTTTAGCAGCAACAGCTTCATGTGCCGGCTTTTGTTCATGGCGCTTTCTCCCTCCAGACTGTCAATAAGCGTCATCGCCCTTTGCGGTGCCGCCTCGCTCAGACTGTCTGCCGCAGCAATATCTCTGTCTGCCGCCTGCTGTCCGCAAGATACAACAGATAATAGTGTTGGCACTATAGATACGGCCAATAAAAGGCCGCCCGTTATGTTGGTTATAATTCTTTTCATCGTTTTAAATGGTATTCGAGATGCAAAGATAATATTTTTTTTGAGTAGTTAAAGGAGTTAAAGTAGTTAAAGGAGTTAAAGTCAAATGTCTTAACGATGTGGAAGTAGTTAAAGTAGTTATCGCCAACAAGTTGGCTAGGAGTTAAAGTCAAATGTCTTGTGGGTATTGTCTACTTACGTGGCATTCCATGTGCAACTGATATGAATCAACAAGACTAATGTGCCGGCTGATTTGTAATCTGCCGGAATTTAATATAAGGATTTTCAATCCGCTTGCTTCCTATTTTTATTAATAGGTATGAGTTGCGGATCACAGATCCTGATACTTTATGCTGTCGGATAGCATATCCGACAGAACAATAGTCCTGTTGCTTCTTGACATTTTTGTAGTTTCTTGTGGGTATAATCAACTTACTTTGCATTTTGATTCTTATTGTTGTTTCCTGACTTTTTATCGTTACAAGACTAATGCGCCACTTGTACAATCGATTAGAACCAACAAAGCTAATGTGCCGGCTGATTTGCAATCTGCCGGAATTAAGTATAAGGATTTTAATCCGCTTACTTCCTATTTTTATTTTAGATATGAATTTCTAATCAAAAAAATAGCTATTAAGGTATGAATCTCGGATCAAAGATCCTGATACTTTATGCTGTCGGATAGCATATCCGACAGAACAATAGTCTTGTTGTTTCTTTTCGTTCCAAGCCGCAAATTCTTTGGTTTGCCTTTTATCAGCAGTTCTTGCTTTAAGTAAAAACTTAGGACAAAATAATTTTTCAATCTGGAAAATAAAAAGATAACGGATGTTAATTGCATGGCGCGAAAATGCTAAATGGTTAACATTCGTTTGCTTATCAGGATGGATAACGAGGTAAAATACATGGATTTTGAGCTGTAAAAGCATGGTTTTAGAGTGATTAAAGGGTGGTTTTGAGAGTATAAGTCGGCCACTTTTGGAGCGTAAACGGCAGAGTAATATTTTTTAACTATTGAAGTTTTGAACTTGAAACGGCATAAAATGCTGAATGACAGCGACTTAACCATAACGCCTGAATTTTGCCGTTTTTCACGCCAAATCACAGACTTGCGATGAGCATCGCTATTCTGAGAGCGTCAAACGGACGGAAAACATCAGAAATATTTACAAATAAAGAAACGTTATTAAGTGAAAAATGAAAAGGGAAAAAGTGAAGAATCCGATACTCTTGTGGATTATTATTGGGAGTTAAGTTATAGTAGTTAAAGAAGTTAAAGGAGTTAAAGTAGTTAAAGTCAAATGCCTCGTGGGTATAATTTGCTACTTGGCATTTGGATTTTTCACTCTTCACTCTTCGTTCTTCACTTAAACATGCTCCTTTAACTCCAAATAATAATCCACAAGAATATTAATTGCTCTTCGCTTAAATTTATTTTCTCAATGTGAAGTCGAAGCGGAGACCGCCTGTGAGGTTGTTGCTAACCTTAATTGTTCCGCCATGCAACAGCACGGCGTTCTTTACAATGGCAAGACCAAGACCTGTGCCGCCCATCTTGCGGCTGCGGCCCTTGTCTACACGATAGAAACGCTCAAAGATGCGTGCCAGATGCTCGTGAGGAACACCGACACCATTGTCGCTGAAGGTGAAACGCCAGCAGTCGTTGTCATTAACGGCTGAAAGAGTTATGGTGGTGCCTTCGCCGGCATAGGCTATGGCGTTGTCTGTCAGGTTGCGGAACACGCTGTAAAGCAGCGACTGGTTGCCCTTAACCTTGATGCCGTCAGGCAGCATGTTGCTGAACGTCATCTTGCGTTCTGACAGCTGCAGCGCCGTGTCGTTGACAATATTAGACACCATCTGGCTGACGTCAACCACATCGAAGTCGACCATCTCGGGAGCATCGTCGAGCCTGTTGAGCGTAGAAATGTCATGAAGCAGAGATGTGAGGCGCTGCGACTGTGCATAGCAACGCTGCAAGAACTGCTCCTTGGTGGCCTCGTTGATGTTGGGATTTTCGAGTATTGTCTCAAGATAACCCTGAATGCTTGCAACGGGCGTCTTCAGTTCGTGGGCGATGTTCTGCGTCAGCTGGCGCTTCAGGATGTTCTGTTCCTCCTTGGTTTTCTGCAGGCGCTTGTATATCTTTATTATACGCTCTGCAATCTCGCCGAGTTCGTCGCCGGGAAAGTCAACAAGGTCTTCGGTGTCGAGACTCTCGTTGTGGTCGGCACGGCTCGCAAAGAGGCGCAGCTTGGTGATGTTGTCGCCCAGACGGCTCACAAAGCGGTAAAGGATAAAGACAAGCACAAGCATGGCCACGAGCGAGAACCACAGATAATGCTGGTCGGCACGCAGAGTCTTGGCAAGACTGTTGTCGTAGGGCAAGGCACTGCGCACAATGAGCGAGCACTGCGGAACATAAGTGGCAGAATAGAAATAGTCTTGATTGAGAGTGGAGCTTACGCGGCTGAAGTCGTAGCCGCTGCCGTCCTTGAGTGCCTCTCTGACCTCCCTTCGCGAAAGATGGTTGCCCATCTTCTTATAGTTCTTATATACATTGTCATAGACAACCTTTCCGCTGCGGTCGATAAGCGTAACGCGCAGACCATGAATGTAATGGTTGGCCACGTAGCCGTCGAGCGTCTTGTCCGACCTGTCGTCAAGATAGCGCAGCGACTCCATCATACGCTCGTTGTAATCCTGCAGGCGCGTGTTGAGCGTGTTGATTTTATACTCACGCTCACGTGCGTGCTGAAATATGATGAAGGCCACAGCGAAGACCACAAATACGGACAGCACGCTGATGTAAAGACGCGTGCCAACAGATGTTCTGCACATTTTCATTTAGGTTGCTTTATTTATATTTTTAGTAAAAACGCATCAGGCGTCGAAGTAATAGCCGAAGCCGAGGCGTGTTACGATGCACTTTGAGAAGCGCCCTATCTTCTTGCGGAGGCGCGTTATGTTTACGTCGACAGTGCGGTCGAGCACGAGCACATCCTTGGGCCAAATGCGGTCGATAAGTTCCTGACGGGAGAACACACGGCCCTTCTCGTCGAGCAGAAGGTGAAGAATCTCAAACTCAGTCTTGGTGAACGGAATGTCCTCGCCGTCTATGCTTACGGTCTTTTTGTCGAGGTTAAGCTCGAGTCCCTGATAACTTATCACGTTCGACTGCGGCACACCGTTGTGCTCGGCTGTACGGCGCAGCACGGCGCGCACTCTTACCAGCACCTCACGTATAGAGAATGGCTTCGAGATATAATCGTCGGCACCGAGATTGAAGCCTGTAACGGTGTCGTTTTCAGTGTCACGCGCCGTGAGGAATATTATTGGGATGTCTTTTGTGGCAGGTTCGGCCTTGAGCTGCTTAGCCAGCGCGAAGCCCGACATGCCGCCCATCATAACGTCGAGCAGCAGAAGGTTGAAACTCTCGATGTTCATCTCGAGAGCCTCCTCGGCCGAGTTTGCCATCTCAACGGTATAGCCGTCTGTCTCAAGGTTAAACTTCAAAATCTCACAAAGGTCTTGTTCGTCGTCAACCACCAGTATTCGATAATTATTATCCATAAGTCATTCTGTTTTTTATAATAACCGTTGCAAAAGTAATGATAACTGTATTCATATTTATTACAGACGTGTTACAATGCCGTTACAACACAATACGCCACAAGAAGGAAGCCACGCGGCGACTGCTCACGGACGGCGTCAGGCCTGAGAGTCGTCGTCGGGCGATATGTCTGGCAGCGGACGGCGCGGATTCTCCTTCGCGCCCATCTCAACGAGCTTGCGTGCCGACACGATGAAGCTCTGATTGCCTTTTATGGCCTTGCGCGCATCATCAAACGACTTCTGCACGGTTTCGATGTTCTTGCCTATCTTCTCGAAACGTTCAACAAACAACCCTACGCGCTCGATGAGCGTGTCGGCAAGTCCGAACACGAGTTCCTGGTTATCGGCCTGGCGCTGCTGTGTCCACGCTATCTGCAAGAGGCGCAACAACGAGAAGAGATTCTGCTCACCGGTGATGACCACCTTGCGCTCAAAGGCATAGTTCCAGAGCGACGGGTCGGCAGACACGGCAAGCTGCATGGCTGCCTCCTGCGGCACGAACATGATGACAAAGTCGAGAGTGGTGCCGCCCTCCATTGAGTATTTGGCGTAGTTCTTTGCCGAAAGCTCGTCTACATGGCGGCGAACGCTCTTAACATGCTCGTCGAGAGCCTTGCGGCGCTCGTCGTCGGTCTCGGCGTTTACATAATTAATAAAGGCAGTAAGCGACGCCTTCGAGTCGATTATCACGTCCTTATGGTCGGGATAATGCAGCACTACGTCGGGGCGCATCATGTCGTTGGTGTCGTCGTTGTGTATCACGTTGCCTTTGGCGTCGCGCATGGTGTACTGCACGTCATACTCAACGCCCTTAGTAAACCCGAACTTGTCGAGCAGGTCGTTGAGCTTCATCTCGCCGAAGTCGCCCTGAATCTTAGGACCTGTCTGAAGCGCACGCAACAGCTTTTCGGCCTCAGCGCCGAGCGATGCCGTTGTGGCATGCATCTGCCTTATCTGTTCGCCGAGCGATGCCGTGCTGCGTGTGAACGACTCGCGGTTGTCGTCCATCGACTTTTTCATCTCTGTCATTACGGCTTTCAGCGGAGCTATTATCGAGTCCATCTGGCTGCGGTTGCTCTTGTCCAGTTCGTCAGCCCGCTGCTTAAGGAGTTTCTCGGTTGTTGTGCGCAGCTGTTCCTGCAAGAGCTGCAATCTCTCCGCGAACTGTTTCTCCATAAGCATCTCGCGCCCTGCCCTCTCTTCGGCATGCTTGCGCTCGGCATCAGCCATGAGCCGTTCATACTGGCGGCGCAATTCGGTCAGCCGCCGTTCGGCATCCTCACGCGCATCGCCCAACTGCGAACGCAACATGTCGGCCTCACGGCGGCTTGCGGCGGCCTCGTTAGACAAGCGTGCGTTGTTTTCTTTTTGAGCTGCAGCGTTGCGCTGCGACACTATCATCATTGCCACTACGGCAATAAGAAATCCTGCTATAAAAGATAAGAATGATGTCATTATAACTATTTATTTTTTTACTTGAAAAAGACTAATTACACTATGTGAAGTAATGAATGCAGAATAATATAATTAATGTCACCCTTCCGTCTGCGTCTTGGGCCAGTTTACGAGAAAGAGTTTCTCTGTGGCACGCGTGAAGGCTGTGTAGAGCCAGTGGATATAGTCGGGCGAGAGCATGTCGTCGGTCATGTAGCCCTGGTCAACATATATGTGCGCCCACTGTCCGCCCTGCGCCTTGTGGCAGGTAACGGCATAGGCATATTTTATCTGCAAGGCATTGTAACAAGGGTCTTGCCTTACCTTCTTCAGGCGGTCGGCTTTCAAAGGCACATCCTGATAGTCTTCCATAACTCCGTTGAAGAGCCGCTCGCTCTGTTCGCGCGTAAGAGCCGGAGCCTCAGCCATAAGACTGTCGGTTACGGCGGTTACCATTATTTCATAATTGTCGTAATCGGGGAACTGAAGCCACACGTCGGCAAAATGAAGACCGTAGAACTCGCGCAGGTTTCTAACCCTTACCACCATGGCCCTGTCGCCATTGGCAATAAACGGCAACGCCTGACTTTCGGCTTTACGTCCGTCGCCGTTGCCCGTGCTGCTGTCCTCAAGAACCTTTTCCTCGGCGGCAGCCTTCTCGGTCCAGTAGTAGTTGTTTCTCACCACCATGAGCATGTCGCCCGTAGTCAGTTCTTCCTCACGGCCCAACACCATGCCGCGTATGCCGGCGTTGTAGGCATTGGCGCGCTTGTTGCTGCGCGTTATCACGATGGTCTCGTCGGTGCCCACTTCGGCGTAGCTGCTGTTGAGCTGCTCAATGAGTTCGCCGCCCGGCACCATGCGTATGTCGGCAAAGCCTGAAAAAGTAATTTTAGGAAGACGCGTAATCTCGTCGTGGGTTATCATGCTGCGTATCTCCGTGGCATTATAAAGAATGCCGGAACCTGATGCCTGTCGCAGAATCTCGTTAAGGTCGCACTGATAAACCTTCAGTCCGTAGCCCGCCATAAAATCAGCCATCAGCGCTGGCGACTCTTCCTCGCCCACCGGCGGCAGCTGTGCCATGTCGCCAATGATCATCATGCGGCAGTTGCGGCCGCCGTAGACGAAGCTAACCATATCGTCGAGCAGGCAGCCCGTGCCGAATACTGCGCCCTCGCCGCCCCCGCCGTTGGCTATCATCGACGCCTCATCCACAATGAAAAGCGTGTCGTGATACATGTTGTCGTTAAGACTGAAGCCCGTCGACTCGCCCGCAAAGGTCTTCTGACGGTATATGCGGCGATGTATGGTGAAGGCCGGACGCCCGGCATTGACCGAAAACACCTTGGCGGCACGTCCCGTGGGGGCAAGCAGGATCACCCTCTGGCGCAACTTTACAAGCGTCTTTACGATGGCTGCGGCAAGCGACGTCTTGCCCGTACCGGCAGAGCCGCGCATAATCATCACCGAGCTGCCGTCGCGGTCGAGCAGAAAACGGCTGAACACGGCCGTGGCCTTTGCCTGGTCGGCAGTGGGCACAAAGCCGAAAGTCTGCATTATCTGAGTTGCCAGTTCTTCAACAATCATCAGTTTTTATGCCAAAGGTTTGATTTTACGAATTATTTAGTGTAATTTTGCAAATGCACAGAATGCGAAAGCATAATGCAAACTTACATAAAATAATTGATATTTTATGCCATGTGAACTAAGAAAATATTGTTCTTAACCACAGCCGGCCATAAATAGCAGGTCAATAAGGCAATGATAAAAATCAGCAACAATCACATTCTGGCACTCATAGCCGCCATGCTGGCCATAACATGCGTCATGAGTGTGTGCTCGCCCATAAGATTTGAGCGGCAGCAGGCCGGACGCGAGCAGGCGGTGAAGGAGCGGCTGGTGAAGATAAGATATGCCGAAGAGAAATACCGCAGGGCCAACGGCACTTACAGCGGAAGCTTCGACATACTGGTCAGAGAAGGCTATCTGGCCGACTCGCTGCAATACATACCCTTCGCCGGGAAAAAGAAATTCGACCTTACGGCAACGACACAGATAAGCAAGTCGGGCAGGCAGATACCGCTTATGGAATGCGGAGCCATGTATAACGACTACCTGTCGGGGCTCGACGAGAACAGCATAGCCAACCTCATCGAAGAGGCTAACAACGCGGGGAGATACCCCGGACTGAAAATTGGAGACATAACCACACCTAACGATAATGCAGGAAACTGGGAATAACATAATAACAAAGAAGCCGAGGCTTACCATACGCATAGGCAGGCACTCGCTGTCGTTCTCTGCCCTGAGCGCAGAAAATCCCGAGGGTATAACCTTTGAGCCTTATACCGTGAGGAGCGGCATATCCATGGCGGCTAACCTCAGAGAGGCGTTCAGGGAGATTGACCTGCTGAACAACGGATGGCAGAGAGCAATGGTGATGATCGACTCGCCCGTGATAATGATACCCATAGACGAGTTTAAAGACAGCCAGAAGGATATGCTCTACCACTATGCCGTTACCGGACATGAGGGCGAAGTGGTGATGTCGAGCGTGCTGCCTTCGCTAAACGCCGTGGCCGTATACTCTATAAACAAAGACCTGAAGCTGGTCATCGACGACCACTTCGGCGACGTAAGGTTTGCACACGTGTGCGAGCCGGTGTGGAATCATCTCTACCGCCGCAGCTTCACCGGCATAAGGATGAAGCTGTATGCGTATTTCCACGACAAGAGGATAGACGTGTTCAGCTTTCAGCAGAACAGATTTAAGTTTACAAACAGCTTTGACACCGACCTGGCACCCGACGCCGTATACTTCATACTGAACGTATGGAAGCAGCTTACCTTCGACAACAAGCGCGACGAGCTGCACCTCGTAGGCGAACTGCCCGCCAGGGAGGAGCTGACACAGGAGCTGCACACTTTCATACAGAACGTATACGTGATAAACCCGAAGGCCGAGTTCAACCGCGCTCCAATTACGGCAATAAAGAACATTCCTTACGACCTGATAACATATTTCGTGAAGAGCTGAGCCGCAGGCTGCACACGGACAGCGGTAACGCCTGAAAGCCTACGCCGCAGAAACAGCATGAGGCGAAACTGCAGGCAGATCATTACAAGCCCCCAGACGGAGCACTGACAGGCAGCAAGCCTCAACAGAAAGCCACAACAACATTAGGAATAAACTGAAATGAGAATAATTACAGGAATATATAAAGGACGCCACTTTGACATACCGCGCACGTTCAAGGCAAGACCGACAACGGACTTTGCCAAGGAAAACATATTCAATGTGCTTAACGGATACATCGACCTTGAAGACGCCATAGCGCTCGACCTCTTCTCGGGTACGGGCAGCATATCGCTCGAACTGGTGTCGAGAGGGTGTCAGAGCGTGATAAGCGTGGAGGCCGACCGCGACCATCATGCCTTCATAAAGCAATGCCTGAAGAAGCTCGGCACCGACAGATGCATCGCCCTGCGAGGCGATGTGTTCCGCTTCATAAAGAGCTGCCATCAGCAGTTCGACTTCATCTTTGCCGATCCACCCTACGCCCTGCCCGAACTGCCCACCCTGCCCAAGCTGATACTTGAGCGCGGACTGCTGAAGCCCAACGGCATCTTCGTATTCGAACACGGCAAGAACAACAGTTTTGAGGATGTGCCCGGATTCATTGAACACAGGGCATACGGCAGCGTGAACTTCAGCCTGTTCCGACAGCCGGAAGTGCAGGAATAGCATTGCCTGCGTATTTTTATAAAATGTTTTTATTTTACTATCACACCGTCACAATATGGCATAACCCGTTGCGTGTCAAGTTGATACACCGCGATAGAGAATAGTGTTTTACTGCCACGGCATATCATTCGGCTATCTTCTGGAAAATGCTAAGGTGAAGAGACCATGGCAAAACAGCATGGTCTCTTCGTGTTTTATTCTTTCCAAATGTTTTCCCACTTATCTTCGAATGTAATACCTTTGAACGGATTGTGGAATGCCTTATGCCTTGAAGTCTCTTTTTCGTCTTCCCCCATAAGGTTCTTTATGGGAAATCCGGCTGGGGCAGACAAGACCAAAGGCTTTTCCCGTTCCCAATCATGTATGTACCAATGATGTAGTTCATACGCGAGTTTTATGAAATCCTTACGTGAAATGACGAAAAAGCGGTATTTAGAAACCCCGTCTTTCTCCTCTTGATATATGAGAACATAAGGACCTTTCACATTATCTTCCAAATACTTGATATCTTGGGTCTGCTCCATCGTAAAGCCAATAGGGATGTTTTTTTGGTTACAAGTTTTTACTTGTACCAAAGCTGTTTTGGGCTTCCATCTTAAATCTCCGTCTTCACTTAGATCGCTGTTAAGGCAGATTATGTCGATAGACTTGTAATTCTTGATTGTGCAGTTGGCATTGAAAGCGTCCCAACCTTGTTGCATCAGTTTCGCAACAACTAAACTCTCGCCAATCGCGCCCATACGCGCTTTGGCAGACTGATTATTTTTTGCCATGTCCAATAATTTTATTTGTTCCAATTATATTCCGCACCTAATATTTTGAGTGCTAAATAGTGCCAATATTCCTGGTCGAAGTTCGGCGTGTATGTCGACATAAGCACGAGGTTCTCTTCCGAGCGAGCCATGTTGAATGAGTGGGCGCGCCTTGCCACGTCTACCGGAGGCGCGTCCTTGTCCAATCGGAAAAACACTGTGCCGACACGGGTCATATTAAATTTCTGGCGGAAGCAGTCTTTAAGATCAAGCGTATGGTTGTCAAGCATGAAGGTGTATTCATCTTCTTTCCTGCTCCATTTATATGTTCCGAGCGCCATACAGGTAGGTTTAGACATGCCGTTTTCCTTTACTCCGATTACGTCTCCAGTGTAGATGTATTCTCCACGGCTGTCCCAGTATCTAGTATTTACGCCGGCGAAAATTACTTTATGTGCGTAGCCGCGATTAAAACACTCGTCACCAAATGTTTCGAGAACAGCCTCTTGGTCATGCTCGGCCGCCCATTTGTCGTCGGTGTCCCACACGTAAAATTGCCCGTTGTGGAAAAAGAAGTCGCCGAGACGCTTGTATCCGAACTTGTTCTGGTCGATGACATACCTCACCCCTACGTAAGGCACGAAGTCTAATATACCTGCACCAATCTGGTAACTGTACTTTTTGCAGAGGCTTTTCAGTATATCGTCGGAAATCACACGCGGCGCTTCTTCGGTTTCCCGTCGTGGTTTTATTTCGAGTTGGAAGCTTACTATCATCCAAGGCCCCCACCCTTCAGGCCGCGTTATGTTTGGTACATTTATGCAGTCCTCGAATATTTTTGCCATGTCAATGTCCTTGAAGCCTGCAATTCCACAGCCCACGCGCGTAAGCAAGAACCTGTTTTGCGGATGCGCCTTTGCGTATTCGACAAACTTATCGGCGTAAGGTCTTATGTCTTCGATGTTCCTGAACATCGTCGGAATGGCGTAACACCGCCCCGTAGGGCCGTCGCCCACGCCCCATTCCGCACCGAATTTCTCATACGCTGTGCGTGCCGCACCGCCATAGTGATGACCTTCAAGGTTGCTCCCGAAAACAAAAATCTCGCACTTCGACAGTTCGGTAATACGTTCGGGGGTATTGTGTTTGTTTTTCTTTCTCATGTCAAAACGTTTTTTTACAGGTGCAAAAAGCAGGAAACCAGTTCTCTTACCTACTTCATCATACAGACTACCGCTAAATCGTCTATAATCACGCGAATCAAATCACACGACATAAGAATGACTCGCATTGGAATCTGCTTGTAGCGGTCGTTAAATTTTGCAAAGTTAGAAAAAAAACAAAAAAGCAAAGAACATAAAAGATAATATTGACATGAAAATCACATCAGCGGCGAGAATACACGCAATTATTGCCGAAGCTACAGAAGTCTATGTTTGTAGAGCCACAGGTTGACAGTCTGGCGTCGCTTACAAGCAGCTTTGAGGATGTGCCCGGATTCATTGAGCACAGGGCATACGGCAGCGTGAACTTCAGCATCTTCTCTAACAGAGAACCGGAAGGCGAGGATGAATAAACGCCGTCCGGCCCAAGCCTATTATTATTTGCATTTTCGGTTGAAAGTCAGACCCAACTGACATGAGTTGAAAAGATGACGGATTATAACATCTAATCTGAAAGAGATTACGGCTGAAGCAAATAAGAATATACCATAAATAAAATACAAAAGGCGGCAAACTGCATCGCAAAAGGTATGCTTTTGTATCCTTAAACACGGCCTTTTGCAAGACCAAAGCACAGCTTTTTGGCTGAATAAGTTATTCTGTTAATGCGTAATACCGTAAAAAAGTTTTGTTAAAAACTCGTCACTCATCACAAAGCCGCCTAATTCACTAATAATCAAGATGTTACAGTGTGACGAGTTTAATTTGCAACTCATCACATCGAGGTCTACCAAAATCAGGAAAGGCCACAAAGGCCATGGTGTGACGAGTTGCGAAACCAACTCATCACACCATAACGCTATGTATATCAACACGTTACGCACGAATGTGATGAGTGACGAGTTTTTAAAGAAAATTATTTACTGTTGATTTACGGATTGTCCTTTCCTAATTTAGGTCGACTTCAAACAGAGTCGTACAAATCAGCACTGTCAAAGATTTTTTAGTGCCAGCCATTAACATCAACGGCTGCACAGACAGATACATAAAAAAGGAAGAGGCTTCCCGCATACAGCAGAAAGCCTCTTTGGTAATAAACCCAGAATATTGAATTATCTCTTTACAACTTTAACAGCATGTTTCTGTCCGTTCTGAGTGTAGACAAGGATGTAAGCGCCGTTGGCAACATCAGACAAATTAAGACTGCCTGCCACAACACCGCACTTGCGTACGAGTGAACCAGAAACGGTATATACACATACGTCATTAACCGGCTGTGATGTATAGAGAGTGTTGCCGTCGAAACGAACAGAAGCTTCGTTGTCAACACCGTTAATACCGGTTGAGCCCTTAGCCACCAGATTAAGCTTGCTCCAGTTAGCATCTGCTGCAAAGATATCATAAACATCCTCATTTACAGTAAGAGTGATGGCCTTAAGGTCAGATATGCCGTCGAACATTCCTGAATAGAATATAGGTGCGCTGTCTTTTGTATAGCTTGTCCAGTCGATGTTTGCCAAAGCTGTACAGTCGCTGAATGTAGCTGAAGCGAAAGCTATCTCTTCGGGCAATACGACATCTGTAAGAGCCGTACAGCTCTTGAATGTGCTGGCCATGCTGCTAACGCCGGTGAGAAACTTAGAGCTGAGCAGATTAACCTTTGTCAGAGATGTACAGCCCATGAAGGCGCTGTTAAGACTCGTAAGGCCTGCACAGTTCTGCAAGTCGATGTCAGAGAGTTTCTCGCAGTTCATAAACGCATTTGTAAAGTCCTTGAAGTTTGCAGCCTCGGCAGCAGCCGGCATAGCCACCTTCTCAAGAGCCTTGCAATTTACAAAAGCACCATTCTTTGCCAGTCCGCCCTGAACGTAGAGGTCTGTACCTTCTTCAATAAGAGCCTCTGACATATCAACAGAAACGAGCGTGGTGTTAGATGCTCCGAAAGCAGTAGTACCTATAGCCTGAGCCAGTTCAGTAAATTTGCTTGTGTTCCATGTTCCAGTCAGTTTGATTTCAGTTGCCTTCTTAAGGTCGCTTGGAATATCGTCAGAAGGTACAGTAACAACGTCTTCGTCACCGCCGCCGGGAGTAGCACCGCCAGGACATGCAATCTCAATAGGTTTCTTCTGATAGCTGGTCTGAAGCTGTTCCAACTCTGAGCCGTCGCCAAGCTGTCCACCCTTGTTTCGTCCCCATGCATAGAATTTTCCGTCTGTAGTAAGCACGAATGAGTAGCTCTGTCCTGATGCCAGCATTGAGTAAGTTGCGCCTTCTGGCAGAAGTGGCTTAACAGGTTTTGCCGAGAACGGCATTTCGTCTGAAGATGATGTAGCTGTAAGCAGTTTGCCGTTGCCGTCGCCGAGAGCTCCGTCACTGTTGCTGCCAATAGCATAAATCTCCGTGATGACACCGTCTTTTCCTATGGCAATGGTCGTAGTGTTCTCGCATCCTGATACAGAAAGCACACCATCAGGAACGGTCGTTACCTTTGTGAACTCATAGTAAAGCGACACAAGCTCCTCGTCAGACTGATTAAAGCCGAGCAGGTTTGAATAGTTGTCACCTGTTGCCCACAATGTACCATCAGCCTTTATCGCATAAGTGCGGTTGTCGATAGCCTTGACGTAAACCCAGTCGTTAGCAGTTCCGATCTGTACCGGAGAAGACTGGCTCGTAGCATTGCCAAGTCCTAACTGTCCTGAGTTATTCTGTCCCCAGCCCCATATTGTGCCGTCTGTCTTCAAGGCTACACAGTGAGAACTTCCTAAAGACACTTGTTTCCAGTCTGTATCAGTTCCAATCTGTACCGGAGTTGTGCGTGTATTTCTGTCACCGAGACCCAGCTGCGAACTGGTATTTTCGCCCCAGCCCCATATTGTGCCGTCTGTCTTAAGTCCGATAGCGCTGTATCCCCAGAAATGACTTGCCGTAACGTCAGCCCAGTCATTATCAGTTCCTACACGTACAAGTTCTTTATGGTCCATTCCGTCACCGGTTCCCTGCACACCGCTCTCTGATGTACCTGCTGCCCATAGAGAGCCGTCTTCCTTTATGAAGAAGGCGTAAGCTTTGCCACCTATCACTTTCTTCCAGTCCGTATCAGTTCCTACACACTGCCACTCAGCTGTTCTTTCCGACACAGCCGGTGCACCCAGCTGTCCTTTCTCGTTCCAACCGCAGCTCCACAGAGTGCCGTCGTCACGAATAGCATAGGTAGAGGCGTCACCTGTTGCAACGTATTTCCATACATGCTCCTGTGCATTAACCGATGTAGCCAGAGCCAATAGCCCCGCAACTACAAATGAACGTGTAATCTTTTTCATAAGCATTATTATTTAATTCAAAATTTGGAACAAATGTTCCCTTCTTATTTTTGTCATTTATTTACCAGAACTTTCTTGACGTCAATCTGCTTTCCGTCGCGGAACACCTGCACAAGATAAAGTCCTGCCCCTGGCAGTGTAAGGCTAACATCCTGTCCCTTGACCATATTACGCTCACACACCTTCATGCCGGCGGCATTTACCACGCTTACAGATGTTGCATCGTCGTTGCCTATTGTAAGATTGAGCGAGCTGACCTGCAGCCTTGTTTCGCTGCCGCTGACAAGACCCGGAGTTATGTCTGTGGCGTCGCCGTCCTTATTGTCGACAATAGGACAGATCATAAACGAAGCGCCCGGCGCAGCGCCGAAATAATTAACCGGCATGTTATAGCCCATGTCGTTATAGTTTACAAAAGAATTGTGAGCAAGCATGCTGGTCATCTGCTCCTCGGGTATATCCTGCCCCATTACTTCAGTCAGCATAACGATATCAGACTCTGACGGATCGTCGCCAAAACCTTCAACGGTAACAAAGAACAAAGGCTTGTCCCATATCTGCAGGGGCTGTTCAAAACGGAACTCGCCAACTGCCACGTTCTTTATAGGAAACTCGCCCTCATAAGCATCACGAATTTCGCTCACCGGCAACTCAACCACCTCTAACGGCAGACCTGTGAACTCCATGTTGCCCTCGCTCTCCATAGGGTACCATACACGAAGCATCAGCTTTGCATCGGCAGGATATTTTGTAGGCTTAAAGGCGAAATATACGTTTACGCCTGTAATATGGGCATTACCGTGAGCCGTCATGAACAAGTTGCCATAGCCCTTCAGTCCAGCACTGTTGGTTCCGCCGAGATAGCCAGCCGAACCACCGTTTAAAGGCAGATAGCCAAGCTGATATGTCTCGTTCCATTTACGGCAGTTTGCCGTGCTTATTTCGGCCTTACCGCTCACAAGCAGCTCGCCTTCGGCCTGATACGTGCTCTTTTTGCCAGATGCGTCGGTAACTTCAAGTGAAGGAAATGCGTAATGACCTAATTTAGTGTATGTTGCAATTGCGCTTTCTGTTGCGGAAGTTTCTTCTGATGTTCCAGGCAAAGACCAATTATAGGCAGATGCGCCGCTCACATTACTTTTATATGTAACAGGCTTGCCTGTAGGTGCCCATAAGAAGTAGTTGCCGTTGGTAAGGCGGTTGGGCGAAAGATAATTGCACACAGGTTGATTCTCAGAAGAATATGTGCCAAGACGGCTCAGTCCGTCAGGATAACTGTATGCAGGCTGATTGTCGGCACGGGTTATGGGATAACTGTCGGACAAGACAGACACTACCGGTTTTTCAACTTGCGGCAACAAAACGCCGACATCATCCTTGGCTCCGTCCACTGCAGAAAAAGCACTCTGGGCCAACAGGCATGACAGAATAATAAAATGCATCCTTTTCATAGTAAAAAATTGTTTAAGAGATGACTAATATTGAAAGTATATAACTAAGCACCTGAAGTGTTTTATGGCAAACATGCAACGCCTGTATACTTACATCTTCTGTATTCAGATATTACTCAGCATCCGGAATATTCAAGCCGCCCACAGCCTTTGTTGGCCGAAAGGATATTTGCATATAGCGAAAGCTGTACCGGCGGCAACACGTCCTATTGCTGCGTTCAATCTGAATTCGGCTCACCCGATAAATAGTGGGGAAAGAAAATATTACGCATAAATTTTAGTCAGCCTAAAGAGGAAGAATGGTATGTCAATAACTCCTCGGAGCAATGC
>NZ_DBLZAX010000025.1:0-27004 GCF_057607445.1 Xylanibacter sp. | reverse complement strand
ACCACGAGGAAGAACGTGCGGATGGTGTCTATCACGAGGGCGGCGGCTTGGAACATCAGTTCCAGTATCTCGCGGAAGAAGTCGCGGATGCCCTTCTTCATCTTGTACATCCCCCGGTCGATATACATCCCCGCCATCGTCACCATGTCGGAGGGCGACCAGCCCAATTCCTCCAGTTGCTTGTCAAACTCCTCGTTGGACACGAGGTAGGCGGTTTCGGGATTGCGCACCATCGCCTCGTATTCCAGCCTGTCCTTCTGCTCCCGGTACTTGTTCATGTCCAAAGTCTGCGTTTCGAGCAGTTTCGCCGTACCCTGCACGACGGGCGAGAGGACGCTGTTTATCGTGCCAAGCACCACCGTAGGGAAGAACATGATGCACAGACCGACGGCAAAGGGGCGGAGCATCGGGAAGACGTCTATCGGTTCGGCTCTCGCCAACGACTGCCATACCCGGTAAGCGACATAGAAGAGCGCGCCCAGCCCGGCGATGCCTTTCGCCACGCCCGCCATGTCGGCGCACAGCGGCATCATCTGCTCGTAGAGCGAGCGGAGAATCTGGTGAAGGTTGTCGAACTCCATAGGCTACCAGTATCTTTCGTTCATACTGCCGTACAGCCCCATGATGCGGTCGAGGTCGTTTTTCTTCTTCGCACGCAGGTAGCTCACGCTGATGTTCTTGTTGGTGTAGTAGCTCACGAGGTTGCGGTAACGCTTCATCTTGGAGTGGCAGCGTTCCACCACGTCCATGCGCTCCTTGTCCGTCATGGAGAGCGTGGTGATGTTCACCACGTTCTTCAGCTCCGTCAGCACGTCGTTTGATTCCTCCAGCAGCTTCGTGTAGCCGAAGGCGATGGCTCCGAGTTCCTCCACCGTGAAGTTGTCGTCGCGCAGCATCTTCTGGAAGCTGGTCACGTAGATGTCCGTGATGTCGCCCACCATCAGGATGGTCTGCTGCACCTTGCGTGCGTCCTTGACCAGATTGTTCACCGATTTGAGGGGTAGGCTAAGCATCCAACGCCCTGCCGTATTACTACGGTGGGTTTTCGGAAGCTCGCCCCCAAACCGGACGTACACGTCTCCGCGTATCCGGCTTTCTACTAATAATATCAATCTATTCATTGTTACTGAGTTTTTTGTAACACTTACCACATATGGCAATAGTCTTTCGTTTGCGAGCCATCATTTGTTTTTCGCAGGTAGTTTTCCCTTGAAGATTTTTTAATTTTCTCACATGGTGCATCACTAACTTATCGACTACTCCACATAATTCACATTTTTCCGCTTTCAGCCTATCTATAAGACTTGTGTTTGTAGGATGATATGTGAATTTGGGCAAGTTGTCTAAATCCTTAATGTTCATTGGATTTTTCTTTTTGAACCCACCATGATAAAAGGTCAAGTCTTTGGCAGTACCGTTCTTTAAATAGTATCTAACTGAAAAAAGTCCATTCTTGGTGTACTTTTTTCGGATTTGCGACATCGTTGTCCGATATTTCTGCGCAAATGTTTTGTACATACTATATTTCATGATATACCCAAGTTTTGACAGACTACTACAATTATTAGCCAAACAATAGTAATTGTAAATGCCCTTTATTTCCTTGTTGTACCTGTCAAGTATCTCAAAGTCATTGTTGTTTGAAAGTTTGGGACGGGATTTTGCTTTCCAATACTCCTTGCCGTTGTGTATCTTTATTTCTAAAACACGATATTCGAGCAACTTTTTCTTAAACGTATCCTTTCCAAGTGCCAATTGTATCCTCTTATTGAAGACACGTCTTAGTACTCCGTATTTGCTTCTTTTGGTGTCATTGGATTTCCTTACAAAAATCTCATATCCGAGAAATTTTGCAGCGTTTTCAGCATGGGTGATAAGTGTTTTCTCATCGGACAGTGTAAGAGCCAACTTTTCATAGAGGAAGTTCTTTATGTCCTCTTTGATGATGATAGCATCTTGTTTACTGCCAATGATTCCAATTAGAAAATCATCCGCATATCTCACGTATTTGAGTTTTCTGTAGTTCATATCCATTTCGTCACCATCAGAATACTGCAAACCTTCTTTTTGATAAGCCTTATATTGTCTTATCAATTCTGACCTTTCATTTTTGTCTTTTACCACTTTCAACTTTTTCAGAATACGGTGTCGTTTGCCTTCAAGTGATACTGCCTGTTTGGTTCTTTTCCGTTCTTTCCCCTTATCAAATTTTTCAGTGTATTCCTTCATGAATTTATCCAACTTATCAAGGTATATGTTTGCCAAGATAGGGCTGACAATTCCGCCTTGCGGTGTTCCGCTGTAGGAGTTATGAAAGTTCCAGTCTTCGATATATCCTGCATTCAGAAATTTTCTAATCAAGCGAATAAATCTTTCGTCAGCGATACGTTCTTTCAGAATACCTATCAGTATCTCATGATTGATATTGTCGAAAAATCCCTTAATATCACCTTCTACGAACCATTTCACGCCCGAAAATGTCTTCTGAATATCAGACAAGGCAGTGTGGCAGCTTCTTAGGGGTCGGAAGCCATGCGACGTTTTTTCAAACTGTCTTTCATAGATGGCTTCCAATATCATTCTGACCACTTCCTGCAATAATTTATCGTTAAAAGCTGGTACACCTAATGGACGCATTTTCCCATTTTTCTTTGGGATATACACCCGTTTTGAGGGTTGGGGCTGATAACTCTCATCTTTCAACGATGTTATCAGTTGTTCAATTCGGTTCAGGCTCATTTGGTCAATGGTTTTCCCATCTGCACCTGCTGTCATATTGCCCGGTTTCGCATATATGCGTTGGTAGGCAACGTAATACATTTCCTCATTGAAAAAGATACGGTACAAGCGTTCGAACTTGTAATTCAAATTTTCACTGTGTTCCGTTAGACTGTTTAATACATACTCTGGACTTCTCATAATGTCTCTCACATTTTCCGTTATTTGCATTAAAATTATTAGCTGCTTCCCTTCGCCATGTACAGGGCTTTCCCCTGCTCAGACTACTACGGAAGCTCCGTTGCCTTGTCGGATTTTCATAGGTCTGTACCTAATAGCCTTGCGGCGTTCCGATTTAGGCAATCCCCGTTTACGATATAATAACATGGCTATGATAGATTATCGGATATGACTTCCGCCCGTTACCGCTTACTGCGGTTGTGCCGTAATTTGTTCCTGCCTCTACTACACGACGCTCGCAACAGAGGTATTACGGTATAGCGAGTTAAGTTATCTTTCACTATAAAACATACTGGGTTCACTTGGACTATCATTCAATCAGTTTGGATTTTATCCTCGTATCTATCTGTTTCATCTCACCATTCAGTTGCAATTTGATAACTAATTGACTTATGGCTTTCCAGCGTGCTATACTCCCTGCCGTCCTTTCGTGGGCAGATAAGCTGGTGATGATAGGTAAATATTGGAACACTTACCTAATAGCTTGCCAATGCTATATTTATTATATCGCCTATACGGGCGCACCGTCGTAATACTTCTTGCCCTGCTCGTAGATTTTCACCGTTTCCTGAAAGTTGTTCACCATGTTCGTGGCGGTCTTCGAGGTATGGATGATGTTCTTCGAGGCGTTGATGATGCCCTGCGCCAGATTGCCCGGATCGCTCACGACCCATTGGGCGGAAGCCCTGCCCGCGAAAAGCAGGCACAGGCAGATGACGAATGTTATTCTTGTTCTCATGTTTCTTTGGATTTTAGCGGTTCTTATTTTTCTGCCGGAGTTTCCGGCTGCGGCTTCACACGCACGTAGTCCCCGTTGGGTGAGAAGGTCAGCACGTCGGTAGCCTCGTTATACGCCACGTCGATGCGGAATCCCGTGTTCATGAACAGGTTGCCGTTCTCCTCCTGCAAGAGGTAGGTTTCCGGCTTCAGCCTGCGGCGGATGCCGCTCCGCTTGAAAACCGTCACCTTGTAGGCTTCTCCCTCCTTGTAGATAAGCACGTCGGGTTTGCCCTCCACGCTTTCCCAGTTTCCGCACAGCAGGTCGCGGCGGTTCTCCGCCACGTCGCAGGATTGCAGCACCATGACCGCCAGCCCGATTAAACACTTGCTGACTTGCAGCATCTTCATTCTTGATATGCTCATACGCTTTTCTTTTTTTGTTGATAAATCTGTTTTACTGATTATTGATTACTTATTGCTTGTTTCTCCGCCTTTCGGCAAGTTGCCGGATGGCGGCTTCGATGTCACCGCCCAATTGCTCTGCCAGACGGTACACCTCCACCTTTTCCGTTTCCTCGGTGGTGTACGCCAGATACTCTTCAGCACTGACCTCGGTGGCATAGACCGCCGACTGCGTGCCGCCCAAGCCTATCCACACCTCCTTGTAGAGCCGTGAGGGGTTGTTCGCCATGTTGATGGAGAGTATCTGCGACTTCTCCTTCTCCGTCAGTCCGAGCAACGCCTGAATCTGGTCGAACTTGTTCATGTACTTGCGCTGGTCGAGCAGGATTTTACAGTCCGAGTTGTTGATGATGCTCTCCTTGACGACGGGCGAGGAAATGATGTCGTCCACCTCCTGCGTCACCACGATTGCCTCACCGAAATACTTACGCACCGTCTTGTACATATAGCGCAGGTAGTCAGCCATATTTGCCGAAGAAAGAGCCTTCCAAGCCTCCTCCACGATAAGCTGCTTCCGCACCCCTTTCAGACGCCGCATCTTGTTGATGAAGGCTTCCATGATGATGATGGTCACTACCGGGAACAGTTCGCGGTTGTCCTTGATGGAGTCAATCTCGAAGACGATGAACCGTTTGCCCAGCAGGTCGATGTTCTCCGCCGAGTTGAGCAGGAAGTCATAGCGTCCGCCCCGGTAATACTGCCGCATGGTGGTGAGCATGTTGTCGATGTTGAAGTCCTCCTTCTCCACCTTGATGTCACGCTCCGCCAGTTCCCGGCGGTAGTCGTCGCGCATGTACTCGTAGAAGGTGTTGAACGAGGGGACGATGCTCCGGTCTGCCCTGATGCGCTCGATGTAGGCACTCACGGCACTGCCCAATTCCCCGCTTTCGGTTTTCGTCACCTTGTCGTCCTCCGACTTCCAGAGCGTCAGCAGCAGCGTCTTGATGCTGTCCTTCTTCTCCACGTCGAACACGTAGTCGTCGGTGTAGAACGGGTTGAAGCTGATGGGCTTCTCCTCCGTGTAGGTGAAATACACGCCGTCCGTGCCGCCCGTCTTGCGCCGTATCATCTCGCACAATCCCTGATAGGAGTTTCCCGTGTCCACCAATACCACATGCGCGCCCTGCTCGTAATATTGTCGCACGAGGTGGTTCATGAAGAACGACTTGCCACTGCCCGAAGGACCTAATACGAACTTGTTACGGTTGGTGGTGATGCCCCGCTTCATCGGCAGGTCACTGATGTCGAGGTGCAGCGGTTTTCCCGTGAGCCTGTCCACCATCTTGATGCCGAAGGGCGAGAGCGAACTGCGGTAGTTGGTTTCCTCCGTGAAGAGGCACACCGCCTGTTCGATGAAGGTATGGAAACTCTCTTCCGCCGGAAAGTCCGCCGCGTTGCCGGGCATAGCCGCCCAATAGAGTGTCGGGCAGTCGATGGTGTTGTGGCGAGGCACGCACTCCATGCTTGCCAGCTGGCTGCCCACGTCGTTCTTTATGTGTTTCAGCTCTTCCGCGTCGTCGCTCCACGCCATGACGTTGAAGTGCGCCCGCACCGAGGTCAGCCCGTAGGAGTGCGCCTCGTTCAGGTAGCGGTCTATCCACTCGCGGTTGATGCTGTTGCTCCTCGAATAGCGCGAGAGCGACTGCATATTCCTTGCGGACTTCTCGAATTTTTGGAGGTTCTCCTCGCTGTTGTCGATAATCACGTACTGGTTGTAGATGTGGTTGCAGGAGAGCAGCAGCCCCACCGGGGATGCGAAGGAGAGGCGGCAGTCCGAGCGGTCGGTGGAGAGTTTCTCATACCGGGTGTCGGTAGCCACCGTGCCGGGCAGATCCTCCGCGTCGGACAGGGTGTGCAGGCACAGGCGGTTGTCGCCGATGCGCATTTCCCGTGCCGAGAGGTCGATGTCCTGCAACGTGGCGTCGCCTTCGGGCATGAGCGAGAAGTAACGCTCTATCAGTCCGGCTTTGCCGTCCGTCCCCACAATCTCGTCGGTGGAGAGGCGGCGCAGCCTGACAAAGCCGCTGTCGTTGATGATACGCTCGAACTGTTCCGCAGCCTCCATGAACTTCGCGGCGGTTTCCTTGTCCAGCTCCTTCGGGATGATATGCCCACGGCACAGCGTGCTGAAATTGCTCTGCATCCGGTTACGCTCCTTCGTCGTCTTGGTCAGGTAGAGGTAGCACGTGTGCTTCAGGTACGGACGCTCGTTGAAGTGACGCTCGAAAGAGCGGCTTAAAAAGCTCATGTCGTCCTTGTGAAGTTCCGGCGTGTACTTCTCCTTGATGAACCAGTCCTGCTTGTGGACGACGGAGAAGTCCGGCAGCACCTTGATTGCCTTGCACCAGCAGCCGTGTATCGCCTCGTACTCCGCGCCCGTCACGGTGTAAAGCTCCGGCAGCTCCACCTCGAAAGCCACCGTGATGTCGGCGTCTTTGGAGATGATGCAGCCTTGTTCCACCGCCAATAGCGGGAACTTGTTTTCCAGTGTTGTCATTTTGGATGTATTCCTCATGTCGTTTCTTCCTTTCGTTTCCGTTTGAATAATCGGGTGATCCGCCGCCGGTTGATAAGGTATCGGGGATGGCTCCTTGTTGCCCCTAATTTCATAAGCCCGTGTTCGCCGTACCGGGCGTTCAGCGCGAAGGTCTGCCATACGAGGACGGAGGACGATGCCACGCCGAAGCCGATACATACCCACTGGTCGATGCCGACCATGTAGAGGATGACGAACAGGACGAAGAGAGCCAGCAGACCTCCGCAGAAGATGAAGAGGTACTGAGCCTTCAAGCCCTTGAATTCTACCGGACGGCCGATACCCTTGTTTATCGGGTATTCAGCCATACATCGTTTATTAAAGGAAGAATGAGCGCAGGATGGTGGCGGCGACAATCAGGAAGATGCACGCCCCGAACCACGAGGCGGCAGTCTTGGAGGTGTCGGGGTCGCCGGACGAGAATTTCCCATATACTTTCACGCCCCCGATAAGCCCGACTACCGCGCCGATGGCGTAGATGAGTTTCGTGCCGGGGTCGAAGTACGAACTCACCATAGAGGTGGCTTCGTTGATGCCCGCGATGCCGTTTCCCTGTGCGAAGGCGGAGGCGGTTGCGGCAATCATAAGTGCCGCAGAGAGGATAAACTTTTGTCTGATGTTCTTGTTCATAAACTGTTCTTGTTTTTGCCGTCAAAAGAGTGGATGGTCCTTTGTCGGGCAGTTGATACTCGGTTACTTTACTTTGGTTTAGTGGATTGCCCGTTTGTTTCTACGGACTTGGGTGTGTCCGTTGCGGACCGGCTGTACCTTGTACTGCCGTGCGCGTGGGTGATGCCGTCTTACGTTTTCATTTTCATTCTTTTTTACTCGTTATACATAGTTGCGGATGTCGAAGTCCTCAATATTGTCCGGGACTACAAAATCCTTTTTCGGTTTCTTCAGCCGGATTTCGATAAGCCCCTTGATGCGGATGCTCATTTCAGACGAGCCGGTCATCAGCTTCTCGTACAGCTCCGTCCCTTCCATGTCGGTGAAGACTTTTGCCGCCCGCTCCCGTTCCGTCGTTGTCGCTTCCGGGTTCTTGGCGGTTCTGACCGCATCGTCTATCTCGTCGAAGCTGCTTCCGGATGCCCTCGGTGCGTCGGACGTTTCTTCCTCCGGCTCGTCCTCCCCGAACTCCAGTTCCGAAGGCGTGAGGCTCGTGAAGGTTTCGTCGAGTTTATCCTCCGGGACTTGGGCGGGACGGGATACGGTTTCCGTGTTTCCGTCGTCAAAAGTAGCCTCTTCCTCCGTCAGCTCAATGCCTTTTTCCGAAGTGGCGGCTTCTTGCGTCGGTATGGCAGCGGTTGTCCGGGTCGATGCCATCCTGAAACGGCTCTTGCCGATGATGTCCGCTGGGGTCTCTGCGGGCGGTGTTACCCTTGCCGTTTCGGGCTTTGCAGCCGTGCCGCCCAACGACCGCCACAGTCCGGCTATGCTTCTTAGGAAGCGGACAAGTCTGGTTTCCATGATCCTGTCATAAAGGAGCAGGAACAGGAACCACAGGTTGCAGCCGACCGATACGGTCAGCAGAATCATAGTCATGTTCATAGCTCTACTTTGGGGACTGAATCCAACATACGGTTGATTTCGGCACGGTGTGTCTGGAAATGTTCGTTAAGCACATTGTCCAGATAGTCGGCGATGGTCAGGTTTCCCTTACCTAATAAATAGGTGATTTCGGTTATCACGCTGTGGTTTGCCAAACTGATGTACACTTGCTTTCCCTCTCTCGCCTTGATTCCTGATTTTTTCAGGAAGGCGCGATAATCATTCTTCTTTCCTTTCATGTCTGTTACTTTTTGAGGATTAAAATACTGCGTCGTAATTCCGGGCGTAAAGGCTTTTTATCGCCTCCTCGCACTGGTTGAAGTGGTGCGTAAGCACATGGTCGATGTAGGCGGACAGCGACAGCCGGTCATGCCCGATCACACGGGTGATACGCATGATGCGGTCGTGATACTCCGGGCGCACATACGCCATCTTTCCCTCGCGTGCCTTCACTTCGGCTTCACGGATGAACAGCCGTTCATAGTCCTTCTCACCGCATTTGCCGCCTAACGGCACGGGAGAGAGGATTTCCACACTCGCCTGCACTTGGGCAAGCATACCGCCGCCGTCATGCTGCGGACTTCTGTTTTTCTGGTTCTTTTCCATATTCAAATCAAGTCTTCACGTTGTTTCTTGTACAGTTCGTTTATTTTCTCCTTGTGCTGTTCCAGATGTTGGCGCAGCACGGTGTCCACGTAGCCGCCTACCGAGATTTCACGTCCGGCGATGTCGTTCACGATTTTGAGAATCTTGCTGTGGACATCGCGGCTGATATAGACGCACTGGCGCGTCTTTATCTCGTTGCGGCGGAGGAACAGCCCGGAATAGTCGTCCTCCTGCCGTTTGCGGCGGACGGTGTCCCTCTGCGGTTTTTCTTTTGCCGTGGATTGCACGGGCGGCGGTTCCGTTTCCGGGACGCTTTCTTCTTCGGGAGCAGGCGCGGGCGGCTCCTGCGCGTGGTACAGGATCCCGTCCTGCCTGCGTCTGCCGATGGAGGCTATCAACAGTTCCTCGTCGATGCCTTCGGTGTTCACTTTCCTGCTGCCCATGATTATTGAGGTCTGATGATACGGCTTATCTCTTCCGAGAACTCACGGATGCCGCTCCCTTTCAGCAGGGACGCATCCATCGGGAAGATGGTCGAGCGGAACACGCTCTTGCGCTCTTCCGAAAGGTCGCGCCGGAACTTCTTGCTGTCGGGCAGGCGGGTGGACAGCACCGGCAGCCCCATCTCGGCGATCACATCCTCATACAGGTCGTAAAGCCCGTTCTTCTCCCTGCCGTCCACCATCGTCCAGAACAGGTACAGCCCTTTTGTTTTCGCCTGTCCCGTCGTCATGAGGTTGTCACGGAACATCACGGCGAATTGCAGGGTGCTT
Organism: Xylanibacter sp.; assembly: GCF_057607445.1. NCBI lineage: Bacteria > Pseudomonadati > Bacteroidota > Bacteroidia > Bacteroidales > Prevotellaceae > Xylanibacter > Xylanibacter sp. The sequence goes on along the minus strand of NZ_DBLZAX010000025.1, from coordinate 17,398 downwards.
TCCACGACAAAACGGTCGGCACTCATGGGCGCGAAGATGTAGTCCATCTGCGAGAGGGTCTTGACCACGCCGTTGCTTTTCAGGGTTCCCGGCATGTCGAAGAACACGACGTCGGGTTTCACCTCTTCTGCGGCAAGCATCCTTTCGGCATCATCGAGGGCGTTAAGGGCGTCGCTTGCGATGACCGGGTAGGCGTTCTTCCTTATCTTGCGGAAGTGGTCACACGCGAGTGCCTTGAAATAGAGGCTTCCGCCGATAAGTCCCGTTTCACGTTCACGCAACCCGTGTATGCTGTGTTGCGGGGCGTCGCAGTCCATGACGGCGACATTGTGTCCTTTCACGTTGTGGAGGTAGTTGGCGGAAAGTGCCGTGACGGTGGATTTGCCGATGCCCCCTTTCTGTGTTGCGAATGCAACGAATGTTTCATTACTCATGGTTCTGTTGGTTTTAATGGTTGATGAATTGTTTTCCTGCTCCGATACGGAATCGGTGACATGTATATCCGCGTCAGCGAATCTCCGCCTGTCCGGTTCGTCACGTATCCGCTTCAACGGTGAGGCAGGGATTCGGATAACTGGTGAATGACGACATTGCGTCATGAAGTCATTGAATCCGTGAATCACCGCGTCATTGGAAAGCCGGGTATCCGAAGGTTCGGGTATCCGGTCAGGCAAATAGCCGCCAAAGCGGTTTGCCGGGTATTTGAAAGCCTCATTTTTCATATCTTCAAATCGTTCGTTTCTTGAATCATGCTGCAAATAAACAAGGATATTTTTGAATCCGTACCACTTCCCCGGCAAGTGGCGGCATGTTGCGCCGGTTGGCACTGACTGTCCGGGTCAAGCCTCTGTCCGATACCGCTTTAAGGGCGTAACTTTGCACCCGAACGGCAGGGTTCGCCGCAGGTGGCGCAGCCCGGAGTTTGAAAGGCATTCCCCCAATCCGTCCCCGACGGATTTTTATGTTCGCCGGAACATAGCAAGATGTCTTTTCAGCCGCTCAAAATATTTTGAGCAGCCACGAAAAGCACTTGCCCTTGCAGGGGGCGGGCTTTCCCTCCGAAGTCGGGAAGCCTTTCAGAACTGCGGTGCTGTAATCCGAAGCGGCGGCTTATGCCGTCAATCCGCTAAATCCAAAGTAATATGAAAGAGAAAAGGAAAAGCAAATCAGGGAGAAATCCCAAACTTGATCCGGCGGTGTACCGGTACACCGTCCGTTTCAACGAGGAGGAACACAACCGTTTCCTCGCCATGTTCGGAAAATCGGGTGTCTATGCACGGTCTGTTTTCCTCAAAGCGCACTTCTTCGGGCAACCGTTCAAGGTGCTGAAGGTGGACAAGACGTTGGTGGACTATTACACCAAACTGTCGGATTTTCATGCACAATTCCGTGCCGTGGGTACGAATTACAACCAAGTCGTGAAGGAACTGAGGCTGCATTTTTCAGAGAAAAAGGCGATGGCGTTGCTCTACAAATTAGAGCAACACACCGTCGAACTCGTGAAACTGAGCCGCCGGATTGTGGAACTTTCAAGGGAAATGGAGGCAAAATGGTCGCAAAAATCAGTGTAGGAAGTTCGTTGTACGGCGCGATTGCCTACAACGGGGAGAAGATTAACGAGGCGCAGGGGCGGCTTCTCACCACCAACCGCATCTACAATGACGGTTCGGGAACGGTGGACATAGGCAAGGCGATGGAGGGTTTTCTCACCTTCCTGCCACCGCAGATGAAGATCGAGAAGCCGGTGGTGCATATCTCTCTCAACCCGCACCCGGAGGATGTGCTGACCGATATTGAGTTGCAGAATATCGCCCGCGAGTATCTGGAAAAACTCGGTTTCGGAAACCAGCCTTATCTTGTATTCAAGCACGAGGACATCGACCGCCACCACCTGCACATCGTGACGGTCAACGTGGACGAGAACGGGAAAAGGCTCAACCGGGATTTTCTCTACCGCCGCAGCGACCGTATCCGCAGGGAACTGGAACAGAAGTACGGATTGCATCCGGCAGAACGTAAAAATCAGAGATTGGATAATCCGTTGCGCAAGGTGGCCGCATCGGCAGGTGATGTGAAGAAGCAGGTAGGCAACACCGTGAAGGCTCTGAATGGGCAGTACCGTTTCCAGACGATGGGCGAATACCGTGCGCTCCTTTCCTTATATAATATGACGGTGGAGGAAGCGAGGGGCAACGTGCGCGGACGGGAGTATCACGGGCTGGTCTATTCCGTCACGGACGACAAGGGTAACAAGGTGGGCAACCCGTTCAAATCCTCGCTTTTCGGGAAGTCCGCAGGCTATGAAGCCGTACAGAAGAAGTTTGTCCGTTCCAAATCGGAAATCAAGGATAGGAAACTGGCAGACATGACGAAACGCACCGTCCTTTCCGTGCTGCAAGGCACTTATGACAAGGACAAATTTGTATCCCAACTCAAAGAGAAGGGCATCGACACCGTACTGCGCTACACAGAGGAAGGGCGCATCTATGGGGCTACCTTCATCGACCACCGCACGGGATGCGTGCTGAACGGTTCGCGCATGGGTAAGGAGCTTTCGGCGAATGCCTTGCAGGAACACTTCACCCTGCCATACGCCGGACAACCGCCGATACCGCTATCCATCCCTGTGGATGCTGCGGACAAGGCACACGGGCAGACCGCCTACGACAGTGAAGATATATCGGGCGGTATGGGCTTGCTCACTCCCGAAGGTCCGGCGGTAGATGCCGAGGAAGAGGCTTTCATCCGGGCGATGAAGCGCAAAAAGAAGAAAAAACGCAAGGGCTTGGGTATGTAATCAGAGTATCAACAATTAAAAAATCAATGTATGTCACAACAAGAAGACGATTTGAGGGCATTGGCGAAAATCATGGATTTTCTGCGTGCCGTGAGTATCATTTTAGTGGTCATGAACGTGTACTGGTTCTGCTACGAAGCCATCCGGCTGTGGGGCGTGAACATCGGCGTGGTGGACAAAATCCTTCTGAACTTCGACCGCACGGCGGGGCTGTTCCATTCCATTCTCTACACGAAGCTGTTTTCCGTCCTTTTGCTTGCCTTGTCCTGTCTGGGTACGAAGGGTGTCAAGGGTGAGAAAATCACTTGGGGGAGAATCTGGACAGCATTTGCCGTCGGGTTCGTGCTGTTTTTCCTGAACTGGTGGTTGCTGCCCCTGCCGCTGCCGCTTGAAGCGGTGACGGGACTGTATGTCCTTACCATTGGAACGGGCTATGTCTGCCTGTTGATGGGTGGTCTGTGGATGAGCCGCCTGTTGAAACACAATTTGATGGAGGATGTTTTCAACAACGAGAACGAGAGTTTCATGCAGGAAACGAGGCTTATCGAAAGCGAGTATTCGGTCAATCTGCCGACACGTTTCTATTACAGGAAACGCTGGAACAACGGTTGGATCAATGTAGTTAATCCCTTCCGTGCGTCCATCGTGTTGGGTACGCCGGGCAGCGGCAAGTCCTATGCCGTGGTAAACAATTTTATCAAGCAACAGATTGAAAAGGGCTTTAGTCAATACATCTACGATTTCAAGTATCCCGACCTATCTACTATTGCCTACAACCATTTGCTGAACCACCCGGACGGCTACAAGGTAAAGCCGAAGTTCTATGTGATCAACTTCGACGACCCGCGACGCTCTCATCGGTGCAATCCCATTCACCCGGATTTTATGGAAGATATTACGGATGCCTATGAGAGTGCCTACACAATAATGCTCAACCTCAATAAAACGTGGGTGCAAAAGCAGGGCGACTTCTTCGTGGAGTCACCTATCATTCTGTTTGCCAGTATTATCTGGTATCTCAAAATCTATCAGAACGGGAAGTTTTGCACGTTTCCCCATGCTATCGAGTTTCTGAACCGCCGTTACGAGGATATATTTCCGATACTGACCTCTTATCCGGAGCTGGAGAACTACCTTTCGCCGTTCATGGATGCGTGGCTTGGAGGGGCTGCGGAGCAGCTCATGGGTCAGATAGCGTCGGCAAAAATCCCGCTTTCGAGGATGATTTCACCGCAGCTCTACTGGGTGATGTCAGACAGCGAGTTTACGCTGGACATCAACAATCCCGAAGAGCCGAAAATCCTCTGCGTGGGTAACAATCCCGACCGTCAGAATATCTACGGTGCGGCACTCGGTCTGTATAATTCCCGTATCGTGAAGCTCATCAACAAGAAGGGGATGCTGAAGTCATCGGTCATCATCGACGAGTTGCCCACAATATACTTCAAAGGGTTGGACAATCTTATAGCTACCGCCCGAAGCAACAAGGTTGCCGTGTGTCTGGGCTTTCAGGATTTCAGCCAGTTAGTGCGTGACTACGGGGACAAAGAGGCGAAAGTGGTGATGAACACTGTCGGCAATATTTTCTCCGGTCAGGTGGTGGGGGAAACAGCCAAGACGCTCTCCGAGCGGTTCGGTAAGGTGTTGCAGAAACGGCAGTCCATCTCCATCAACCGGCAGGATGTTTCCACCTCCATCAACACGCAGATGGACGCGCTCATTCCACCGAGTAAGATTTCCGGGCTTACGCAGGGAATGTTTGTCGGTTCTGTATCCGACAACTTCAACGAGCGTATCGAGCAGAAGATTTTTCATTGCGAGATTGTGGTGGATGCCGAAAAGGTGAAACGGGAAGAAAGTGCCTACAAGAAAATTCCCGTCATTACAAACTTCACGGACGAGGACGGCAACGACCGCATGAAGGAAACGGTGCAGGCGAACTACCGGCGCATCAAGGAAGAGGTGAAGCAGATTGTGCAGGAGGAACTGGAGCGTATCAAAAACGATCCGGTGCTGTGTAAACTGCTACCAGATAATGAGACTGTCTAACAAGTCCCCAAAATTGAAAATTATCCCTATCGAAGTTTGAAGTGACCCCCAAAAGTTGGATACAATTTTTTTGGGGGGCACTTCAGTTCTGACGGGTAAAATCGTAAAATTCGGACTTGTTAGACAAATACTTACGCGGTTTCAACCTCAGGTACTGAATCTATCGAATTGACAAATTTAACCAATTGCGGATCTGAATCTTTTTGTATGAGGTTTCGGAGACTCTTTTTCAATTCATAAGCATCATCCCCTGCTGTATTTATTAAATCCATATAAAAATCTTTGTTTTGCAGAATCAATGAACGGCATGCCCCATCGGAAATTACAGGTTTCACTATTTTATCAATAACGTCTCCAGCTTGACTTTTCAAATTACCATGCGATCTAAGCCATGTTTCGAAAAATTGAAACTTTATTGCATTGATAGTCTTTTTACCGATGCAGAAATCATTTCTTATATCGGTAACTGTCGATTTAATTTTTCGTTTATCCAATCTTTCAACTATATTCTTGAAACAATTAGGGAAAGGATTCAAACTTTGAGTTCCAGAAGCAATATCCATCAGAATCTTTTTGCCAAATTCAGTCAAGTTATCTGGCAAGGATTTGATTTTAGCCAGTAAATGTTTTATTGCGACAAACCAATAATATGATGTATGTGCTGTTCTTTGGGCGTATAATGTATCAACACTTATTTCAGACAACGCTTCGAACGCTATTTTATTGATATGATCGGTCAGGACATTGCTTATTTTAGTGGTCAAATCGTAAAAAGATGCGTCAGGAATTACATCTTTAATATTGTTCTTAGTGATATACTTATCCAAATCGGTATTCCACTCTGCTAAATGCTCGATAAATACCTCATCCGTTACACCTATTCTGTTCTTAATATCTTCAAATTGGGGCAATATGTCTGAGAGCAATAATTTATAGCCAAGTTTATGATTTACCATGTATTGTAGTGTTTCATTTAATAGCGGTATATTCCATCCCACACTATTTACTAATAAGTCTCCATGATCCACATAATAGTCCATGAGTTCTGCAACATATTTTATATCTCCACCCTCTATTAAGGAAACGGAATGACCATGTGCCAATTGCATGGCGACTAAATCGTAATATCCAGACTCTTTAATGTTTCGGCCATCAGTTTCTAATTCAGAATGCAACTGATTTATGTAGGTTGAATCTAACGTTACAGGTAAAGGTCTTTCTTCGTCAGATGCCAATAAACGATAGGTTGTAAATATAGCCCCTATATTATCTTTATTTACATTCTGTTCATCAATGCAATTCGTGATCGCTTGCAAAAGCGTTGGAAACGTATAGGTAGAATTATCTTTTAACGTTTTTACAATATCTGCATGGTCGAAATTATCGGGTAGTAAGTTTGCCAAATAATTATCGAGCGCCTCCGAATTTGTTGCTACTTGATAATATTTATATGCTTTAGTTGTCGCGTTATCCCGATAGGCAGCATCTGTTGCATTTGCAGCTTGAATATAATCGATAAATGTATTTGGCTTGACTGTTTTTGCTTCAATCAATGACGTAAAATCGCACGCCAACTTATTTTGCGCAATAAACCTGTCTATTGCATCTAACGTTTTGAAATAGTCGCCGCCATTGAAGTCATTGAACCGAACTATCTTCTTATATAATTGAGCAATCACATGGTTTTGGCTTTCCGTGTCTAAATGCAACAGCAGTTCTTGGTATTCGACAGGGAACACCTGCTTCTCTATGGATTCTTTTAATTTCAATTGTGCTATTCTTTGCCATACACGCAGAATAACATCGCTCTTTCGAGTTAATTTATGCAAACAATGTATAATCTTATCGATAAGCGCATTGTCCATACATTGTATAACTTCTTCTAATACAGTGTCAAATTGTTTATTAGTCTCTGCATATTGATTTATGTCGTGGTCTTCTTCTCCGTTGATGCAGCCTTCAATATATTTTTTCAATGGAATTTGTCGAGCATCTTCAACATCGACACCATATACCAAAGCTGCAATTTCGCGTTGTGTTTGCAGATCATTGTTAATTATTGTTTGAATGCCATTCAGATAGTCGCCGGACAATATTTGTTCTACTGGATTTGCCAGAATATCCGTCTTCTTCAAACAGAACAATGCTATGTTTATCATCAAAATTTCGTTACACCACTCTTGTTTAAGAGCGACCATCTCATTGATATATGATATAATTTCCCTAACATTGGCATTAGGATTTACCAATCTGAATATCCGATTTATAGTTTCTTTCGCTTCATTTTCTGTTTCTCCAAATGCTTCAACAAACAGTTTGTTGAATATACTTCGATAGTCGGTAATAACAGGAGGAGCAACACGATAAACAATAGGGAAAGTTTTATTGATAAAATACTTGGTCAGTTGTTTCGTTTGTTCGTCGGTCTCATCTCCGAATGCACAAGCTAAATGTGTTTCATCGAAAGGAATAACAGCCCAAACATTTTCAAAACCGCTATCGGCGAAGAACGTATGGATAGAAGACCATAATTCTTTTACTTTTTCAGCGGGGAGACGATCCATGTTGTCAAAAACAAGGACTAATTTACGTTGTCCTTTTTCCTTGATAAAATCAGAAATGTCTTGCATCCATGTTTTGAACTCGTAAACCGTTGGTTCGTCTTCGCTCAAAGTCTCATAGCAAACGTCCTTTTCGACTTTATCTTGATAAATAGCTAACATATAACTCCATCCATATTTATGATCTTTGCTATATGCCCATTTCCAAACGCACAATGCAATAAGAACTGGCAGTGCAGCTATGATAATAGACAATAAAGAAAACCACCATGTTGTGGGTGTAGGTTTTACTGCATACGCAATAAATGTAAATATCGGAGTTAAAACTGCAACCAAAAATGCCGCAACCATACCATTACTGATAAGGGGATATTTTTCGGTTACGGTCTCCGTTTTACGGGCTAATAAATATTTCAGCTTTTCAGACCATGATACGGTTTTCGTACCTCCACCTTTGACTTTTATTGTTGCATTTCCAGATAGGATACCATCATCAATAAGTTTGCTTGTAAGCAATTCCAATATAGAGCGGCGTTGCAAGTCCTCTTGATGTCCCCATGCGTCATACTCAAAAAAGTAATAGTCGTCTGATAATTCACGTTCCAACATTTTAACCACGTTGGATTTTCCAGATCCCCAAATACCTTCGATGCCGATAATTCGAGGTAAAGTACATTCCTCATCCAATGAATCATTCTGACAAAAATGGCGAGCAATAGTTTTTGCCAACCTTTCTTGCGAACCTCCATCGAATTTGTCAATACCACACGGTTTATTTTGGATAAACCGCGGATATTGCTGTTTGGATTGTAGTTTTGTTTCCATATACGTAATTTATTGATTATACGAACTCCAAATAATTCTCCCGATTTACCACATGAAACTCGGCATAGGGATAGGCTTCTTGGAAGGCTTTCGGTGCGGCCGGCATTTTATTTCCCCACTTGAACTCCAAGGCGGTAAGACTGTCGGCACTCTCCTCAATCAGGTCGATTTCCTGTTTGTCGTAGGTGCGCCAGAAATAGAACTCCCTGTGCAGTCCCTCATTGAAGTTCGCTTTGCGCCGCTCTCCGATGATGTAGTTCTCCCACAGCGCACCGACATCCTGCCGAATGGCCAGCGGTGAGAAAGCCCCGATAATGGCATTGCGAATGCCGTTGTCGTAGAAGTACCACTTGCCAGCTTTTGTAACCTCCTTGCGTAGGTTACGCGAATAAGCCCCCAGACGATAGATAACGAAGACCTTTTCCAATAGGTCGAGGTATTTTTCAACGGTCGTCTTGCTCATGCCGAGTTGTTTACCTAACTCTTCGTAAGAAACTTCGCTGCCCAACTGAAAAGCTATCAATCGCAGTAGATCGCGCATCTTGCTCGAATTTTTTAAGCCGTCAATTGCTAAGATATCTTTAAGCAGGTATGCACCGACAATATCACGTAGGTAGTCTGTTTTACGTTCATAGTTCTCCATCATTACTACTTCGGGATAGGAACCGTAAATCAAGCGCGCTTCGAGGTTCTGGCGGGTTTCAAGTGCCGTTTCCGTCTGTGCGATTTCCCGTTGCGAGAATGGTGTAAGGAGAAATTGCGTACTGCGGCCGACCAACGGTTCACCAGTCTTATTCAGCAAATCGAATGACGAAGAACCACTTGCCAAGACACTTATTCCCGGTATTTCATCAACTATCAACTTCAGAATACTACCGATTTGTGGTATGTTCTGTGCCTCATCAATAGCCAGCAAATCAATACCATCCAATAAATGCCGATAATTGGCTATTGAGCGATTCTCCAATAGTGCTAATGTGTCGTAGTCTTCGCCGTTGAGCATCATCGTCCTACCTGAATAGTTGTCCACAATTTTACGCATCATTACCGTTTTACCAACACGGCGAGCACCAAAAATCAGTACTGCTTTATTGGGCGCGATTCGTGCTGTAATCTTCTCTTGAAGTATTCTATTTACTGTTTCCATACCTTATAAAATATAATGCAAAGATAATCATATTTTTTTAATTGGCGAATTTTACAAAAAAAACGGGCTATTAAATGGCGATTTTTACAACCACAATCTTATGGAAGTTGTTTCATTGTTTTTAGTAATGATATATGTTCATACTATGATGACTCAATAATTTACCAGACATACGTTTCTGAAATTTGTCCTTATAGGAATGAAAAACTCACATATATTGTGCTAATTAATATATAATTAAATGAAAATAAAAAGACAGGATACGAGTATTCCTGTCTTCTCATATGTAATGGATATTTTTTTATTTTCTCATCCGCTCCAACTCCTCATCACGCAACATTCTCTCGTTCAGTTTTTCCTGCATCCTGTCAATGAAATAGGTGCGGCTTTCGTTCTTCCGGCGTTTGATATCAGTGTAGAAGCGGTAGCAGTCTTTAGAATCAACCCCGAATATCTTATAGAGAAGTGGGGCGAGCTGTTTGAGCGGCATATTGCCGTTGTTGATGCAGCCCATCACGTCTATGCCGTAGATAAGTTCCACGAGGTCGATGGCATTGCCCGTCCATTGAAGAAGGCTGGCGGTGGTTTCTGTTGCGTTGTTGGCGGATATTAGTGGTGGCACTTGGGGCGTGGCAAGGAATTTCTGCATCTTTCTTACGAAAGACAGAGCCTTGCTGACGTAGGCGGCAATCTCTCTTTTTTCTTCTGACAGATTACGTACGGGATGGTGCTGCAACTCGATTTCGATGTAGGCAAGCGCGATGACGGTAAGGTTCATGTCCATGCCGCCGTTGCACAGTTCGATCACTTGGGTGGCGAAAGCCGTGTATGCCGTTTCCATATTGCAGTCGCCGGCTTCGTTTATCAGGCGGAAAAAGTCGGTTTCCGCCAGCAAGAAATAATTCATGGTTCTGTCAATTTTGAAAATTACACTTTGTTTTCTGCGTGCGCACATGAATATAATTGGCAAAAAACGCGGCAGAAAATAAAAAATCCAACACTCAATTTTACAAAGTGCTGGATTTCAGAGGTATAAAATTCAGTATTTTTTCACAAGGACAAATTATCTCCGACTTAAATTGTTTGTAATCGGAACATTTATTCTATTCCTGAAAATAGAAATGTATGCTTGCCGCACATTTTGGCTATCTTGCTTTTTTATCAAGGATATAGATAATGCGACATACACCGTTGGGATAGCTTTTCAAAGAGGAAAGCGTCCAGTGTTGCTCTGGCAGAGCCGACTTAAAAAAATGTCGTCCGCTTCCGGATATGAAAGGAACGGTGTATAGTATGATTTCATCCACAGCGTGCATCCGCAGCAGTCCGTTTATATAGTCTGCCGTGTCCGGTGTGGCTTCCGCGAGGTAACGGATGTTTGTGCAGTCTTTTCTCCATTCGTGCAGCATTGAAATGGAATAGTCCGGTGTCACACGGTAAAAGGCTTTCTTCCTGATTTCATCAAGACCGCAACGGTCAAGGCACAAATCCTGATGTGCTTTATCATATAACTCTGAAGAAAGACATCCGTCCATCGTCAGTACGGCGAGAATCTGAACTTTACCCATAATCGTTTCCTTTCGTTAGGCAAGGGTAAAAAAGTAGCGTGCAATTCACACTACCTTCAAGCGATGGCTCTGGTAAAGCCTTTACGGAGAGTACGTGAATGCACGCTATGCGTAAGCATAGCATAAGCATCACGCAATCGTCTCCGTAGTTCCAATTTACCAGATTTTCGCTTGAAACGCCTTGCGGTCTTATCCTATATGTTGGCGGCGAAAAGCTCCTGCCAATCGCCGTTTTTCTCAAATGTTATGCAAAGATAGCCAAATTCAGTGAATTACGGGCTATGATTGCTTGAATTTATATTTAAGTCCATACTCTTCAAGTTTGCTGTATAGTGTTGTCCTGCCTATGCCGAGCAGTTCTGCGGCGACACTCCGGTTGCCGTTTGCCTGTTTCAACGCACGCAATATCCGCTCCTTATCCTCCGCGTCATTGCGCAAGGCGAAGCTGACAGTAGAGGTCGGTTTCGTCACGGCAAGTTCCAGATGCTCTTTCATGACAACACCTTCCTGCGCCTGCAATACAGCACCCATAACTTTCTGCCGAAGTTCCCGCACGTTGCCCGGCCATGCGTGTGTCAGCAACGCTTTACGTGCTTCGGAACTGAACCCGCTCACGCTACACTCCAGCTCTCTGTTTGCCATATCACGGAAGAACTCTGCCAGCGGCATAATGTCTTCTTGACAGTCACGCAACGGAGGAACGGTTATCCCGAAGTCGTGCAGGCGGTACAGAAGATCCTGCCGAAAACGCTTTTCATTCACCGATACCTCCAAATCTTCATTGGTAGCAGCGATGATGCGGACATTGAAATTCCGGTCTGCCTTGTCTCCGACCGGGCGATACCGCCTCTCCTGTATGGCACGGAGCAACATCTGTTGGGTTTCCAACGCGAGGTTTCCTACCTCGTCCAGAAACAACGTGCCGCCTTCCGCCTCATGGAAATATCCTTTCTTGGCATTGTCCGCACCTGTAAATGCACCTTTGACGTGTCCGAAGAAAGCCGACGGTGCAAGCTCTTTGGAGAGTGAACCGCAGTCCACCGCCACAAATGGCTTGCCTGCACGTTTGCTCTTGTCATGCAACAGGTGGGCAATATGCTCCTTGCCCGTGCCGTTCTCACCAAATATCATCACGCTCATATCGGTGGCGGCTACCAGCCTTATGCGGTGCATGATTTTCTGAAAGGCGGAACCTTCACGGGCGAATATAGGCATACGGCGTTGTCCTGCCTGACGTTCTTTCAGTATGGAACGGATCAGGGGGACAAGTTTATCCTCCACAAGCTGTTTGGGAATATAGTCTATCGAGCCGAGTTTCATGCTTTCCACGGCGGTATTAACTTCGGCGTAGTCGGTCATAATGATGAAGGGCTGCATCTTTCCCTCCTTTCGCATCCAGCACAAAAGGTCTATGCCACTGCCGTCAGGCAGACGCAGGTCGGCAACCACGATATCATTATCTGTTGCCTGTTGCAGATGTTTCTTCGCGGTTGAGAGGTGGTAAGCCTTCATATTGCGGTAGCCCTCCCGTGACAGCATATTGCAGACATATTCGCAATACACGATGTTGTCTTCCACCACAATTATTTTTGTCTTATTCATCTTCGTATTTTCTCCTTTCCTCTTCTGCCAACCGTATTATTTCCACTCCCTTATCCAGCACGGCAGTCACGGCATGGCTTAACGCTTCACCATCCGGGAGAGCATCGCCACGAAGCAATCCGTAAAGTACATTCAGCGGTTGGTCGGCACGGAGCACCTCCCACGAACTGCGCAGGTGGTGGATCAGGGAATCCAGCTTTTGCAGGTCTTTTTCTTTTGCTGCATCCCGTACCGCCTGCATTTCCTTTTCTGTTTCAGTTATCAACTTTTCCAGCATGACGGCTTCATTGCCATAGGACAATAAGGCGGAAAAGTCCGGTTTCCCGTCCGGTGTCGCTTTTATGGCACACCTGTCGGAAACCTCCATCAGTTCCGATATGGAGAACGGTTTGAACAGGCATCCGGCAAAGCCTTTTGCCAATAGTTCCCCTTTGTTACAACTGCCCGAAGCGGTTGCCACAACCACCGGGATTGTTGGTGAATTGCCCACGTTGGACGAACGCAACAGTTCCAGCAATGTAGATACTAATTGAAAAGTGCGCCAATATTCCAATTGAAAAGTGCGCCGCCATAGGATAAGTATAATGACCTTTGTATCATCCAAATACAAAGGTAAAATGAAGACTATGGTAGAAAGACAATCAATAATACACATGTATAGAGTATGCGGTTATAGCAAACGGCGTATCTCTCGTGAACTTCATGTCAGCCGTCATACCGTTGACAATATTCTTTCAGAATACGAATCAGCCATCCGTACTGATAATCCGGAAGAGGCTTTGAGTGATTTGCTTACCGTCCAGCCCAAGTATGACAGTTCCAAACGCCGCCCTCGCCGCCTTACACAAGAGATTAAGGACGAGATCGGGTTTTGCCTGAAGAAGAATGCCGTTAAGGTAGCTACGGGGCTTCGCAAGCAGCGCATGCTGAAGAAGGATATCCACCAGTTTCTGTTATCCAAAGGATATACCATCAGTTATGCCACAGTGTGCAGTTATATAAAAAATATAGAGTCATACAAAGAGAAGAAAAAGAGCGAAGCCTTTATCCGGTTGTTCTATGAGCCGGGATGCATTGTTGAGTTTGACTGGGGTGAAGTCCTTCTTTTTATTGACGGTGTCAAGACCAAGTTTTATCTGGCCGTATTCACTTTCGGGCATAGCAATGGCAGATACGCCTACCTTTTCAGGCATCAGAATACGCTTGCCTTCATGGAATCCCACCGCAACTTCTTCAGGGATATACATGGTGTCCCCGCCATGATGGTCTATGACAATATGCGTGTAGCCGTCAAGAGCTTTGTCGGTGGTGACAAGAAGCCTACGGAAGCCCTGATGAAGATGTCCGGTTTCTATTGTTTTGAGTACCGTTTCTGTAATGTACGGGCCGGATGGGAGAAAGGGCATGTGGAACGCAGCGTGGAATATGTCAGGAGGAAAGCTTTCTGCCTGACTGACCATTTCAATGACATACGTTCCGCCCAGGAGCATTTGAACCGAATGTGTACGCAGGTCAACAACGAGCAGGGCAGTCTTTCAACAGCGGAGAAATCATCGCGTCTGGAGGCTGATTTGTCATCGCTGAAGCCTTTTCCCGGCAACCTTGGCTGTTTTGAGGTCAATGAGTACATCGTGGACAAGTGGTCGACTGTCAGCATGAAAAATGTTCATTATTCCGTACCTGATTCCCTTGTAGGAGAAAAAGTACATGTCAAGGTCTACAGTGAAAAAATCGTCATCCTGTACGGGAAGGAGAAAGTGGCCTCGCACCAACGCAGTTATTGTGGTGGCGACTGGTGCATCAAGCTGGAGCACTACTTGCGTACACTTTCCCGTAAACCGGGTGCATTACCTCATTCTGTGGTCTGGCAAAGAGCACCGGAAGAACTGAAAAGACTGTATGACAGCTATTTCAAGAATGACAACAGGGCATTCGTCCTGCTGCTGGACTATGCATGGGAAAATGGTTTTTCCGGGACAGACATCATCAGGGCATGCAGGGAACTGACCGGACGTGGTGTCAGAAAGATATCTCCGGAACAGGTAAAGGCCATGTTGCATGGCAACGCACAGGAAGAGATGGAAGAATCCATGGAGTCGCCTGTTCTTCCGGCACAACAAGAGAATATAGAAAGAGAAGCCGTGGATATGCTTGAAGGCATTACGGCACTCATGACAGGATACAATGAAGCGCATGATATAATACCAACCATTTAAGTTTATAATATATGAAATCAGAAAAAGAAACCATTTATGACTATGCGACAGAACTGAAGCTGCTGGCCTTCAAAGAGGAACTGGAATACACCCTTTCATTGGCAGCCGGAGAAAACTGGAGCCATTTGCATTTCTTGACCGAATTGCTTGGAAAGGAAAGTGTCAGAAGAAGGGAATGTAGAAGAAAATCAAGGATAAAATCTGCGGGATTCCCACAAATGAAGTATCTGCATGAACTTGTCATGGAAGACATGCCCAAAGAGGCACAGATAATATTGCCTGAATTGGAAACACTGGACTTCATCAGGGAGGGAAGAAACATAGTCCTGTATGGAAATCCGGGGACGGGAAAGACTCATATTGCTACGGCTTTAGGAATAAAGGCCTGCCAGCAGGATTTTACCGTATTGTTTACTTCAGTCCCTGTCTTGCTTACCCAGATAAGGGAAGCCAAATCCGCAAAGACACTGCGGGCGTTGCAATTACGGTTTGAAAAATACGATCTGGTTATCTGTGATGAATTCGGATATGTCAGTTGTGACAAGGAAGGAGGAGAACTGCTTTTTAACCACTTGTCCTTAAGGGCCGGGAAAAAAGCTACAATCATTACTACTAATTTGGCTTTTAACAGATGGAATGAAATCATAAAGGACAAGGTGCTTGTAGCGGCAATGGTCGACAGGCTTACACATAAAGCCTATCTGGTAAATATGACCGGACTCTCTTATAGGCTCAAAGAAACACAAAAAATGAGACAAGATAAATGAAGATTTTAAACTTATATGTAATTTTGTAACAAGTATGGATGGAGCTCTTTTCAATTAAAATACGGTGCACTTTTCAATTAGTATCTACAGTTCCAGCAATTCGAAACCGTTTATATCGGGCATATTCAAGTCTGTCAGCAACAGGCTGTATTCTTTCTGGCGTATCATTTCCATCAGTGCCGCAGCATCGGTGCAAGTGTCGCAGTGTATTCCTTCTTGGGAATACATCTCTTTCAGCATCAGAAGTAATACCTCATCATTGTCAATGGCGACAACATCATGGAATTTATTGTTATGATAAACAGGTGTATTGCTTGTATATCCAAGCTGTTCTTCAGCTTCCTGCATAGAAATTTCAACTGTGAAACGACTGCCTTTCCCTTTCTTGCTGTCTAAACGGATTGTTCCGCCAAGCATCGACACAATATTACGCATTATGGCAAGCCCAAGCCCGAAACCCTCCTTTGCGGCGGCATTTGATAGACGTTCAAACGCACCGAACGCTTGTTTCTGTTCCTCTTCTGTCATGCCTGTACCTGTATCTTCAACGACCAGTGTCAGAACTCCATTATCATATTCAGTAATCAAAGAAACACCGCCTTCTTCTGTGAACTTGACAGCGTTTGACAGCAGGTTATTCCCGATTTGTATTATTCGCTCTTTGTCGGTCAATACAATGGCATCGTGTCCAGTCTTCACGGACAAGGACAGCCCTTTGTTCACGGCAACAGGCATGAACTCCGTTTCAAGTGTGTGCGTGATTGCTGAAATCCGGCAGGGTGACAGACGGGGCTGTTCCTTGCCGTTGTCCAGGCGGAAGAAGTCAAGCAAAGTGTTAAGCATATCCCGCATACGGTCGGAGGATTGCAGTATGTTTTGGATATACTGCCCGGACTTATCCTCACACTGTTCTTTCCGTATCAGTCCGGCATAGCCTGTTATTGCTGTCAGCGGTGTGCGCAGTTCATGGGTGATAGTATGTACCGCCTTCTTCCTTGACGTTATCAGTGCCTCGTTCCGTTGTACGGATTGTTCCAGTTGCCTTATCAAATCAGTTGTCTTGTGCTTGTATTGTTTAATGCTTTTTGCATCACGATGTATGATGATGTAGGAAATTAACAACAATAGAAGAACGAATCCCATTAAACCGCCTACTTGCATAAATGACTTTTCACGCATGGCAACTATTTCGTTTTCCCGGCTTTGCAGTTCGGTTTGTACCTTTTCTTCTATTTGGCAAATCAATTCTTGCAGTTGTCTGTTAAGTTCTGCATTACGAGCTGCAAGGCTGTCGGCTTGTTCCGACAATTGGCGATCCTGCACTTTCTGTTCGCTGATTACGTTTCTATTGACCGAATGAAGGATAGTGGTTGATACTGCTGGAGTTACTTCCTTTTTTTTGCCGAATATGCCTAAGAAACCTTTTCGTTTTGGCTTTTTGGACTGTTCCTGCACACTTTTCTGTACAATAACCGGAATTTGATTGGCTATCTTCTTGTTAATAGATTGTTGTTCATCCATTAACCGGACTATCTGGAACATCTGTCGTTCCTTATCCTCTAAAAGACTGCGCACACTATCGATGCGCTCTGCTGGATAGGTGGCCTTGAAACGGCAGAGCATACTGTCCATTGCCATACGCCGTGCATGGTAATGCTCGATATCTTTATCGTTCCATTCCAGTATTGTTTCACCAAATAGAGAGAATTTTATCATTTGAATATTGATATTGTTTATCTCTTTTCGGAACTCGTCTATTTTTTTATTGTCAAGTTCTAATGCTTCTATCTCCTGCCATTCATAGAAGCTATTATATGCTATACATCCGATAAGAACGGAGATAAGTATATACCCCAACCGTATTGT
>NZ_DBLZAX010000024.1:0-27331 GCF_057607445.1 Xylanibacter sp. | reverse complement strand
CGCCGATGGTACTGCAATGCAATGCGGGAGAGTAGGAGGCCGCCTTTTTTTTCAGAGTTGAGTCCCTGATGTCAGTTATGATGTCAGGGACTCTTTTTTTGTTTGGTTCCACGGAGGGTGGAATTAATGGGACTAATAAGACTTATGGGACGGATGGGAATGATATGATGATGGAAGTCGTTATTTTAACCAAAATCGCTTTCTATGTTCTTTTAACTATCATTTTTATAATTATGCAGATATCCGATAAAAAGTGAGTCTGATAAGCAATTAAAAAGGGACAGTAGAAATTTAGTGTATATTTATTTTATTAATTCCATATAAATTCCGACCTTTGCTTTATTGAAACAAATCAATTGGAAGTTCTTGCGCGTATCGTGCTGCCTTCAGAAATACTTGATTATTTTAATATAGTAAGTGTAGAACAGCCCTTTAGTGAGATTCGTATTCATCTTGACGAGTTAATGAATCTTCATTTATCTGAATATGTATATTCCGGGTCAAAAGGTTTTATGAATCCTGTCCATGTTACAGATTTCCCAATTCGTGCAATAATGTTGTTTTAATTATACGTCGTTGCAGATGGATGGATAGATATACGTACTGGCAAGAGGTTCAGTCTCCCAATTACGCTTGATGTGCCCAGCCAGGGCACCCGTTACCCCAAGGAGTTCTAGACTTTTTTTTAAGAGATATATGGAGACATCCCAGGTGACTTGCCGTACACTTTAGACATTCTACCACATAAATGCACATACGTTTGGAACGCAGTACAAAGAAACATTAAGCGTTTTCGGGTAGTGTTTCATCGAGTGTGTCTGAATCAAGTTGACTTAACCCCGAATCGGGTATTAGAATTCAGTCGGATTCTTGCTTTATATTGAGCGGATTTTCGTTAGATTTTCGCAGGCATAGCAGGTTATGTCAAGAAAAAGCTGGTAAGAAGGTACCAATAGAAAACAAAAAGGCGGCTGAAAGCATGAAAGCACAAAATAGATCTTTGTCTATTTTGAGTTTTTCACGAATATCCTGCTTTATTGTATTCTTCAACAATTCGTCTTATCTACGACAGATCTAAGCCTCAGTGGCATTATTTTGTTGTAAAGCCTGGTGATTTTAATATATTTCTTATGTTTACTAAAAGTTTTATAGCAATTATTTCAAGGGAGTTGTATAAGGCGGTATGTTTGTGCTGTTTCAACTATTTCTTTAGTTTGTAATAATCAAAATACGGAGGGATGATAAATTTTGCATAATAATTTTGCGTTTAAAACTTGTCGCTCATTGTAATATTTATTATTTGTGATAAATATATAAAAAAATAAAGCGATGGCTTTCACAAGCAATCGCTCTATATCTTCAATAGGTATTAGTTTTTTAAGGTAAAAAGATTGTTTTCAGGATAACAGTTGCAAATATAACCACTTTTTTTATATTATCCAAGAAAAATCTTTTATTATTTTGATGTAATATTTCTGTGTGCCCACACATTATTAAAACTAACCTATTTTAAGTCTTTGGCGGGAAAATCGGATAAAATTCAGTCGTTTTCTTATAGTTTAAAAATACTTTCTTTGAACTTTTTAGTAATATATATTTGTTTTTATGAACCAAAAACTGTAATTTTGGCCATATGAAAAAAAATGTAATAAGTTATAGAAGGTTATTTTTAACTTTAATAGTATTGTTATCAGCCACGGTATCTGTTTTTGCACAGTATTCTAATAAGCGTGATTTTAGAGGCGCATGGATACAATGTGTGAATGGTCAGTTTATGGGTATGAGTACAAAACAGATGCAAGATACTTTGGCCTCTCAACTCGACAGATTGAAAGAATGTGGGGTTAATGCTATTATATTTCAGGTTAGGCCAGAATGCGATGCTTTGTATGTAAGTAAGTATGAGCCTTGGAGCCGTTTTCTTACCGGTGTGCAAGGTAAAGCACCGTATCCGTTTTGGGATCCTTTGAACTGGATGATAGATCAGTGCCATAAGCGTGGCATGGAACTTCATGCCTGGATTAATCCCTTTAGAGCAAAGACAAAAACAACGAATCAACTTGCCTCAACTCATATAGCTATAAAACATCCTGAACTAGCTTTTGCCTATGATGGACAGATGATACTTAATCCGGGTATTCCTGAAGCAAGAGATTATATAGTGGATGTCGTTAAAGATATTGTAAGCAGATATGATGTTGACGGATTGCATATAGATGATTACTTTTACCCTTATCCTGCTCCTGGGCAAACTATACGGGATGATGCTGAGTTTGCAAAATACAATAACGGCATTAAAAATAAAAATGATTGGAGACGTGATAATGTTAATGTCTTTATTAAACAGCTTTATGAAGCTATTCATGAAACCAAACCTTGGGTAAAGTTTGGTATATCTCCGTTTGGTATATATAGAAATAAAAAGAGTGACCCGTTGATAGGAAGTAAGACATCCGGACTTCAGAATTATGATGATTTATATGCTGATATATTAATGTGGGTTAATAACGGATGGGTAGATTATTGTGTGCCGCAGCTCTATTGGGAAATAGGACATAAAGCAGCTGATTATGAGACTTTAATCAAGTGGTGGAATAAATATGCAGGGAAAAGACATCTATATATTGGAGAGGATGTAATACGTACCGTAAAAAGTCCGGATTTGGTAAATAGAAGTATAAATCAAATGCCTGCCAAGCAAAAACTTCATAGGGAAATGAATAATGTGCAGGGTACGGTTCTGTGGTATGCCAAGGCGGTAACGGATAATGTTGGCAATTATGGCTCAATGTTGAAAAATGTATATTGGAAGTATCCTGCGCTCGTTCCGCAGATGAAATATATAGACGGAAAGGCACCTAAAAAAGTCAGAAAGATGAAGTTTCTGGCATTTGAGGACGGAATTGTACTGTTCTGGAAGTCTCCTAAAGGCAAAGATTGGTCAAACAAGGCCGTAAAGTATGTTGTATACAAATTTGTTAAAGGTGAAAAAATAAATATTGATGATCCATCAAAAATAGTTGCAATAACTTCTGACGAGTTCTATAAAATACCGGCTAGTGCGATTAAGCCTGGTGAAAAGCACTATTATGTTGTGACTGCTTTAGATAGATTGAGTAATGAAAGTAAACCGCGTAAGAAATCAATAAGATATTAAATAAGATGAAAACAACAGAATCAACAATAGTTCAGTTAAAGAGGTTCTTTAATAAAGTTTCTCAAAAATTCCCGAGTACAGAAGAACCGGTTATAATGACGGATATTCATTTGAGTGTTTCTCAGGATACCGGTGAGCTTCTTGCTTTTGATGATAATGACAATGAAATCACTCGTTGTGTTGTTGATCAATGGATTAATTGTAAAGAACAGGATTTTTATATAAATATAGCAGGTGTATTGCGTGATGTTCTTAAACAGATGGGTGATGTTGTTGATTGCTTGTCGATACTGAAGCCATATAGTTTTATTTTGGAAAATGATGACAGAGAACATTTTGCAGAGCTGTATCTTGTCGACAGTGATATAAGAATCATTGGAGGTGATTTGATGAATGGTCTTGATGACGATTTGAATAGATTTCTTGATAACCTGTTAAAAGAATAGGTTAGTCGACTTCTTTTACACTTTTCCCTTTTTGCAGAAAATCTTCATTTTTGTTTGCTGTTTGAAAATATAGTATTATTTTTGCATTTGCAAACTCGAGTTTGCAAATTATAGGTAAAAACATGAAAAATGAAATAAGGCATTTAGGGGTTGTCGATACTGTTGATGTCGGATTGATAAAAGTACGTATAACCCAGACATCAGCATGCTCGTCGTGTAAGATGTCCGGTAATTGCAACGCTTCTGAAAGCAAAGAGAAGGTGGTTGATGTATATTGTGATAATCACTATGGTTTGAAAACTGGTGACAATGTTATAGTTATTGCATCTCAGCGTACGGGCTTTTTTGCAGTTTTGTTGAGTTCTGTGATTCCTTTGATTATACTTGTTGCTGTTCTGGCCATTGCTTTTGTTATTACACAAAGTGAGGTTTCTGCGGCGTTGTTCAGTTTATGTTCGCTCATACCTTATTATCTTATACTATACTATATGAGAGAGAAAATACGAGTTAAATTGTCGTTTCATATTGATCCGTTGAGTGTAAATACATTCGGCGATAATGGGTTGAAATTATAATTACTAACTAAAACAAATACAAAACTTATGAATTTTATTTTAATTGCAGTAATTGTACTTGGTGGTATTGCGTTAATATCAGCTGTGATATTGTACGTGTGCTCTAAGAAGTTTGCTGTTCATGAAGATCCCCGCATAGGGCAGGTGTCTGCCATTTTGCCAGGAGCTAATTGCGGAGGATGTGGTTATCCGGGATGTTCCGGTATGGCTAGTGCATTAGTTAAGGGAGCAGATGCAGGCTCTATTGACGGACTATTCTGTCCTGTTGGCGGTTCCGATGTTATGGGGCAAGTTGCTGATTTATTAGGTATGGCTGTTGCAAACACAGAGCCTAAGGTTGCAGTTGTCCGTTGTAACGGAACGTGCGAGTTGCGTCCTCGTATTGCAGTTTATGATGGCTTAAAAACATGTACGGCTGTAAATTCTTGCGGTGCAGGAGAGACAGGCTGCGGATATGGTTGCCTGGGCTGTGGCGATTGCGTTAATGCTTGCGCTTTTGGTGCAATTACAATGAACCAGGAAACAGGACTTCCTGAAGTTGATGAGGAAAAATGTACTTCATGTGGAGCCTGCGTAAAAGCTTGTCCTCGTAATATTATTGAGCTTCGTAAAAAGGGAATAAAGAATCGCCGCGTATATGTCCGTTGTGTAAACAAGGATAAGGGTGCCATTGCCATGAAGACATGTAAGGCTGCGTGTATCGGTTGTGGCAAATGCGAAAAGGAATGTAAGTTTGATGCAATAAAAATAGAAAATAATCTTTCTTATATTGACCCTGAAAAATGCCGCTTGTGCCGCAAGTGTGTTGAAGCATGTCCTACACATGCCATTGTTGCAGTGAATTTCCCTGCTCCTAAAGTACGTACAGAAGCATCTGGACAGAATGTGGAAAGTGTAGCTTCTTCAGAAAAAGTTAACCCTAGTGTAGAATCAAAACAGAAGGAGATAAAGGAATGAAATTGAGAACATTTAGAATAGGCGGTATACATCCGGAGGAAAATAAATTGTCATCAGAGGTCGTTACCACTGTAGCAAAATTGCCTCAGCAGGCCATATTCCCTTTGTCACAGCATATTGGTGCACCGGCAAAACCTGTCGTAAAGAAAGGTGATAAGGTTAAGGTGGGAACTTTAATTGCTGAAGCCGGAGGCTTCGTCTCAGCTCCTATCTTTTCTTCTGTATCAGGAACAGTGCTGAAGGTTGAAAGTGCCATAGATGCAACGGGTTACCGTAAACCTTCAATTATTATTAAGGTTGAAGGTGATGAATGGGAAGAAAGTATTGACCGTTCTGATAAGTTGGAACTTCTTTCAGCTCATCCGGAGCTTACGCCTGAAGAGATTGTTGAGCGTATTAAGAAAGCCGGAGTTACAGGTATGGGTGGAGCCGGTTTCCCTACATTTATAAAATTATGTCCTCCTCCTACAGCTAAAGCTGAATGTGTTATCCTGAACGGAGTGGAGTGTGAGCCTTATATAACATCTGACTACAGGCTTATGGTGGAGCATGCAGATGAGATTCTTGTGGGACTTGATTTGCTTATGAAAGCTGCAAAGGTTGATAAAGGCTATATCGGTATTGAGGAAAACAAGCCAAAAGCTATTGAATTGTTTGAACAAAAGACGGCTTCAAATCCGAACATAGAAATTGTTCCGTTGGCAAAGAAATATCCTCAAGGCGGAGAAAAGCAACTTGTTGATGCAGTTATTCGTCGCCAGGTTCCTGCACCTCCTGCAATTCCTGTTAATGTAGGAGCAATTGTGCAGAATGTAGGTACGGCTTATGCTGTATATCAGGCAGTAATGAAAAACAAGCCTTTATTTGAAAGATATACAACCGTTACGGGTAAGAAACTGGCTCATCCGGCTAACTTCCTTGTGCGTATGGGTACTCCAATGATTGATCTAATTAATGAGTGTGGAGGAATGCCTGAAGGCGACAACAAACTGTTGGCTGGAGGACCAATGATGGGAAAAGCCCTTACTTCAGTTGAAGTGCCTATCTGTAAAGGAACTAATAGTGTTACGATACTTAGTGGAAATGACGCTAAGCGCAAAGCTCCTCAGCCTTGTATCAGATGTGCAAAGTGTGTAAGTGCATGTCCTATGGGGCTTGAGCCGTATCTTCTTGCTACTGCTAGTGCTAAGCATGATTGGGAGAAAGTAGAGGCTGCCGGTGTAACGTCTTGTATTGAGTGCGGTTCATGTCAGTTTACATGTCCTGCTCACCGTCCTATGCTTGATAATATACGTTTGGGCAAGACTACAGTTATGGGCATAATCAGAGCCCGCAGCGCAAAAAAATAAATCCATTTTATCTGATTGTATTTTCATTTAGATGAATAATGGCAAAAATTAATTTAAAACGATGAGCAAATTAATAGTATCATTATCGCCACATGCGCATGGAACAGATAGCGTTGAGCGCAATATGTATGGCGTGATAATAGCATTGTTACCCGCATTGCTGGTATCATTTTTGTATTTCGGAATAGGTTCGGTTGTTGTATGTGCATCTAGTGTGGCAGCCTGTATGTTCTTTGAGTGGGCCATCACTAAATATATAATGAAAAAAGAGCCTACGCTAACTGACGGATCGGCAATTCTAACAGGTCTGTTGTTGGGATTCAACCTTCCGTCTAACCTTCCAGTTTGGATAATTATTATTGGTGCCTTAGTGGCTATTGGTATCGGCAAGATGACATTTGGCGGATTAGGATGTAATCCTTTCAATCCGGCTTTGGTCGGCCGTTGTTTCTTGTTGGTGTCTTTCCCGGCACAGATGACATCGTGGCCTGTTGCCGGTCAGCTTACAAGTTATGTTGACGCCCAAACAGGAGCAACTCCTTTGAGTATAATGAAAGAAGCAATAAAATCAGGCGATCCGACTGTACTTGACAGACTTCCTGATTCAGTATCACTGCTTTTGGGTAATCCCGGTATAAATCATGGAGCCGGAACCATTGGCGAGATCTGTGCTTTGGCCCTTATCATAGGTTTGATTTATATGCTTTGGAAGAAGATTATAACATGGCATATACCTGTAAGCATCTTGGCTACGGTTTTTGTTTTCTGTGGCTTGTTGCATGTTGCCAATCCTATTTATGCAAACCCCATTGCAGAATTGCTAACTGGAGGACTTATGCTTGGAGCAATATTTATGGCTACTGATTATGTGACATCTCCAATGACTCATAAAGGACAGATTATCTATGGTATAGCCATCGGCGCTTTGACTGTTATAATCAGAAATTGGGGCTCATATCCGGAAGGAATGTCTTTCGCAATTCTGATTATGAATGCGTTCACTCCGCTAATAAATGCATATGTTAAACCAAAGCGTTTTGGAGAAATTGTAAAGGAGGATAAAAAATGAAAAAGTTAGAATCGTCAATAACAAATATGGTGCTTGTCCTTGTTGGTGTGGCACTTATTACAGGCGGAATTCTTGCGTATGTAAACCATATAACAGAGGCACCGATAAAACTTCAGGCAGAGAAAACTCTTGCTGATGGTATTAAAGCCGTTATGGGTGGCGTTCAGCTTTCAGTATCAGAAAACGACACTATAAAGCAGACTATAAAAGGCAAGGAAGCTGTATTTGTAATTCATAAGACAGTTGATTCAAATAAACAAGATTTAGGAGTAGCAGTTGAAAGTACCACCGGTGGTTTTGGCGGCGACCTGAAAGTATTGGTTGGTTTTGATAAAGACGGTAATATCTTAGGATATACTATACTTCAACATGCAGAAACCCCAGGACTAGGAGCTAAAGCAGACAAATGGTTCCAAAAGGATGGTAAGGGAAGCATCATAGGCAAGAATCCAAATAAAGACAACCTTACTGTGAAAAAAGACGGAGGTGATATAGATGCTATCACAGCTTCGACCATTACCAGCCGTGCTTTCCTGCTTGCTGTTACCCAGGCTTACAACGCCTATAAGTCAGGCCATGTAGATGCTAATACATCGGCTACAGGGCATTATGAAAAATAATTGTATTTAAATGTAGATAATTATGAATTACTTAAAAATATTAACAAATGGTATAGTCAAGGAGAATCCTACCTTCGTACTTCTTCTTGGTATGTGTCCTACATTGGCAACCACGACATCTGCTATAAATGGTCTGTCAATGGGATTAGCCACAATGTTTGTGCTTATATGCTCAAACCTGGTAATATCTTTGATAAAGAATCTGACTCCCGATATGGTTCGCATTCCGGTGTTTATTGTTGTGATTGCATCGTTTGTAACTATACTTCAGATGATAATGCAAGCTTTTGTTCCGACGATTTATGCTACTCTGGGTCTTTATATACCTTTGATTGTTGTTAACTGTATCATACTTGGACGTGCTGAAGCTTTTGCTTGCAGCCATGGACCTGTAGAAAGTTTGTTCGATGGTTTAGGTATGGGTCTAGGATTCAGTATTGCGCTTACATTGCTTGGCGCTGTACGCGAAATTCTTGGAGCCGGTTCTATCTTTGGAATCGTGCTGCTGCCGGAGACAAGCAACATGCTTCTTTTCATTCTGCCTCCTGGAGCATTTATAACTTTGGGATATCTTATTGCAATTGTAAACAGATTTAAGAAAGCGTAAATTATGGAATATTTATTGATTTTTATATCAGCAATATTTGTGAACAACATCGTGTTGTCACAGTTCTTGGGAATATGTCCGTTCCTAGGCGTGTCTCAAAAGGTATCCACTTCACTTGGAATGGGAGCGGCTGTTGCTTTTGTGCTTACGCTTGCAACGATTGTAACTTATCTGGTGCAGATATATTTGCTTGACCCATTTGGCTTGCAATATCTACAGACAATAACCTTTATATTGGTTATCGCAGCCTTAGTACAAATGGTTGAGATTATCCTTAAGAAAGTTTCTCCTGCTCTTTATCAGGCGTTGGGTATCTTCTTGCCTCTTATCACCACTAACTGTGCTGTGTTGGGTGTGGCTATTCTTGTTATCCAGAAAGACTTTTCGTTGATACAGAGCGTTGTTTATGCATTTTCTACGGCGTTGGGATTTGCTTTGGCATTGGTCGTATTTGCTGGAATACGAGAGCAGCTGTCAATGGTGAATATCCCTAAAGGTATGCGAGGCATGGCCATTGTACTTGTTACGGCAGGCCTTTTAAGCTTGGCTTTCTTGGGATTTTCAGGAGTAGATACAGGCTTAAGGACGTTATTTGGACTTGATTGAAGATAAAATTATGTATGTTTAGGAGGAGTAAAGATAAAATTGTTTTTATAAATAATTTATCTCTATTCCTCCTTGTTTTTTATAAAGTGATTGAATTAAAAACTTAGAAATAATGCATCTAGATAATAAAGTAGTTTGACGTGTATATTATTTATTGTTGTAGTATGTAAACAATTTGAACTATGGTCGTAATTGTCGGAATACTTTAAAAGTTTAATTAATTTCATTCCTAACTCACGTAAACAATGAAGAATTTTATGTGCATCAACTCACGTCATGTATTATGTTTGCAGCTAGGCATCATTATATCGCTTTTTCTTTTTTTTGTGCCAATACAAATCAATGCAATGACTTTGGGAAAAGATTATTTTAATTTGGTGAAGAATACATTGAAAGTCCCTACAGATGATATAATGAAAAAGGCTGATGAATATTTTGAGAAAAATAGTCTAGACACAGCTTTTATTTATTATTTGGTGTTATGTAAGCGTGCAGATATTGATTTACCAAATGAAGAAAGACAGCAGTGTGCTATAGCTTTTCTGAAAAAAGGTAATATTTTATATATGAAGGGATCATATGCAGATGCACTTAATTCGTATTTTACAGGATTGAGGATATATAAGGAAGGTAATGGAAAACGCGAATTATCAAGATTCTATAATAATATTGGAACCATTTTTTGCTTGTATGGAGATTTTGGCAATGGACTTGGATATTACAAAAAGGCATACAACTTAAGCCGTAAGTATAAAGATGCCATAAATGAATATAAAGTACTTGCCAACATTACGATGATGACAGCAAGGTTAGGAAAAACCAAAGAAGCCCGTAAATACCACAAGCTATTGATTAAATTTAAGAAATCTAAAGATAAAGAGTGTGTATTTATGTGGAAGTTTTGTATGGGAATGATACTTTATTCGGAAAAAAATAGTATTCAGGCAATACAGGTATTAAAAGAAGCCGTTGACTATGCACAAAAAAACAATCTTACTCCACAATATATTTGTTCAAGCTATCAAATGTTGTATAAAAGTTATTCTGCTCTTAAAGATGACAGAATGATGTTAAAATACATACGTTTGTATAAAGAGGCAGCTGAAAAATATGGGATAATGCATTCTTGTCTTGGCGTGTATATGGATTATGCCGATTATTATGACTCTGTCAAAGATTATAAATTGGCTAATCATTATATGAAATTATACCTTGATACAAAAGATTCTATACTTAATTTTCAGGAGTTTGAAACCATAAAAAACCAACAGTTTGTTTATGAGATGGCAAAATATGATGAATATATTTCAAATTTACATGAACGTGAGAAAGAGCGCATGGCGACAATTTCAACACAAAGGAATTTTATCTTTGTCATAACAGTTGTGGTTTTGGTAGTTAGTGTATTGCTCATTATAGTCTACAGACAAAAAAAGAGTATAGATAAAAGCTATAATAATTTGTTTGTTGTAAATCGTGATTTTATTAAAAATCAGAATGTGCTCAGAGTTCGAATGCATGAGTCTATGGCAAGGCAAAAAGAGTTAGAGGCGGAAGTTGAGCGTATGAGAAAAACAATTGACAATGGAGTATGCAGCAGAAATGAAGAAATAATTATATGTGATTCAGATACATGCGATGACAATGTAGAAAAAGTAAGAAATGCTAGCATGAGGATGAGTGGAGATATGCGTAATAAACTTCTTGATGCAATTATAGATATAATGGAAAATACTACAGAATTTTGTAATTATGATTTTTCGCTTTTACGTTTGTCTACACTCGTTGGATCTAACAGTAAGTATGTCTCAATGGTAATTAATGATAATTTCCAAAAAAGTTTTAAAACATACGTCAATGAATATCGCATACATTTGGCTTGCCTAAGAATGTCTGATACCGAGAATTATGGTTCTTTTACGCTCAATGCCATTGCTGAAAGTGTTGGATTTAAGTCATACAGCGCATTTGTTGATGTCTTTAAGAAGACTGTTGGTATAACTCCCTCTTTGTATAAGGAAAAACTTAAAAAAGAATAGTATGTTGTTGGGGTTAAGTCATCTGTTTCATGAAAAAGAATTCTTGTCTTTATTGAAACGGATGACTTAATTCTTTTTCTTATTCTATTTCGCGAATCCGAATAAACTAGATTTGTTTTATTAAAAATTACGACATATTTTTGCTCAGGATTTTTAATAAGATCTGTTCTGAACAGAAAATATTATTGAATGCAGAAACGGGAAGCAGCCACCCTTACTGTTTAAATAATTATGTTTTTAATATAAAGTTAATAGCGGCTGGAAAAGGAATATACAAATTAAATGCGTACGAATAACGTTTAGATAATGTTATTTACATCTTAATCATGATTGGAATATAGTCCAGATTATATCGTATTGTTTTTGAGCATATGATATTGATGATTGAAGAAGTATTTTTATAAATAAAAATATTATTATAAACGGATATAAATCTGTTTTAACTTTAAATGGAATTTATGAAACACAATTTTTTTTACGCTTTTATTGCGGCAATGATGCTTTCAATAGTATCGCCAGCACAGAACAAACCTACATACAAAAAAATTAACGGCTATGCATTTTCCATATTATCTGGAAAAGGAAAATATGCAATACAGAATATGGATGGTGGAAGTAAGACTTCTATATATAATATTACAGATGGAACCGTACAGGAATTCGGCATGACAGTATGTAATAGTGCCAGCTCTGATGGTATATTTGTTGGTAAGATAGATTCTAATTTTCCTGGGATTGCTATTGACGGACAATGGGAAAAACTTCCTTATCCAGATGAACCAAACATCATTTCTGGAGTAGCGTGGGATATCACTGATGATGGATCTATGATTTGCGGTGCCATCACATTCAAGAATCTTGATGAGAGCCCTGGTGCGGTAGGAACTATACGTAAGCCGTGTATTTGGGAAAGGCAGGAAAACGGAACTTATAAAGTTTCTCTGCTAAAATTTCCATTGCTTGATCCTACTCATCTGCAAGTTCAGGCTGTAGATGCAATGATATGTAATAATAGCTATATCGGGGGACGTGTAGTAGATTGGTCAGGATATAGAAACTATGCCATATCATGGAAAAAAGATAAAGACGGAATATGGCAGTATAAAGAGCTAGGACTGGACATAATTTATAAAGATGGGGTTAAGATTCCTACAAAGCCGGCTCAGCCTGCAACTGTTGATCCTGCTAAATATTTTACATCTGAAGATTCTGTTAAATATTTGGAGGATATAGATAAATTTGAAAATGGAGAAATTGACAAGAATCCATTATATTTTAAACGTAATTATATCACAAATATTGACTCGATGGCTGCCTATTCCGAGGCTGTTGAGGAATATCAAGAAATATTGGCTGATTATAAAAAAAAGTTGAGTTTGTATAATGATTCTCTTGATTCTGCTGTAACTGGAGATGGATTTGATGTATTCTCAATAAATAAGGCACACAATGGCAACCGTATGGTAATTACATATTGGTGTAAGAAGGCTGATGGCAATCGCGACTCATCCCCTTCATATTTTAATCTTGAAAGTGGTAAACTTACTGCATACAAAGATTTTTATGGATTGGCAACAGGGGTTACTATGAATGATGTTATGTTCTATGCTGCACCTGTAGAATCTCCAATGAGAACAACTAACGTTTATGATGAGAGAACCAATAAAAACGAGACATTCTATGAGTGGATAAAAGAGAAAACCAATGGCATCATAGATATTGATCCTGAAAATGACTCATGTGAAAATGATACTACTTTAACAGGAACAGTAATACCTTCAGATAATGAAAATATTCTTCTTGGTTTTTATATAAATGCAGACCGTAAAAGATATAGTTATATTATTAATCTTGGAAAGGATAATATAAAGACTGATGCTCCGAAAGACTTGTCTTTGGTGCAGAGCTATTCTACTCTGAAATTATCTTGGAAAGATCCAGCTGGTGTCCGTGAATTGGGATATAGTACAAAAGAAATTAAAGATGGCGAAGGTATTGGTGATGAAGGCAAACCTTTTATAGGAGCAATACAATTTACACCTAAAGACCTTTCGGAATGTGTTGGTGAATATCTCAATTCCTTGACTTTCTATTCGAACAGAAAGTATAATGGTGAAGACCGTGTTGAAACAAAATTGAGTCTTGTCGTTTTTGAAAATAATAAAATGGTTGTAAACCAACCCATAGAACATTTTACTGAAAATGCATGGAATACAGTCGCTCTTGACGAACCTTTGATTATTAAAGAAAATACATCGTTGCAGGTTGGCATTAAGGTTGTTCAGCATGATATCAATGAGCATCCTCTTGGAGTTAGCCTGAGAAGTGAAGACAGCGGTAAGAGTGATTTGTTCACGGAAGACGATGGCAAAACATGGGATATGCTTGTATCACACGGATTTAATAGAAGATGGCATATCTTTGCAAACATAGCTGCTGATAAAACAGCAGAAAAAGATCTCGATGTAGAAGGATATAAATTGTATTTCAATGGTGAACTTTATGTTGATGATATGATAAAGACACAGAATGTGTCAATAGACATTCCTGAAGATGAATACGGCTCATTTGTTGTTACAGCAATGTATAAGAATGGCATTGAGTCTGAAAATTCTAATGATGCATATTGGGAATTATCAGGGATAGGTACTATTGAATCAGAAACTGGAAGTTGGGGACGAGTAGATAATGGTATTTTGTATCTTAACAAACCTTTTAAAACTGTTGCGATCTATAGTGTATCAGGAACATTGGTAAGTAGTTGTTCTGGCAGAACGGAGGTAAATCTTTCAAATGTTCCAGAAGGCGTTTATGTAGTTGTACTTACTGGTGAAAATGGTAAAGAAGTATATAAAATAAAGATTTAAATTTGCTCGAATAATTGAATTGTTAAAGCGATTGACGAAATATATTCTGTGGATTTGTGTTTCGTCAATCGTTTTTTTGAATATTTTATGTACCCCAATCAGACATTAAAGTATAATGTTTAATTATAAGTAGATAGATGTTTCTATGGTCGTCTCGTGTCTGCTTATTTTTTAGATAGCCAACTATATTTGCAAAAATTCGAACGGCAGTCCGCTTAATATAAGACAGAAATTCTGTTGCATCCAAGTGTTCCTAAATTAAACAGATGTTTACGTCGATAATAATTGTGGAAATAGTAATTTCTTAATATAAGGATGATAATGTTGAAGTATTACATACGCAGATTGTCTATATTATAATATAAGCGAGTTTATTATGTGACAATTCTTATAAGGTGAACATCAACCTTTCAACTAGTAAAAGGCTATGTAAATATTGAAAGACAAAAAGTGAAAGTAAAAGGAGTAGATTATGTTTGTATTTTCTCTTTTGTGTAATTAGTTTTGATGAAAATGTAATTGAAATGGCGTATGTATGTTTCGAATCATTAACCTATTGTTTTCGTATCGTAAATGGGTCGTTTTTAATACAAAAGTGACCCGATTATGATATGAAAATCAATGGTTTTTTATGGCTAATCTTGCAAATAAGATAGGCTGCAATTAGTATGCGTTCTTAAAGCATTGTTTATCTTTTACTATTTTCAGACAATCTTTTATGTTTTTATTTTGTTGCTGAAAATGAATATTTAAAGTTGAGCATTTTTGTCTCATGGAGATATATGCCGTTTTCATATGTCTTTATATAGGCGTAAGCGGTGTTGTCTGAAGATGTGTGTGAATAGTCAAATTTCCAATATAAATTTTGAGTTGTCAAATAATGGATGTATGATATAGTGACGGATAAATTTATTTGAGTTAAAAATAATCAAATGTTATTTATACAGCGAAAAATAATATAACTTTGTCTTCAGTTATTTGTTTATATAAATCTAAAAAACATAAGCCCATACATAGGGTTTAGTATAGGTAATTTGTTAATTCTTATTTTAAAAAGATGAAACATACAATTTTAGTAACAGGAGGTACTGGATTTATCGGTTCTCATACCACAATAGAGTTGCAGCAGGCCGGATATAATGTGGTAATAGTTGATAATTTGTCTAATTCTAAGCCGGAGGTGGTTGACGGAATAGAAAAAATCACAGGTATTCGTCCGGCTTTTGAGCAAGTTGACTGTTGTGACTTAGCTGCAATGGATAAGGTCTTTTCTAAATATGGAGATATTAGCGGAATAATACATTTTGCTGCAAGTAAAGCCGTTGGTGAAAGTGTGCAGAAGCCGTTGCTGTATTATAGAAATAATATAACAAGTTTGCTTAATTTGCTTGAATTAATGCCTGCACACAATGTAAAGGGACTTATCTTTTCTTCAAGTTGCACGGTATATGGTCAGCCTTCGCCGGAGAATCTGCCTGTAACAGAAGAAGCTCCTATACAGAAGGCCTTGAGTCCTTATGGCAACACAAAGCAGATTAATGAGGAAATAATTCAGGATTTCATTCATAGCGGAGCACCTGTTAAGTCTGTTATTTTGAGATACTTTAATCCTATAGGAGCACATCCGTCAGCTCTTATTGGCGAATTGCCAAATGGCGTTCCAATGAATCTTATTCCTTTTGTGACACAGACGGCTATTGGCATCAGAGGACAGTTAAAGATTTTTGGCAACGACTATAATACTCCTGACGGAACATGTATTCGTGATTACATCTATGTTGTAGATCTGGCAAAGGCACATGTTAAGGCAATGGAGAGAGTGCTTGATAATCCTTCTACTGATGCCGTTGAGATATTCAATATAGGTACAGGTAAAGGCGTAAGTACTCTTGAAGTTGTTGAAGGATTTGAAAAGGCTACTGGTGTTAAGGTTAATTGGGAATATGCGCCTCGTCGTGAGGGTGATATAGAGAAAGTTTGGGCTGATCCGGCTAAAGCTAACAATGTTTTGGGATGGAAAGCTGAGACCGGCTTAGAGGAGACTTTGCGTTCTGCCTGGAAATGGCAGTTGAAGCTTAGGGAAGACGGAGTTCAATAATTGACATTAGCAATAAACGTTTTATTATATTTATATCTGCCTGTAAAAATCTATTTTATGGGCAGATAATTTTTTATTCTAAATTAGTTGTTTTTATTCTGTGGTATTTTTGAAAATTAAAATACAATAAAATTAGGAGCTTTTATTGTTGTTGTTCGCTGTATTCAAGTTTAGTTATAACATTTTATTTAATAATAAAAATGAACTTTCAGCCGTCTCTTTGCAATTTATGGCAAGGACTGAAAGTTCATTTTGAGTATAAAATTATCTGAAAAGATTATTTTAGCATACTTTGTGTGATCCGTCTTTAATTACAACGTCATAAACTTTTGGCTCTCTGCCATATTTCTCGTTGTATTTTTCTTTGGCATCATTTACGAAAGAATCATAAAGTTCTTCGTTTACCAGATTTATTGTGCATCCGCCAAAACCGCCGCCCATTATTCGGCAACCGGTAACACCATGTGCTTTTGCAATTTCAACCAAGAAGTCTATTTCTTCACAAGAAACTTCATAGTCTTTGCTTAAGCCCTCGTGGGTCTCATACATTTTTTTGCCAACTGTTTCATAGTCGCCTTTTGTCAAGGCATCACAAACAGCGAGCACTCTGTCTTTCTCGCCAAGAACAAATGTTGCTCTTTTTATATCTTCGTCGCTGACTTCAGATTTAACAGAGTCGAGCATGTCCCAGTCTGCGTCGCGTAGTGTTTCAATCTTTCTATCAGGATATTTGTTCTTCAAAGCCGCAACAACGTTTTCGCAACTCTTGCGTCTGTCGTTGTAAGCTGAAGATGCCAGCTCATGCTTTACAACAGAGTCGAGCAGAACAAGCTTGTATCCTTTCGGATCAAATGGGAAGTATTCGAATTCGCGGCTTCTGCAGTCAAGACGCATGAGTTTGCCCTCTTTGCCGAATACGCTTGCAAACTGATCCATTATTCCGCAGTTTACACCACAGTAATTATGTTCTGTTGCCTGACCGGCAAGAACCAGATCCCATTTTTCTACTTTATTGTCACCAAACAAATCATTGAGGGCAAATGCAAAGCAGCTTTCCATTGCTGCAGACGATGACATGCCTGCACCGAGAGGAACGTCACCGGCAAATGCTGTGTTGAAGCCTTTTACGTCAACCCCTCTTTTTTTCATTTCTTGTACAATGCCGTAAATATAGCGTGCCCAACTTGTTTTGGGGCCTTCAGGATCGTTTACATTAAATTCAACGCGGTCTTTCAAGTCAATGGCGTAAGCCATTACTGTATCTGTTCCGTTGGGGCGGATTTCGCACATTATGCCCTTGTCTATAGCTCCTGGGAAAACAAATCCGCCGTTATAGTCTGTATGTTCTCCTATAAGGTTGATTCTTCCGGGTGATGCATATACATTGCCAGTTTTTCCATCAAAATGCTTGATGAACCGGCTTCTTACAAATTCTATGTCCATGTCGTGTTCTTTTTATTATAGGTTAATATTATTTTTCTACACCAAATTTATATATTGTTTTTTGTTTATATTGATTTTCTGGTTTTAATATTACAGAAGGGAAATAAGGATGGTTTGGTGTGTCTGGGAAATGTTGAGCTTCAAAACATATTGCGCTTCTTCTTGGGAATGTGGCCCCGTGCTGTCCTTTGTATCCGTCAGCCCAATTGTCGGTATATACTTGCATTCCCGGTTCTGTGGTATACACTTCCATTGTTCTGCCGCTTATAGGTTCTTTGATGCGTGCAGCAAAACTGAGTTCGCCTTCTTCTTTTTTGTTCAGTACAAAGCAATGGTCATATCCTGCGCCATTCTTTATCTGCTCGTTGTCGGCATCAATGTCCTGTCCTACAGCTTTAGGTTTACGGAAATCGAAAGGAGTGTCTTTTACAAATCTTATTTCACCTGTAGGAATACACGTCTCGTCTATTGGCAGGTAGTAGTCTGCATTAATTTCGCAAATAAGATTGTCGATAGTCGGGGTAGGGTTTGCTATTCCTGCAAGACTGAAGAATCCGTGACTTGTCAGGTTTATTATTGTCTTTTTGTTTGTTGTTGCCATGTATTCAATGATAAGTTCATTGTCGTCATTGAATATGTATGCTACAGTTATTTTCATTTCTCCGGTGTAGCCCTCTTCGCCATATGATGAAACGTAGTTAAGAATAAGAGTTTCATCGTTCATTCTAAGTGCATCCCACACTTTGGCATTGAATCCTTTCAGTCCTCCATGCAAAGAGTTTGGACCATTGTTTATAGCTAATTGATATTCTTTGCCGTTTAACTGAAACTTACCTTTGCATATTCTGTTGCCATATCTTCCGATTAATGTAGAAAGATAAGGTTCCGGACTGTTGATTACATCTTGTATATTATCATGCCCTTGTATTACGTTTGCGTAATTACCATTTTTGTCGGGCATCATAATTGCAACTATAGCACCTCCGTAGTTAGTTATTGCAACTTCGTTTCCTGATTTGTTCTTTAGAATAAATAGATCTGTATTTTTTCCGTCAATTGTGGTTTGAAAATCTTCTCTTTTCAAACCACAGAGGTTTGGTGTTTCATTTGTGTCCATAATATTACTTTTTAGTTAATAAATTCTATGCAAAGTAAACTAAAAAAGTTGAGAAACACAAATGAAACACCTAAAAATATCTCATATTGTTATTAAAAACCGTTAAAGGCAATCATTAAGAAAGTCGGCTACAATATAGCTGCTTCCGCCAACGAAGATAAAGTCATCTTTATCTGCTTCTGCCAATGCTTTATTGTATGCAGTGGCCACGTCGGGATAGCATGTTGCCTCAAGATTAAGGCTTTCGCTTATTTCTTTAATTTTGTTTTCGTCAATTGCCCTTTTGGTATTTGCATGAGTAAAATAATATATTGCCTTTTGTGGAAGAAGACTCATCACAGTTTGAATGTCCTTGTCATCAACCATTCCGAAAACAATTCTCATTTTACGGCATTGCTGCATATTGAGCTGCTTGCTGATATATTGCCATCCTCCGACATTGTGCCCTGTGTCGCATACAACTTTTGGGGCGTCCATAATCTTTTGCCAGCGTCCTTGCAGGCCTGTCAGTTCAGAAACGTGTCCGATACCCTCCTTTATATTTGCCCCGCTTATATTAATGCAACTTTCGGCCAATACTTTAACAGCACAGAGTATGGTATTGGTGTTTTTCTCTTGATATATTCCTCCAAGTTCACCTTTTATATTGCCCAGGCTGATTGTTTCGTATTCGATCCCTCCGTCTGCCAATGCTTTAGAACTGATAATTTCTTTGTCCTTTTCTGCGAGGTATATTTTGCTGTGTTTTTGTTTGGCAGTGTCACAGAATACGGGTAGGGTTTCTTCTGTCGTTTCACCAACCACAACCGGTATACCTTCTTTTATTATTCCGGCTTTTTCTCTGGCAATGGCTTCGAGCGTATTGCCCAAGAATTGTGTATGGTCAAAGCTGATATTGGTTATTATAGAGAGTATAGGCGTTATAATGTTTGTGCAGTCAAGCCTTCCGCCCAGTCCCACTTCGATAACAGCTATATCAACGCCTTGCTCTGCAAAGTATTTAAATGCCATAGCTGTTGTCAGTTCAAAGAAACTCGGGTGTAGAGGCTCAAAGAAATGTCTTTCGTTCTCTACAAAATCTATGACATATTCTTTGCTTACACATTCTCCGTTTACCCTTATACGCTCGCGAAAATCCTTGAGATGCGGCGATGTATACAAGCCGACCTTATATCCGGCAGACTGCAATATTGAGGCTATCGTGTGAGAGCATGAGCCTTTTCCGTTCGTTCCGGCTATATGGATTGTCTTGAAGTTTTGGTGGGGATGACCAAAATGTCTGTCAAGTTCGAGCGTATTATGCAACCCCTCTTTATAAGCAACAGCGCCCACTTTTTGAAACATAGGGACGCTGTTGTATAGATATTCAATTGTTTCTTCGTATGTCATTTTTCTGAAACTGTCAGTTGTTAACTGAAGTAATTTCTGAATTTCTGGAATATGGTACGTTTTGTAGCTGAGTCACCTTTAAAGTTATCGCTCTCGCGCATCTCTTCCAGAGCCTTCTTTTCTTTCTGGCTAAGTGTCTTCGGTACGTAAACGCTGATGTTTACAACCATGTCGCCATTGCCTCTACCATATCCTTGAACTGCCGGCAGACCTTTGTTTCTGAGTCGCAGAGCCTTTCCGGGTTGAGTTCCCGGCTCAATCTTTACTCTTACGCGGCTTCCGTCAATTGTCGGAATTTCAACGCTTCCACCAAGAGCTGCGGTAGGGAAGTCAAGAAGAAGGTTATATATAATGTCGTTATCGTCACGGATAAACGTGTCGTTCGGCTCTTCTTCTATATATACCTGTATGTTTCCTGGTGTTCCGTTGTGTCTTCCTGCATTGCCTTTTCCTGGTACATTTACTATCATGCCTTCAGAGACACCGGCAGGAATGTTGATTTCAACAACTTCTTCACCCTTTACAACACCAGTTCCGCCGCAAGCGTGGCACTTGTTCTTTATAACTGTACCTTCACCGCCGCATGTAGGACATACGCTTTGAGTCTGCATCATGCCGAACAGGCTTTGAGTGGTGCGTGTCACCACGCCGCTGCCATGACATGTCGGACAGGTCTCTCTTGCGCTTCCGTCTTCAGCACCTGTTCCGTGGCAGTGGTTACATGTAACGTCACGCTTTACTTTGAATTTCTTGGTAACGCCTGTTGATATTTCCTGCAATGTGAGTTTTACTTTCAGACGTAAATCCGAACCGCGTTGCTGAGCAGGACGATGCTGGCCTCCGCCGAATCCGCCTCCGCCAAAGCCGCCGAATCCTCCACGTCCGCCGAACACATCGCCAAACATGCTGAAGATATCATCCATACTGAAACCGCCTGCACTGCTGAAACCGCCAAAGCCTCCGCCGCCGGTAGGACCGTTAAATCCAAACTGATCATATTGCTGTCTCTTCTGCGGGTCATGCAATACGTCATATGCCTCGGCTGCTTCTTTGAATTTTTCCTCAGCTTCCTTGTTTCCAGGATTACGGTCGGGATGATATTTTATGGCAATTTTTCTATATGCCTTTTTTATTTCGTCTTCAGAGGCGTCTTTGCTCACGCCAAGCACCTCATAATAATCTCTTTTTGCCATTGTTAAATGTTAGATGTTTATTGTCCAAAAACTTTTGTTACAAACATGCCCGTAAAGTTATTGCCCTACAGCAACTTTTGCATGTCTTATAACTTTGTCGTTGAGAGTATATCCCTTTTGGACACAGTCTAAGACTTTTCCTTTTTTATCATCGCCCATTCCGGGGACCATTGCCACAGCCTCATGATAGTCTGTGTCAAAGTCCGCATCTTCTGTCTTGATTTCTTTTACGCCAAGACTTTCCATCGTTTTGTTGGTCTTTTGGTGAATCAGTTTCATGCCTTCTCTTATGACTTCAATGTCATCAGTCTTCTCGGCATTTTCGATGGCGCGTTCCATATCGTCAATTATAGGCAGAAAAGCTTGAACAGCCTTTTCTGATCCGTTCAGTATCAGTTCGGTCTTTTCTTTCAGAGTCCTTTTCCTATAGTTGTCGAATTCAGCTACAGAGCGAAGATATTTATCCTTGAGAATCTCTATCTCTTTGAGAGCTTCTGCCAGAGGATCTTTTTCTTCATTTTCTTTATCTGTGTCGGCAGCGTTTTCTTCAGCCTCAGTGTCTTGTTTTTCTTCAGCCTCTTCAGTAGCAGTATTATCCTGGTTTTCTGCCTTTTCAGATTCTTTTTCTTTTTCTGCAGCGCTTTCTGATGATGCCTTTACTTGTTCATCATCTATATTAATTTTTTCTTTCTTGTCCATGATGTTAAAACTTTTTGTAGTACGTGCAGCAAAAATCTTGCCAAACCAAGTTGCTGACATTTATTCGTACATTTTGGCACGCTGTTCTTTCAGCTGTTCATCGTAAATATAGTCGTCATACTGCATGAGCTTGTCGATTGTTCCTTTAGGAGTAAGCTCTATTATGCGGTCTGCCACTGTCTGGATGAACTCATGGTCGTGGCTGCTGAACAGGATGTTGCCTTTGAATCCTACCAGGTTGTTGTTGAAAGCCTGGATGCTTTCAAGGTCAAGGTGGTTGGTTGGCGTGTCAAGGATAAGGCAGTTGGCGTTCTTGAGCTGCATGCGTGCTATCATACAGCGCATCTTCTCACCACCGCTCAACACGTTTACTTTCTTCATCACTTCCTCTCCGCTGAACAGCATTCGGCCAAGATATCCTTTCATCATCACTTCGTTGCCGGTGCCAAACTGTCCAAGCCATTCAACGAGGTTCATGTCGCTGTTGAAAAACTCGGTGTTGTCGAGTGGGAGATAGGCTGTTGTTATTGTGACACCCCATTTATATGTTCCGGCGTCAGCCTGTCTGTTGCCGTTTATTATTTCAAACAAGGCCGTCATGGCTTTCGGGTTGTGACTCAGGAACACAACCTTCTGACCCTTTTCTATGTTGAAGTTTACATTGTCGAAAAGCACAGTTCCGTCTGCGTCAACAGCCTTCAGACCTTCTACTTCAAGAATCTGGTTGCCCGGCTCACGCTCCATCTGGAATATAATTCCCGGATACTTACGTGATGAAGGACGGATTTCTGCGATGTTAAGTTTTGCAAGCATCTTCTTGCGACTTGTTGTCTGCTTACTCTTTGCCACGTTGGCAGAGAAACGGCGGATGAACTCTTCAAGTTCTTTCTTCTTCTCTTCTGCTTTCTGGCGCTGGTTCTGAGCCTGACGCAGTGCCAGCTGTGAACTTTCGTACCAGAACGAGTAGTTACCTGCGAACACTGTTACTTTGCCGAAGTCGATGTCTACGGTCTGTGTACTTACTGCATCAAGGAAGTGACGGTCGTGGCTTACCACCAATACTGTCTGTTCAACGTTGCTGAGATATTCCTCCAGCCACTGAACTGTGTCGAGGTCAAGGTCGTTGGTAGGCTCGTCGAGCAGCAGGTTGTCTGGATTACCGAACAGGGCCTTGGCCAACATTACGCGTACCTTCTCGTTGTTAGACAACTCGCTCATCTGCTTGCTGTGCAGATTCTCCTTGATTCCGAGGTTTGACAGCATTTGCGCTGCATCGCTTTCGGCATTCCATCCGCCCATCTCGGCAAACTTTTCTTCAAGCTCTGCTACCTTGTTGCCGTCTTCGTCGTTGAAGTCTTCTTTCATGTAGAGGGCTTCACGCTCTTTCATGTTCTGCCATAACGGCTGATGTCCCATAAGCACAGTGTCCATCACGCTGTACTCATCATATTTAAAGTGATCCTGATCCAATACGGAGAGACGCTCTCCAGGGCCAAGCTCAACGCTTCCTTTGTTTGGCTCAAGTTCTCCGCTTATGGCTTTAAGCAGAGTTGATTTGCCTGCACCGTTGGCGCCGATCACGCCATAGATGTTGCCGTTTGTGAACTTGATGTTTACATCCTTGTAAAGTACTCTCTTTCCAAACTGAATTGCAAGATTTGTGACTGTTATCATTCCTATTTTACCTTGTATTATATTTTGGCTGCAAAATTACAACTTTTTATCTGATATTCCAAATTTAAGATAAAAGGCTTTGTAAACATTTCGTGTAAACGGAAGAAAACTTGCTGTTTGGGCTTTAAATGGCTGACTATTAATAGCTTTAGTCATTTGTCGGTATCTGCTTGTCGTGCTGTTGTATGTTATGTTCTTTCACTTTTGTCTGATAATGTCTGCATGCTGAATTACAATGTTGTGGCAGACGCCACATTAAGTTTGTCGATGTCCATGTTACATCTTAAACCCCAATCTGTCATTAGACTGCACATAGTCTATTTTGTGCATTCCTGCTTTCAGCCCGTCTTTTTGTTTCTGTTGTCGTCTTTTCCCGGCTTTTTCTTGATACAGCCTGTTATGTCTGTAAAAATCTAACGAAAATATGCTCAATATAAAGCAAAAATCCCGACCGGATAATAACACCAGATTGGAGTTAAACTCATGTAGCGCCTGCGGGAAACATTATCAAAGGCTTGTAACAAAAGTTTTGTTTATTTTATATACAGCACGAATCGTCTTCTTGCATATTCTTCTTGCATTTTTCTGATGCCCGTTTGTGCTGTCTGTACGGCTGTTCTTGTGTCTGTCGTTCACATCCTGCTGAAGAAAATCATGCGCCACACGGGTGTTCCGTCAATCTTTATCAGCCATGCGGCAAGGGCGAGAGCCACGCATATTGTTATGATAACAACCGTTCCGGCTCTCACCAGTCGCGGCGGCACGCCGCCTATTATGTTGCGCACCTTCTCGCTTCTCAGTTCTATGTTGTCTTTTTCGTCCATGCTCCGTTTCCTTTCTTTCTTTTTTTAATATGTTGCCGTCTGTTGTGCCGGCATCGTGTGTCCGTGGTTATGTCTGCGCCTTGCCGGTTGCCGGCGGCTGTCGTGCTGCGGCGGCTGAGGCTCAGTTGCCGAGTTCAAGCTGGTTCTTTACCAGTCGGTAGTACATTCCGCGCTTCTCGGTGAGTTGCTCGTGAGTGCCAGTCTCTGCCACGTGTCCGCCGTCTATCACCACTATGTTGTCGGCATGTCTTACCGTGCTCAGCCTGTGTGCCACTATCACCACCGTGCGCCCTTTGTAGAAGCGGCTTAGGTTTTCAACTATGGCACGCTCGTTGTTGGCGTCGAGCGAGTTGGTCGCCTCGTCCAGGAATATGTAGTGAGGATTCTTATACACCGCCCTTGCTATCAGTATGCGCTGCTTCTGTCCCTGGCTCAGTCCCATGCCGTCGCGTCCTATCTTTGTGTCAAACTTCAGCGGAAGGCTCATCACGTAGTCCTTTATGCAGGCTATCTCAGCCGCCTTTACCATCCGTTCCTTGTCAATGTCGCCGTCGTCAACGGCAATGTTGCGCGCTATTGATTCTGAGAATATCACTCCGTCCTGCATCACCACTCCGCACTGCCGTCTCCACCAGTCGAGGTCTGTCTTTGCCAGGTCTGTGCCTCCTGCGGTTATCTGTCCTGCCTCCACGGGATAGTAGCCCAGCATCAGTTTCACGAGCGTTGTCTTTCCGCTGCCCGACGCGCCTACTATTGCCGTAACCTTGCCTTCGGGTATGTACAGGCTCACCCCGTCTATGGTCTTTGATGGCGAGTGAGGGTCGTATCTGAAGCTTATGCCGTCGAGCCTTATGTCGTGTGTCATGTCTGCGGGCCGCATTACGTGGCCTTTGGCGTTTTCGTCGTCAGCGCGGTGAATCTCGTTTATGCGTTCAAGGCTTATCTTCACGTCCTGCAGCGAGTATAGAAATCCCATCAGCTGGTCTACGGGACTGTTGAGCTGACCTATTATATACTGCACCGCGAGCATCATACCGAGCGTAAGCTCCCCGTTGATCACCGCCGTTGCCGACACCACCGTTATTATTATGTTCTTCAGCTCGTTTATGAATATGCTTCCCGCCTCCTGTGTCTGCTGCAGCTTCAGGCTCTTCATCTGCACGCCGAAGAGGTCGGCCTGTGTGTCCTCCCATTCCCAGCGGCGCCGCTGCCGGCAGTCCTGCAGCTTTATTTCCTGCATTGACGTTATAAACTCGTAAGTCTTGTTGCTGTTTATTGCCTGCTGCTCAAACAGCTCATAGTCGAGCACCTTGCGCCTTTTCAGAAACATGGCTATCCATAGGGCATACAGTGCGCTGCCGGCGGCGAATATTATAAATATCACCACGTTGTATGTTAGCAGCACTATGCCGAACACCACGAGGCTCAGCATTGAGAACATTACGCTAAGCGTCTGTCCCGTCAGAAAGCTGTTTACGCGTGCGTGGTCGTTCATGCGCTGCAGCAGGTCGCCTGTAAGCTTTGTGTCAAAAAACGACATGGGCAGCCGCAGCAGCTTGATGAAGAAGTCGCTCACGAGCGATATGTTCACGCGCATGCTTATGTGCAGCAGCAGCCAGCGGCGTATAAAGTCGAGTGCCGTGCGGCTCAGCGTCAGCATGAGCTGTCCCAGGAGCACGAGCCACACGAATCCGATGTCGCGGCTCTTTATTCCCACGTCGACAATGGCCTGTGTGAGGAACGGAAGCACGAGCTGCAGCACGCAGCCTAAGAGCAGTCCGGCTATAATCTGTCCGAAATATTTTTTGTACTTCTTTATGTATCCGAACAGAAAGCGGAACGAGCGGCTTTCGCCGTGGCTATTGCCCAGCTTGTTGTCATAAAAGGCAGGAGTGGTTTCTATAAACATTGCCACGCCCTTGTCTTCTCCGCCCGAACGTGTGCTCACCCAGTGCTTCTCCATGTCTTTCTTCCTGCATATGGCAAAGCCTTTGCTGGGGTCGGCAATATAAAACTTCTGTTTCTTTACGTCGACCTTATACAGCACCACAAAGTGGTTCTGGTTCCAGTGCAGTATGCACGGCAGCGGAGCTTCTGCCAGGTTGTCGAGGCTGACACGTCCGCATACCGTATGCAGTCCCAGCTTTTCGGCCGCCTCGCTTATGCCCAGCAGCGATACGCCTTCTGACGTGGCGAAGCACAGCTTCGACAGACTGTCGAAGCTGTAGTCTGCCCCGTAGTGGCTGCATATCATGCGCAGGCATGCTGTGCCGCACTGCATCGCGTCGTGCTGAAGGTATATCTTAAAGTTTTTCATTTAATGATGTTGAAATCATACATTTTAGAACGTAGGAGTATCCATATGCGTATTGCTGATTGTAGGCAGTTTCTGATTCTTTATCTTCTTTCCTGCCGTGAAGTTCCATGTAACAAACAGCACTACATGCGAATCCGGTGTAAGCAAAGTGCGTCTCTTCTCCCAGCCGTCACCGAACATAGTGAGTTTCTTTGTGTTGTAGAGTATGTTTTCGTACAGAAGGCTCACGTTCATCTTTCCTTTCATCAGCGACACATAT
The DNA here is from genome assembly GCF_057607445.1 of Xylanibacter sp. Taxonomy (NCBI): domain Bacteria; kingdom Pseudomonadati; phylum Bacteroidota; class Bacteroidia; order Bacteroidales; family Prevotellaceae; genus Xylanibacter; species Xylanibacter sp. The sequence goes on along the minus strand of NZ_DBLZAX010000024.1, from coordinate 26 downwards.
CCGCTGACGTCCATTTTGAACCTCGC
>NZ_DBLZAX010000023.1:0-44422 GCF_057607445.1 Xylanibacter sp. | reverse complement strand
TCTCTTAAAAAGAGAAGTACACTCAAGATGGTTAAAAACAACTTTTTCCATCTTTTCCCCAATAATAGGAAAGTATTATTATGGGAATAATATAAGAAATTAAAAAAGAAAATGCTTGAATATCAAAGTCTGACATGTAAAAGCGGCAGCTCTATTATTTAAGTCTTATCGAAATTTCTTTTACATCTTGGGTTAATAAACAAAAAAGATATGAGGCAGATAGAAAGAGCAAGTGTTGTAAGAATCGTCTCTGATTTAATAAAAGCAGATGGCATAATAGATATAAGGGAAATAGATTTTTTTGATGCCCTTAAAGAGAAATATGGCATTATAGAAGAGGATGAAATATTTGCTGAATCATGTACTTTGTCCCAATCTTTAAGTGTTATAGCCAATTTTGATGAAAAAGATAGACATTCTTTAATGAACGACTTTTGGAAGACTACCATGTCTGACGATTTTTGTACAAAAGAAGAAGCCTTATTACTACTTGCCTTACGCCTAAATCTCACTGTTAAAATACCTAATGAAGTTACTGTTCTTTCTGTTGAATCCTCTACATTAAATTTCGAGAAATCGCAGATTTTATATTTGGAAAGCGAATATAATAGTGTAACGAATAATCAAATGAAGCTATTGTATCGGGAATTATGTACGGAAGTGAGATTGGCTGGCTTTGAATTGGTATATCTACCCAAACTCTCAGAACACTATAATAGTATTTTGGAAGCCGATTTACTTCGGATTGCAAAGTTCCTTTATCCAAAAGTGAGTAATGAACGTATATATACTATTGTAAAACAGGTGCAAAATTTATCTACCGCATCTTTTTGCTGTGATCATTTGGCAACTAAATTATCTATTAAAGAACTTCGTGTTATCAATCCGTCATTTCTTATTAAAATAGGGGAATCGATTGTTAACGATAAAAATATCTCTAATTTTCTATTAGTAGAGATAGTGGATAATCCATTATTTACGATAAGAATGATCTTGGATTTATTTGCCGAGAGTTATCATAACCTACGTTTGAATTATATACAAGAGGACAAAGGAAGATTCGTTTTTACAGGTTATTATAAACTGATTTTTGATATCCTAATGCTAAGGAAAAGTGTAAGAAGTAGTGTTGTGGTAGATCCTATGCGAGAACGAATATATTTTCCTGAAGCGGATGTTATGTTAGAGAAAGTACATAGACGTGAGAAAGCTCTATATGCTTTATTTCTAATGGAGTCTGCCAGTGGAGGAATTAATTTCAATCAGCCGCAATCTCCCAAACAAATGGAGCGATATGAGAAACGCATGAAAGCAATTATACATAAGTATCAATTAATTTATAGAATGTTCGGAGGAGATGAAGATAAAGCCCCTAATATTGGAGTTCCAGAAATTCGGCTTCCTATGATAAGTTTATTGAAACGGCAACTCTCAAAATTAGATAATGTGCTGTACCATGTAGATGACTATATGATACAACGGAATATATATGGTAATTATGCCGTGAATATATCTTCTTCATTATGCCTTTGTTGTGGGGCTGAGAAAAACGATATCAAACTCTTCACTGAATCGGAAGATTGGATAAAGATAGCGGCATTATAGGTAGTGGTTAAATAGGGTTCAAAGGTTGCAACCATAGTTCTTGTATTTCGAGTGATAACAGTTGTAACATTTCTGAAACCAAGAATATAAGAGAAGTCATTTATAATTTTGCATCAAAAGAAATTCAAAATTAAAACAACAGTATTATGATTAATCTTGAAAAAGGACAAAGAATCAGCATGGACAAAGGTCTTACGCTGGTGGGCGTTGGTCTCGGATGGGATCCCAATAAAGGAACAGGCTATGATTTTGATTTGGATGCTTCGGCATTTATGCTTGGTAGTGATGGGCAAGTTCCAGCACAAGAATATTTTGTGTTCTATGGTAATCAAAAATCACCCGATGGTTCTGTAGAATCGAGTGGTGATGATTTAACTGGAGGAAACAGCGATGGTGGTGATGACGAGACATTAAATGTTGATTTAACCAAAGTTAGCTCAAATATACAAGAAATTATATTTACTGCAACTATTTATAAGGCAGAAGAACGTAGGCAAAACTTTGGACAAGTACGCAACTCGTATATTCGCATATATGATGCTAAAACAAATATGGAAATCGCTCGTTATGACCTAGATGAGGATTTTTCAATTGAAACAGCTGTAGAATTTGGGCGTTTATACCGTCGTGGTACTGAATGGAAATTTGAGGCTATGGGGACAGGTAATAAAGGAGGAATGCAATCACTCGTTCATAAATATGCGAGTAAATACGAATAACCCATGGCTATCAATCTTGTAAAAGGACAACGGGTAGAAATAGACAACAGCTTATCCCACTTGAAAGTAGAAATGGGCTGGAAAGTCAATCCCAATGCCAATCCGCCTTATGATTTGGACGCTTCTACATTTTTGTTAGGTAATAGCGGACAAATTGAACATGAGTACAATTTTGTATTTTACGGTTCTTCAAACAAAGTTCCTGCTTTGGATAATGAAGAAAAACAAATATATGACGGGAATGGTAATCCTGTCTATCGCCCATGCTCAGTAGATAAAAGTGTGCTTGGTTCTATTGACGATCTTGGTGATGATGAAGACGATACAGGTGAAGGAAGCGAAGAAATTGATGTTGACTTGACTAAAACATCTTCAGCTGTAAAAGAAATACTCTCCACTGTAAGTATCTATTGGAATCCTAATAACCTCAATGACCCACGTCGCAAATATAATTTTGGTCAAGTTCGTGATGCTTTTATCCAGATTAAAAATGCACTAACTGGAGAAATAATTTGCCGTTATGATCTAGATGAAGATTTTTCTACAGACAAAGGCGTTGAGTTCGGCCGATTGTATCGTCGTGGAACTGAATGGAAATTCCAAGCTGTTGGGGATGCTCATACGGATGGACTTGAACCTATTTGTAAGAAATATGCTTCTAAATTTATGTAGACATGGCTATCATTCTTGAAAAAGGTGGGGATACACATCGTATCAATTTGGAAAAACGCGCAGGTAAACCTCTGATTGGTGAAATTGTCGTCAATCTTGATTGGAATAAAGGCGGTTTTTTCAAAGGCCTATTGGGTAAAGCTGTAGATCTTGACCTTGGCTGCTTTTATGAATTGTGTAATAGACAAAAAAGTTTAATAGACGGTTTGCAATTCTCACATGGTCGTGGTGGCGACCGCCATCATGTTACCCGTCAGGGTTGCTACGATAATGCGCCTTATATATGGCATCAAGGGGATGACAGAGGTGGTGGTTCTTCATCCGGTGAAACAATATTAATTAATTCTGCCGGTGTAAATAACATCAAGCGTATCATTGTCTATACTTTTATATATGAGGGTGTTGCAAAATGGTCTGAAACAAATGCTGTAGTCAAGGTTAAAGTTCCAGGTTATGAAGATATTGTCGTAGAAATGGGACAGCAATTCAGTAACAAAAAGTTTTGTGCAATAGCAGAACTCAACTTTGGAGGTGATAATTCCATAACCGTGAAGAAACTCGTTACATTTCATGATGGTCATCGTGACTGTGATATGCAGTATGGATGGGGGTTCAATTATTCACCGGGTAGTAAAGATTAATAAAATAAAAAAATTATGGCAATAAAACTTGAAAAAGGACAACGTATCAATCTTGAAAAAGAATCTGGTGCAAAACTCACAAATTTTTGTGTGGGATGTAATTGGGGAGCAATAGAAGTCTCTAAAATGAAAGAAATTGTCGTAAATGAGGGCTTCTTAGGATTTGGACGAAAAACAGAAATGCGTCCTGTAAAAGAAGAAATAGATGTAGATATTGACTTGAGTTGTATCATGCTTGATACTAATGGGAAACTTGTTGATACATTATATTCTCCATTATACAAAAAAGAGTTCTTCACTTCTGCTGGCTTGCCTATAGGAAAAGATTGGTCAACTGATAAAGCTATGTATCATACTCCTGATGATACAGAAGGAGACAAAGGTGGAGATGATGGATTAGACAATGAAATAATAACTGTTGATTTAACAAAAGTAAATCCTCAAATTGACCAAATCTTTTTCTTTCTAAACATTTATTCACCTAAAAACATTGATTTTCAGAAAATTCCTTATGTGGCTATTCGCATGTATGAAGGAACTCCAGAAAAAGTAACATCAGTTTTTGCTCAGTATGATGTTGCAAAGAATGCTCAGTTCACAGAAACCGATGCTCTTATAATGGGAAAACTTTATCGAAGAAGCAATAATTGGAAGTTTGCTGCAATAGGTGATGCATATAGAGATAATAATGATCTTCGTAAAACAATCAAACGAATCATAGAAAACTATTCAAAATAACGAACAATGAGAAGATTACCTGTTTATCTGTTGCTCGATACATCGGGTTCGATGTACGGAGAGCCTATTGAAGCTGTAAAGAATGGCGTTCAGACTTTGATCTCTACGCTTCGAAGCGATCCTTACGCATTGGAAACTGCTTATATCAGTATCATAACATTCAATTCTTCGGCTCAACAAGTAACACCGCTGACAGAATTGGCTGCATTCCAGCAACCTAATATTGATGCGAGTGGTTGTACTGCTTTAGGAGGCGCATTAGATCTTTTAGCCAAGAAAATTGATAGTGAGATTACCAAGACAACCGCAGAAGTGAAAGGTGACTGGCGGCCTTTGGTTTTTATTATGACTGACGGTGTGCCTACCGATGATATGTCGAAAGGACTTGCTGAATTTAAGAAACGCAAATGTGGTATGGTTGTGGCTTGTGCAGCTGGACAAGGAGCAAGTACAGATACCTTAAAGCAAATCACAGAAAATGTGGTTCAACTGGATACTGCGGACAGTGCCACAATCAAAGCATTTTTTAAGTGGGTATCTGCCAGCATCAGTACAAGTAGTAAATCTGTTGAGGAAACGGCGGCAGAAGCTACTACAATGAGTGAACTTCCACCTCCCCCTCCAGAAGTAAACATTGTTGTATAATGGACATTGACCCGAAAGACATTGATAAGTCAAATGCCTTTCGGGTATAAAAACTAAAATCATGAGTAGAAGATTACCAGTATATATTCTTATAGATACAAGTGGTTCCATGAGGGGTGAACCTATTGAGAGCGTCAAGGTCGGACTTTCAGACATGATTGCGTCATTAAGATTGGATCCCTATGCATTGGAAACAGTTTGTGTTAGTATTATTACGTTTGACAGTAAGGTTGAGCAAATTCTTCCTTTGACAGAATTGGAAAATCTCCAGCTACCTGATATTCATGTGCCAGACTCAGGTGCTACATTTCTGGGAGCAGCATTGAATTTGATGTGCCAACGTTATGATGAAGAAGTCAATATGGGATCACGTGAGCAGAAAGGAGATTGGATGCCTATAATGTTTGTTCTGACAGATGGGAAGCCTGCAGATTTAATGGCATATGATGAAGCTATACAGAAAGTGAAACGCCATCAGTTTACTAATATCGTAGCTTGTGCAGCTGGCCCGAAAGCAAAGACAGAACCTTTGAAAAAGCTTACCGACAATGTATTTACGCTTGATACAATGGATAGTAATACATTCAAGAAGTTTTTCCAATGGGTAACTATCAATGTACAACAAGGAGGGCGAACAATGGGTGTGACGGATCAGGTTGAATTACCGCCTCCACCAGCAGAAGTCAACTTGGTAATTTAATAGAAACAATGATATGAATTGCAAATTTGTTGGATATGAATTTAAGACACTTGAAGTCTCATTGGCTCCAAGAGAGGAATTTTATGCAGAACGTGGCAGTATAGTTTATGTAGAGGAATCATTGCAGCGCGAAGTTGAATTTACAAATGGTGGTACCGGTTTAGGAACTATTATTGGTGGAGTGGTTAAATCAGCTTTGTCTGGCGAGTCCATATTGATTATCCGTTTTTCTAATCCAACGAATACGGAGAAGAAACTTGTGTTGTCAGGTTCTTCTTGTGCTTTACTTCCTGTTAAATTACAAGGAGAAAATCTTATATGTCGTCGAGGACATTATGTTGCTTCAACTGGTCGGGTATCCTTGAACCTCAATCTGAATCTCCAAGGTCTACTTGGAGGTATTGGACTATTTCAAAAAATTGAAGGTAATGCAACCGTCTTTCTCAATTCGTTGGGAAATCCCATTGAAAAGCAGTTAAGGAATGGTGAAACTATAGAAGTGGATGAAAATCACATCATTGCCTTACACGGATTTTCTTCTTCACAGATACAGGCAGGATGGTCTGTCGGTAATGTTTTGCGAGGAGAAGGATTAAGTCTTATGAAAATAACAGGACCTGGGAAAATCTATCTCAGTCCTTTACCTATAATTATCAATCGAAATTAAATTAGTATAAAACAATGAGAAGATTACCCGTATATTTCCTTGTTGACGTTTCAGAATCAATGGTTGGTGCCCCTATCCAACAAGTTCAGGATGGCATGAGAATGATTGTACAGGAATTGCGTACAGATCCCTATGCTCTTGAAACTGCGTTTATATCTATTATTGCTTTTGCAGGAAAGGCAAAATGTATTTCACCGTTGACAGAGTTATATAAGTTTTATCCACCTATATTTCCTATAGGTGGTGGCACGTCTCTCGGTGTTGCTCTGAATTTCTTGATGGATGATATGGATAAGAATTTAGTTAAAACCACAACGGAGCAAAAAGGGGATTGGAAGCCGATAGTTTTTCTTTTTACTGACGGTACACCAACTGATAATCCATCTTCTGCTTTTGCTCGCTGGAACAATTCATATCGCAGAAAGGCAAATATTGTAGCCATATCCATTGGAGACAATGTAAATACTCAACTTTTAGGACAAATATCTGACAATGTACTTCGGCTAAATAAGACAGATGATATATCATTCAAAGCGTTCTTTAAGTGGGTGACGGCTTCCATTAAGGCTACCAGTGTATCAGTGACCGATGTAGGAGATGATGATGTAAAATTGGCTTCTACCAATGGTATTAATTTGGAAAAAGTTGATACAACCAAGCCCTGCATGGTGGATGAAAATTATGTAGTATTGCTTGGTAAATGTTCCAATACCAAGAGACTTTATTTGGTTAAATATGCAAAGCATCTTGCTAATATAGAAGGGCTTGAAACTCTGAATATAAAAACAACAGACTTCAAACTCGTGGGAGCCTATCCTATTGATGAAGAAAATTACAATGATTTGAGTGATGGAAAATCGAACCGTAATATCAATACGATGTCATTGCGGGGTGTGCCGACTTGTCCCTGTTGTGGAAATCAGCTCGGAGTAGTAGTTTGTGAATGTGGTAACATTATGTGTTCGGGCGGTCAAACGACAGCTTGTCCTTGGTGTGGTATGGAAGGAACTTTAGGTGAAATTGCTGAAGGAGGAATAGACATTACAAGAGGAAGGGGGTAAAATATGGATATTGATAAAATCATAGACACTCTCATTGGAAATAAAGATGATAAGAAAGTAGAAAATTTTCTCCGTTTTTTGTCAGACAAATTGTGGAATTTATACAATGACTATCTTATGGATAAAATAAAAATGGCAGAGAATAAAATTGTGTGGGATCTTAATATACCTAATGCAAAGGAAAATCAGGAATATGAAGTGACTGTAGATATGCCTGTTTTAGATCCCGATGGATTAGACGGTATGGAGATTGTTCTCGTAAGCGTATCTGGACTCGATAAAAATATTCATGGGTTGAGCCTTGTAACAGCTGCAGATGGGAAGTCTTTTACTATCTCAGGATGCCCGTCTTTGGAATATTTCCGTAAAAATGGTGCAACAGCTCAATCAACATTTGATTTGATTATACGCTATCAGTTTGTAGGTGTGGATATGCCAGAAGAACATCCTATTTTGGAACGGAAAGTGCCTTTCGTAATTAATCAAGATCCTCGTAAATTGTGGAAAGACCTACCTGTGGATTGGGGAAATATGCCTGAACCAAAGTATCAAAATAATGATATTCAGGTAGAGTATATAAAAGTAGAAGCCCTTGCTGACGGAACACCTCAGAAAGATATTGTGGCAGCCAGTAAGCGTGGACGTAGCCATGCACAAGAAGCTAAACCTCGCGATGACCATTTCAAAATGGCTCATATGGACAATGGATGGTATGTTATGGCCGTAGCTGATGGTGCCGGTTCTGCTAAATTTTCACGTGAAGGTTCTCGTATTGCATGTGAGGAATCAGTGAACTATTGTATTGTACAACTTAATGGCAATAAAGATTTTGAAAATGCAATATTGAAATACAACGAACAGATGGGTGACGGCGAAAGCGATGCACGCAAACAAGTTGGAGATCATATATATAAGATTGTTGGAACTGCAGCGTTTAAGGCTCATCGTGCGATTAACGCTGAAGCGGCCACCGTCAACAATCAACCTAAACAATATGCGACAACACTTTTGCTTGTCATTAGTAAAAAATTTTCTTTTGGATGGTTTCTAGCTTCATTTTGGGTGGGTGATGGTGCAATTTGTCTTTATGACAAACATACACATACGGCTAAAATACTTGGTGTACCGGACGAAGGAGAATTTGCAGGGCAGACTCGATTTCTCACCATGCCGGACATTTTCAAGGATGCCAAAAGTTTATACCAGCGACTTCGTTTCAATATAGTAGATGACTTCACCGCTCTTTTTATGATGACAGATGGTGTAAGTGACCCGAAGTTTGAAACAGATGTCAATCTGAACAATCCTGACAGATGGGATGCTTTGTGGAACGACCTTAAAGAGAATGGAGTGGAACTTACTGACGACAACGAATCATCAAAAGAGCAATTATTGAATTGGCTTGACTTTTGGTCGCCAGGAAATCACGATGACCGCACTATTGCCATTTTATATGAGGGTGAAGAGACTGATCCAAAATGTGAAGAAGTAACAGAACAAATGGCAAAAGAAATCTCCGATACAAATGAAACAGGAACTATTTCTTCTGATAAAATCAATGTAGAATCTTAAAAGGAAGAAGTTATGGCTAATATAATTAAACTGACTGCATCCGACGGTTCTACCGTTGAGTTCTATGACGAGATTAAGGCTCAAGGCGGAGTTAAGGATGTATATTTCTCAACCGATAAAACTTATGTTGTGGCATTCTACCGTAATCCTACAAATGCCAACGACAAAGCCCGATTGGAAAACATTGTTGGGGTGTATCGCGAAAAGATTTTCGTTCAGAACTCAGATGGAGATTACTGGAATGACATATTTGCATGGCCTACTAAAATGGTGGAATGGAAAGGACTCACGGGTATTGTTATTCCTTTCTATAACAAAAAGTTCTTCTTTACAGGAATTGATGCCCAATGGCCTTTCATTAAGAACGGTCAGGAAAAGAACGGCAAATGGTTCTCTTCGGCAAAACTCATCAACAAGTTCGTTCCTGCCGATCAGAAAGGTACATTTCTGTCGCGTTTGCATATGTGTTTGAAGATAGCACGTGGTATTCGCCGCATACATGCCGCAGGACTAGCTCATTCGGATCTTTCCTACAATAATGTACTTGTTGACCCCCTTTCTGGTTCGGCCTGCATTATTGATGATGATGGATTGGTTGTACCCGGCAAGTTCCCGCCAGAGGTGGTAGGTACTCCTGGTTTTATAGCACCCGAAGTTCTCGCCACAAAGACACTAAAAATAGACGATCCAAAAAAAAATTTGCCTAAGATTACTACAGACCGCTACGCACTTGCAGTACTCATCTATACTTTTCTGCTCAACCGCCATCCTTTGGACGGTGGAAAAGTGTGGAATATAGACGATCCACAAAAAGACGATGATATGCGTTATGGAGCAAAGGCCTTGTTCATTGAACATCCCACTGATTCTACCAATCGCGTTAAACCTAACCAGCTGGCACCGTCCCAATTGCCACAAGGCGATCCAAATCGGCTCCCCTATACTATTTGTGGTCCGTATTTGAAAAAATTGTTCGACAAAGCATTCATTGATGGGCTGCACAATCCATCTATGCGTCCCAGTGCGGCTGAATGGGAAGATGCACTTATCAAGACATGTGATTTGGTACAGCCATGCCAAAATCCAGATTGTCAGGCTCACTGGTATGTTTTCGACAATACTACCAAGCCTCACTGTCCGTTCTGTGGTAGAGAATATAAAGGACAGCTACCAATTCTTAACTTTTATTATGCACCTGCTCATGGAAAGTTCATTTCGGAAAACTATCGCTTAATGATTTATGATAAGCAGACTCTTTATCGGTGGCACTCCAACAACTTGGTATCAGCAAATGAAAAGACAAGCGATAATGATAAGAAGCCAGTCGGAGACTTTCATTTCCATAATGGACAATGGATACTTATCAATAGGCGTCTCCCTGATATGCGTGACATTACTGAACAAAAAGATATTCCAATCGGCGGATATGTTCCACTTACAGAAGGTCGGCAGATTCTCCTTGACAAAAGTCAAGGAGGTAGATTAGTCATTGTTCAACTTGTTAATAATTAGATTTATGGCTATAAAGGATCAATGCGAACAATGCAAGAAATATAATAGTACTTGTATAGAAAATATAGAATTTAATGGGCAGTCATGTGACCATTATATAAAGCGTATAAATTTGGAGAAAAAAACAAATCAAGTCATACATGACAATGCAAATTTCAATCAACAGGAAAAAGCATCGTGCCCTCAAATAGATTATCCTAATCCCAATGATAACATTCATGGATGGTTAGGATTTCTACTTTTTTCCATTGGTCTTGGTGGTCTGGTAAGTGCTTTATATCCTATACTTACTTATAATATAGAAGAATATGGGAGTCATTTTTTAGCACTTGCAGATGTGTTTTTGGGTATAATGTTATTAGCCTTAGCCATTTACACTATCTATGCTTTCCTCCAAAGAAAGCCAAATGCAGTTTATTTAGCCAAGGTATATATAGCTGCTGTCTTTATATCAAATGTTATAACTCTATTTAGTGGTGAATTTGAGGAATCTGGTATGGGGAGTATGCCTCGTCTTATACGTTCTTTGATATGGAGTATCGTTTGGTTCTTGTATCTGACAACTTCTAAGCAGGTCAATAATATCATTCCAAAAACATACCGTAAAATATATAGTCGTGACTATTATATTACAGCAGCATTTGTTATAGTTCCCCTATTTATGCTTGGCATTGGTATCGCAGATATACAGTCACAATACGATAAAAAAGAAGCTCAATTCATTTCATCGGTAGATTTAGCATATAATGAATACACAGATGGACGCATAGTGTTCACAAAACCTGATGGATTTATATGTGAAAAACAAGAAATAGATGAACCCAAAATCACTCTGTTTGATTTGGAACTTAGTGATTGTGCTTGGGTAAGAATATGCAGCGATTATGATTCCGATATTACAACCGATAATTTCAATTCTTATTGGGAAAATTGGAAAGACTCAGAACTTGAAAAATATTCTTATAAGGAAATCCTAAATGAAAAGCGTTTTGTTAATGACAATCCATATTTTATTAAAACGATTCAATATGAAACAGAAACTCCTATTCAATGGCATTATGTGCTATTATTTAATGAACGAACGGAAAAAGTTTGCGTAGTATCATATTATCAAATTGGGGATGGTTACAACTATCTTGATACATTATTAAAATCCATCCGTTTCTAATGGTATATATTGTACGAAATAATCAAGATTATGGCCCATACGATGAGAATACTCTCTTGTCATATGTAAACAATGGGCAAATTTTACTTCATGACAAAGCTAAAAGTGTATCTACAAATGAAGTAAATACAGTATATTATTTTTTGCATAGGGCTGGATTGAAGCCAAAAGTATCTCATGGTGGCGATTTAATAGCACAGCTACGCAAAATAGGAACAGAACTTATTATACCAAAGAATAGTTTTATCAACAAGCAATGGCTTTCGGAGAAACGCTTGTTAACCTTGGCTATAGTTGGATTGTCTCCTAGTATGTTAATGGTTATACCAATGTGGAATTTTGGCGTATTCTATGCGATTGCTTTGTACTTTTCATGTATATGGGGACTTTTCTTTTATTACCTCTTCAAGACACCGCAAGTATCTATAAAGAATACTATTTCAATATTCTTCTTGACTCAGTTATTCGTATTTGTCGCCTGGGATGTATTAGGTATTCCACGTATAAATCCATTCTATAGATTGATAGATTTATCTTTCCCTTTGAATCTATTTGGATATACCTTGGGAGTCGGTTTAATGGAAGAATTGGCTAAAGCAATTCCTCTGTTTGTTATTTATAGAAAAACAAAAGAACCGTTATTGCCACAGACATTAGTATATTATGGCTTAATGTCAGGTATTGCTTTTGGCGTTTTTGAAGGAGTACAATACCAAATGGAAGTAAATACTCAATTGGATTATACCGGAGCATTTTTTATGAATATAGCTCGTTTAACAAGTCTTCCTTTTCTTCATGCTATTTGGTGTGGTATAGCAGGCTATTTTATAGCCTTTGCAAATTTATATCCCAAATATAGAATATCCTTGTATTTCTTAGCAATTGCAATTCCAGCCATTATTCATGGTTTATATGATACATTCTGTGGAAGCTCATTAGGAATGTTAATAGCATTGCCTATTACTTTTATAGGAGTTATCATGCTTATGACTTACTTAAAACAAAGCGTAAATTATCAATCAAAACTTCGAAATTAATATGGGAAAATGTAAATATTGCCATAGAGATGCGGGATGGTTTCAACATTCGCATTCAGAATGTGAGAAAAAATATAACGACGGGAAATTAAAACTTCGCAATATACTAATGTCTTGTTTCTCTAATCTTCAGGATTTTTATTGTAGAGAACAAGAAATAAATGAAATAATAAGTAGTTCATACATTGATGAAGCAACAAAAGAAAAAATTTTTGTAGATGTATTAGACGATGTAATAGAGAAATATCTTGAAGACAATATTATAAATGATGCAGAAAAACAAAGTGTAGCCCGTTTTATACAATTTTCTCAAATTCCACAAGCGATACTTAACCAGCATCATTCCATAGAAAAAATGTTGCAAGCAGATGTTATTCAGGATATACTGAATGGAAACAAACCATCACCTAAAATAACTATTGCCGGAAACTTTCCATTTATGCTTTCAAGAAATGAAACTATGATATGGTTATTCCGAGACATAATATTCTATGAGCAAAAAATAAAAAGAGAATATGTCGGAAGAAGTAGTGGTATTAGTGTAAGGGTGGCGAAAGGTATTTATTATAGGACAGGAGGCTTTAGGGGACACCCGGTAGAAACTACTTATATGCAGAGGATTTCAGTAGGTAGTGTTTGTCTGACAGATAAACATATTTACTTTTCTTCGCCAGAGAAGAGTTTCAGATTGTCATTTGATAAAATTATAAACATTGATACATATTCAAATGGAGTTGGTCTACAAAAAGATGGGGCAAACAGCAAACCTATATTCTTGGAAGGAATAAATAGTTGGTTTGTGTATAATGTAATAATGAATTTAAGACATGTATAGAGGCATAGATGTAAAATATTACATTTCTGAAATATAGTCGTAACATGACGATGTTATAACCTTGCAACCCTTTAGCGATAGCAATAATGTAAAGGTGTTGTAATGTTTTGGAAATCCAAAAACTCCGTAAAGTTGAAACTAACTTTGCAGCATCAAAAGGAAATCAAATGTATAACAAATAAAATTCGAAGAAAATGAAAAATATTATTTTGACAGCAGCAATTGCTATTTGCGCAACTTTTGGAGTTCACGCTCAAAATATCTACGGAACTTCGTCCAAACGTAATTCAACCTCTTCATTGAGTATCGGCACAACGAATAGTTCTGTAAGATACCAACAGGGATATACCCGAAAGGACGGTACTTATGTACAAGGGCATTACAAGACATCTACTAATACGACTAATCATGATAATTTTTCAACCAGTGGAAATCTTAACACTTTTACGGGTACTATTGGAACCCATGCCCGTGATTACTCTTCCAATGCATACAATTATGGATCAGGTCGCACTATTCATACCGGTAGTCGTGGTGGACAATATTATATAAATAGTAAGGGTAACAAAACATATGTACCTAAGAGAAGATAATTTATTTCATAAAGCATAATAAACGAGGGAAATATGAAAGTAAAATTTTTATATGTTGTGTTTACTATGATGTTATTAGTTGCACCAACAGCTATGGCTCAATCTGTGTATGATTATGAGTATAACAGTCAAAAGAAAAACGCTTCGATCACATTTAGGAACAGTTCAGATTATACAATGACATTGAAGGTTATCTACTCTTTTGGAGGACTATATACGACTGTGTCTTTACCTGCACATTCATCAAGAACGGTAAACTTTAATAAAAGTGGCACATTTAAGCTGAAAATCAAAGCTACATCCTCATACGGACAATCTTCATATCACGATGGGGGAAAGTTCTCTGTAACATCTACTGAAACCGAATGGACGGAAGGAGAAATGGTTTTCAAAATGTCAACATATGGCAGTGGTCTTGGGCCATCTATATCAGCTAAAGAATTTGAAAGTAATGAATAAGTATTAATATTGATATCGTATGAATATGGATTTAGATTTCACCCCCAGTCTTATTAAAAAAGCATTATGGGGAATTTTAACAGTAATATTATTAACGGTAAGTATGGCTTTTATCAAACCTTGGTATAATGTTTGGTCGCAGGAAATGGAAGGTAAAGCAGAATTTGCCAAAGCCGAACAGAATCGTAAAATAAAGATAGAGGAAGCACGAGCAAATCTTGAAGCAGAGAAATTGAATGCACAAGCAGAAATAGAGAGAGCTAAAGGGGCTGCTGAAGCGATTAAAATAGAGAACGGTAGTATTACTCCTACTTACATCCAATATCTTTGGGTTCGCCAACAATCAGATTTGAGCGATAAGACTGTAATATATGTACCAACAGAATCAAATTTACCTATTCTTGAATCTGCAAGAATAAATCAGATACCGAAGAATAATTAATTTATAAAGAATAATATGGAACAAAAACATCATTTCACAGGCTTAACCGATGCCGAGGTGCTCGAAAGCCGTAAAAAACATGGCGCTAATATTTTGACACCTCCAGAGAAAGACCCGTTATGGAAACAATTTCTTGAAAAGTTTGGCGACCCTCTTATCATAATTTTGATGATTGCAGGTGTGCTTTCTATTGGAATCTCATTTTATGAATATTTTGGATTGGGAGAAGGTGGAGAAGTCTTCTTTGAACCGGCAGGAATTTTTGTTGCTATTCTGCTTGCTACTGGTTTGGCATTTTATTTTGAGCTCCAAGCTGATAAAGAATTTACAATTCTTAATCAAGTAAACGATGATGAACCTGTTGAGGTAATCCGTAACGGGAATGCCACACAAATACCTCGAAAAGATGTTGTTGTAGGCGATATAGTCATTCTTAATACCGGTGAGGAAGTTGCTGCTGATGGCGAATTGATAGAAGCTGTACAATTACATTTGGATGAATCCACCTTAACTGGAGAACCTGTATGTGGTAAGAGTATCAATGAAGAAGAGTTTGATAAGAATGCTACTTACCCAACCAATCATGTAATGAAAGGTACAAAGGTAATGGAAGGGCATGGTATATTCCGTGTACTTGCAGTTGGTGATGCAACCGAACAAGGCAAAGTGTTTGAGGCAGCACAGATTGATGACAGTGTGAAAACTCCGCTTAACGAGCAACTTGACGGATTAAGTGCTTGGATTACCAAATTGAGCTATGGTTTTGCTGCATTGATTATAATTGGACGTATTGCAGGTTATTTAATCAGCAACGGAACAGATTGTTTTGGCTCAATGGAACAAATTGCTCCTTTTATAGCATATGTTCTACAAACATTGATGATTGCCGTTACATTGGTTGTTGTAGCGGTACCTGAAGGGTTGCCTATGGCTGTTACACTCTCATTGGCATATTCTATGAGAAGAATGCTTCGAACAAATAATCTTGTTCGTAAAATGCACGCTTGCGAAACAATGGGAGCAACTACCGTAATTTGTACAGATAAAACAGGTACACTGACTCAAAATCAAATGAAAGTGGACGATATAAAAGTTTATGCAGATAATATTTCCGATAGTGTTATCAACGAAGGAATGGCAGTAAACTCCACCGCATCTATTGATTTCTCAGACGTCAAGAAACCTCAAGTACTGGGTAATCCGACAGAGGGGGCATTACTACTTTGGTTAAACAACAAAGGGGTGGACTATCGTATGCTGCGTGAAAGTGTAAATGTTGTACAAGAACTTCCATTCTCTACTGAGCGTAAATATATGGCTACTGTTGTTGAATCTGCTGTCATACCAGGCAAGAAAATACTTTATGTGAAGGGTGCTCCGGAAATAATCTTTGACTTATGCAAAGTCACCAATGTAGATAAAACTATTGTTGATAAGCAGTTAATTTCCTATCAGGAACGAGCCATGCGTACACTTGGTTTTGCCTATCAAGTGTTGGAAAACGATAATGCTGTGATTGAAAATGGCAAACTGGTTGCTACATCACTTCATTTCATTGGTATTGCTGCTATTGCAGATCCTGTTCGTGTAGATGTCCCTGATGCAGTAAAAGAATGTTTGGATGCAGGTATAAACATAAAGATTGTAACTGGTGATACTCCGGGTACGGCAAAGGAAATAGGTCGTCAAATAGGTCTTTGGACTTCTACAGATACAGAACGCAACATCATTACTGGCCCCGATTTTGCTGCACTTACAGAGGAACAATTGCTTGACCGTGTACAGGATCTAAAGATTATCGCCCGCGCACGTCCTATGGACAAGAAACGGTTGGTAGAAGCCTTGCAAAAGAAAAATCAGGTAGTAGCTGTTACTGGTGATGGAACAAATGATGCACCTGCATTACATACTGCTCATGTGGGACTGTCAATGGGCGATGGTACATCTGTTGCCAAAGAAGCATCTGACATTACCATCATCGATAACTCATTCTCAAGCATTGGTAAGGCTGTGATGTGGGGACGTTCACTCTATCAAAACATTCAGCGTTTCCTGTTATTTCAACTTACTGTAAATGTAACAGCTTGTTTCTTAGTTCTTTGCGGCGCATTTATGGGAACAGAAAGTCCATTGACTGTAACTCAAATGTTGTGGATAAACCTTATTATGGATACTTTTGCAGCAATGGCATTGGCATCACTTCCTCCTTCAGAGAGCGTAATGCAGGACAAACCCCGCGACCGTAATGCTTTTATTCTTAATAAATCAATGATTGCTAACATTATCGGTGTAGGTGGATTCTTTTTTGCAATGTTACTCGGTTTGCTTTATATATTCCAACACGCAGACATTCACCAACTCACAGATTTGTTATCACTTCAATTGGGTGAAAAAGGCCATGTATCTACGTATGAGTTGACTCTGCTCTTCACTATTTTTGTGATGACCCATTTCTTCTATCTCTTCAATGCGCGTGCATTCGAGACTGGTCGTAGTGCTTTACATTTCAAAGGTTGTAAGGGATTACTTATCATTGTGGCTATTATCATGATAGGGCAAGTGGCAATGGTGGAAATACCTGGTATTCAACAATTCTTCAATGTTCAAGGATTGAGTTTGCAAGATTGGATAATTATTATTCTTGGTTCCTCCCTTGTACTTTGGGTACGTGAAGGATGGCATCTGATAACTAAGCGATAACTAAATATTACGGGTTGGAATAGCTCCATACATCATACCGGGGTTATTCCAACCCTTTAATTTTATCTAAATATGGTAAAAATCAAATACAGGCATTCCTGATTCTCCTCCTTCATGGAAAAGAGCTATTGGGTATTGCATAAGCAAAACAAAGATATGGAGCAAGATAACTATAATCTTCAACGCTTTATAGAAGCACAGGATTTGATATATCCAATAGTTCTCAAAGAGTTACAGGAAGGCAGGAAACGAGGGCATTGGATGTGGTATATCTTTCCGCAACTCAAACAGCTCGGGTATTCTTTTAACTCAAAGTTTTATGGAATATCCGGAATAGAGGAAGCTACTGCATATTTAGGAAATCCAGTTCTCGCCCAACGGTTAAGAGAAGTTTCAGAAACAATACTTCATCTTTCTACCAATGATGCTGTTGAAGTATTCGGAGGCATTGACAGCCGTAAACTCTGTTCCTGCATGACGCTCTTTGACATCGTTTCGCCTGATGAAGTCTTTGCCCGAATTATAGACAAGTATTTCAATGGGCAGCAAGACAAATGTACAATTAAAATAATCAATCATTTGAGTACATGAAACACCTTCTCTTATTTCTCGCTTTATTTGCAATACTCAGTGGCTGTCGCCATGTAAATAAAACAGATTTTTCTCATGAAGAGAAAAATAGTGTGTATTATTGGAAAACAGTATTTGCACCGGATTCGTCCGATTTCGCATTCATGCGCAAGCACGATATTGGACGTATTTATTTGCGTATGTTTGATGTGTCGGTTGATAACGTTGGTACGATTGACGGAAACCGTACTGTGCCAAATGCCACTATGAGGATTCCGGAAAAGACTTATTATATATTAAACGATTCTTTGGGCTTTATAGAATTTGTTCCTGTGGTGTATATTACATTGGATGCAATGAAAGATGCAAAAGGACATGAAGGACAGTTGGCCCAAAATATCGTGACGCGCGTCAAGAATATGTGTTCATATAACGGATTGTCAAATGTGTCCGGCTTACAGTTGGATTGTGATTGGACAACTTCTACTGAACGTTCGTTTTTTGCGTTATGTGATTCTGTCCGACATGAAATCCGCAAGCAGAACCTGACTTGGAATCTTAATTCGACAATCAGACTACATCAACTGGCACAGAAGGTTCCACCGGTTGATTACGGTGTGCTGATGGTTTATAATACCGGAGATTTCAGTGACCCGGATGCGGCAAATTCCATCTTAGACCCAAAAGATATAAAGCCATATCTGAAATATCTGAGCGATTATCCATTGCACCTTGATGTAGCCTATCCCACCTATTCATGGCAGTTGTTGTTTCATAAACGCCAGTTTGTCGGTCTGTTGAATGGGATAAACGTACAGGATTCCACTAAGTTCAAAAACACTAAGAATCATCATACTTACCAATGTCTTGAAGATATTCCTTATAAAGAAATGATAATCCGGAAAGGAGACGAGATTAGAGTAGAAACCTCCAAATATCAGGACATAATAAGCGTAAAGTCCATGATAGAGCAAGAGCTATCCAATAATCCGTACAGTAATATTTTATATCATTTCGATTTACGCAATCTCTCAAAATATACAGACGATGAAATCAAAAAAATACTCTCTACTTCTGAAGTTAAGTAGCATAGTAATAATAGTATTTTCCGTATCATTCCATGCCAATGCTTGCGGTCCGTATCCTCCGATAATACCAACACCCAAGTTCTTCACATCCAATTGGGACGGCTTGCTTACTAAAGACTTTTACAAGCAGGAGAACTTGCGGTTGTGGCAAAAACTTACTTCTGAAAGAATACCATTAAACGACATTGAGCAGGCGGTATATAAAGATAACAGTGATACAGTCAATGATATAATGTTCAGTTATGACGAAAGTGTAAGCACGGATAATTTATTCTATATCTATCTGAAAAATACTCACGATTCGGAATTAGCTGATTTTTTGAGTACAGCCAAAGAGTTGGAAAAACGCAGAAATGAAATCAATTCACCGTGGTACTACCCATCATCCAGAGATTCAAGTGATGTAACAGGTGATTTCCAGGATATAATTGACAAGTGCAAGAGTTACACCGGAACCCGCATCAAGGACCGTTATGCCTTGCAAGTGGTACGGGCACTTTTTGCTTCACGTTGTTACGATAAATGTGTGGCATATTTCAATGAGGCTTTTCAGGAAATTTCTGATGACAACCTGTTCAAGCGTATGGCACAGGGGTATGTAGCCGGATGTTGGTACCGGCTGGGAAATGTTGATATGGCAAATGAATATTTCGCCCAATCTGGTGATTTTTATTCTATCAAAACCGACAATCCTGTTGCGTTCATGGCAGAACGCAATCCAGACAACCCGGAATTATTATCATACATCCAGACTATCTCAAATGATTCTGCCGAGTTTTGTGCAATAAAATCTGTTGCAGAAAATGTGCTAAGCAAGAAGAAAGTAAACAATCGTGGTGACTGGGAGTTTGCTTTGGCATATATGTACGGAGAGTTTTACTCTGACAGTCGCAAAGCCTCGCAGTATATCCGTAAGGCTTTGCGGCACACGTTTTCATCAGACGATTTACACGACCATGCCCGTGCCTATCGCATGAAGATAGATGCAGAGAACGATGATAATTCATCACTTTTGTCTGATTTGAAATGGATGGAATCAAAGATTGACATATTTTTGCCAGATGCTGTGGAATGGAACAGAATGATGCAGAACATAGTTTATGCCAGCCTGATTCCGAACTTGTGGAATAATAAGGACTATACTACAGCTATATTACTATGCGGTTATGCAGACAATCTGCTTGCCACCAAGCAACGCCATGATGAAATAGAGACAGATTATACATGCGCTTTTTGGGGAGGAGCTACCCAAACACAGACAATTGAAGAAATGAGAAGAAGTGAACGATTTTGGAATACGCAAGATTACAGTTCTCTTTCTTTTCAGTTGATGGGGTCTCTTTCGTCCAGTCAACTTATAGACGTGAAGCGGGGTATTGCTTCTGAAAATAAATTGTTTACTTATCTGAAAAAGTATATCCGGCACGATTCAGACTATTTCAATGAACTTATAGGGACTCTTGCCCTCCGTGAGGAAAACTATCAAAGGGCTGTCGGATATTTTACCAGTGTTTCTGATGAATATTTGCAAGCCATGAATGTATATAAGGGAGGCTATCTTAATCGGAATCCTTTCTATGCTTATCCGGACAGATGGTCTAAAAGCGGAGAATGGGAATGGGAGGCACAAACTGTCAATAAACCATTGCAAGACTCCCAAAGAATTAAATACAGGTTTGCCAAAAGAATGTTGGAATTGCAAGACCAGATGAAATACGGAAAGACTGCCGACATACGAGGTATGGCACGGTTCAAATATGCCATAGGCCGTCGTAATTCTTTTGAAGAGTGTTGGGCTTTAACCCAATATTGGCGTGGAGAATATATCGGCTTGTTTGAGCCTCGATTGGATTATTGGTCAATTGATTATATAAAAGGTTATGATGACATCCTATACGATTACAAGCATTCTGTCGGGCATAAAAAAACAGAAGAAATCTATCAGGCAGAAATTAAAAAGGCTTTGGAAATGTTCCAATCTGAGGAAGCTAAAGCCGAAGCAGAATATATATTGGGTAATCTTCGCACAATTATAAAGTGTTATGGTAATACCACTACTGCACGATACATCAAGAAGTCTTGCGATAATTGGCATTCCTGGTTATGATGTAAAGGCACTCCGTTCCACGCTTCCCAGCGTAGAACGGGGTTCGGAACATATATCAGAAATCATGCTGTTTTTCTTGCCTCCAGGAAGCGGTGTGCGTTATCATTGACCAATTTGACAATTCGTTCGTGATATTCCGTGTTGGAGTTGCACACTCCACGGCTCTGTATCACCTTACCCTCTTTCAATGAGAACTCCACGGTCTCTATGCGGTTGCCTTGTCGGTCGTGTGCCGAAAGGATAATGCTGTCCGTCTTTGCATAATATTCACACTGGAACACACAATGGTGCATGTGTTCGCCCTCCTCCTTGTAGGCTTCAATGGTGTCAAGCACGGAAATCTCAATGTCGCTGTCGCTGATGACAATCCCGAAGAAACAGGACTTGTCCCTGTAAAACTCGGCTTCATGCTCCTTGGCTCTCTGCATCCGCTCCCTGTTCCTGCGCCTCTCCTCCATGCCGTTTACTTTGGCCAGCCACCTGTCATGCTCGGCTTTGAGGTTTATCGGGCAGATATACCTCGGGCTGCGTGTGTCCTTTCCGCACCGTTCAAGCAGACGGACGGTGTCTCACCACATGCTGTAATCAACAGGCCGGTAATGATGCCGTGATGCAACCTTGTATGACTGCCAGCACCTGTCCAGCTCGAATGTATTGCTGACGAAATAGGCAACCGCCTTGCGGTCTTTGGTTTTCATCATGGTTTCGATGCGGTGGTCTGACAAAAGAGCCTTTGCAAGACGCATGGGGTGGCAGTCGGGAAGCCTGCCTCTCATGCCGTTGCGTCTCAGTCCTGCCGTGACTGAATAACGGGGATAGACATACGTGTTTGAGATAACCCAATGCACATCGGACATTTGCCTTAACTCAATATCGGTCATCCAGTTGAAGCTGTCCTGATAATAGCCTATCGTCCTCGCCCTTGAAGTGACGGCAGTCTTTCCGTCCCCACCAAGCCACAGACGGCACACCTCCCAACAGGTAGTTCTCATTGGCTCGCCTTTCCTGTAACAGACATTCAGCAGGAACACACGCTGCACCTGCAACCCGTCAATGGCTTCAAGAGTGGAAAAATAGCTTGTCTCCCTGCATTTCCGTTTCATCGTGTCAGTAACCTGCAAGCGGTGTCCGCAATGGGGGCAGCGTACAGACTTTCCTTTTCCCTTGTAGTCAAACTTTCCTCCGCAATCGCTGCACGTGCATTTGTGGCCGGAAGTGCGGAAAGCAATATGCGATACCACGTTTTTGACAGCCCACTCCACGGCTTTCGGGCTGATGGCGGACAGCCCCTCGTTGGAGGCTGCCACCGTCTTTTCAAATTTCGTTCTCGGTTTCATGGCTCAAAAATCAAAAAGTGAGAGTTCGGGTTGTTTGGGTTCGGGCTTCTTTGCAGCCTTGGGCTTGGAGTTGCGTTGCTGCAACTTGCGCATTTCCTCGTCCTGGTAGCGTTTGAGCGCAATGGCTCGCTGTTCCGCCTTTTCCTCCTCGGTCAGTTCAATGTGGTGATTGACAACGACCGAGCAGTTTATTGGCTTGCCGATGTCCAGTGTCGGCTCGTCTATCGCATGGACTGCCATGGAATAGATTTCCTCGTCTGCAAAGCCACAACAGCCGGATTTCTGCACTTCGTTGAGTATGAACGTAACCACATCGTCAATGGTGCGTGTCGTGGTCTCGTATTTGGCACGGAAGAGTTCGTCCTCTTTTGCCCTCTTGTCAAGATAGTTCCTGATGATTTCCTTGAAATGTTCCGTTCCTTTCATGATGTTTCCGTTTTAAGTATTAGAAGCGATAGCCGATTACCGCCCCGATATATAGTTTTTCCCCTGCTGCAAGCGTTTCAACCAACCGCATGAGTTCCCTTGACCGTTCAGCCGTTCCGTGTCCGTCACAAAACTCCGTGATGAAAAGGCAGTCCGTGGCGAGCGGATTGAGTATGGCTTTCTGAAGGTGGTAGGCAGTCCCTGCCCATTCCATGATGTTCTTCTCGGTGAGTGCGTCCGTCCGTTTGCGGATAAGGTCAAGATAAGTCTTTCGCCACTCCGTGAAGCCCCCGTTATAGGCCAGCGTCTCGTCCGCATTGAGGGTAAACATGCCCTCGGGCAAAATGCGCCCCGCAAGGTTCTTGATTTCCCTTTTGCGGTCTTCGTTGTCAATCTCGCAGGTGTAGTCCATAAAGACCATGTCGCCCTGTCCCACGTGTTCGATGCCGATATACTCCCTTTTTTCTATTGGTCTGTTGCTGAGTTGAAAAATAGTGCTAAACATAATTTTAATATATTTATGTAATTCTTAATTCTTTTCCCTCTTGTCTGAAGCCTTACGGCTTCTCGCATCCGGGGGATTTTTACGATACTTACCCACACGGAGGGCTTGAAGTGGCAAAAGGCGGACATGGCAAGCGGAAAGCGGACGGAATACCCAATTTGGCACAAATTGCGGAAGGCTGCCGGTCGTTTTCCGTGCGGCCAAGCATAGCGGTGTTTGCCGTCGCCACGGCCCTCCGTTATTTTGTATCGGAAAATCCACGGATGCGCCAAGCCTTGAGGCAGACAGGGATGTACTTGTATTCATTCAGTTAATGACGGCACAAAAAAATCCCGACACCGACGTGCCGGGACTCTGAAAGTGTACATAAAATTAAAGTATGCTTAAACCAATGGGATCTCAAACGACTTGATTACGCAACGGGCCTCCTTGTCAAGAATGAACCAGTATTCGGAGCGGTAGGGTTTTCCTTCCGCCGTTTTCGCCTCGAACTCAATCTTGACTTTCCACCCGTTGAAAGGTTTTAGGGTCTTGCCGTTCTGACCACCGGGAATTGTGAGCGACCGCAGGACGGCCATAGCTTCCATCTGCCGCTCCATCAGCCCGGCCATATCCCTGTTGTCCGGGTTAAAATTCTCCAGCCCATTCGTCTCTTTCATTACTTTTTCGTTGATTTTCATCATCGCCATGGAGAGTGCCATCTTTTCCTCCATGTTCACGTACTCCCTGCCGAAGACGGAATCCGCCTTGCTGATACCGATGACCCTGACGGATTCGGGGTTGTCCACCGAGGCTTTCAGCGCAAGCTCCGCCACCTCCACGGCTCTCTTGCCGGGGTTGTCTGGCCGGAACATGAAATAGAACACGCCGCCCCAGAAGAGGATGCCGGTAATCAGTATCACAATTAATAACGTACCCTGTCTCATACCTTGATGATTTGAAGTTTGTCGGGAGACACTCCGAGCCGCTTACGGTACACGGTGCCGTCCTCCCGGTACATTTCCAGTTCGGATGCCGTAATCTGTTTCTCGCACAGCTCTTTCGCCTCGTCGAGTGTAAGCTGGTGCCCTCCGATGTTCCTCCAGATGGAGAATGAACACGGTGCGGATTCGTTGTTGTAGTTGGAGCAGTTGAACGCCCGGCTTCCGACACGTATCTCTCCGCCGCAGTGCGGGCATTTGCCGATGACCGGCTGCATCGGCACGCTGCCGTCGTCCGCCAGCTCCAGCACGGTCGGGAACGCCTTGCCCTCCTTGGAGGTGAAGCCGTCCAACAGGACATGCCGTTTCTCCAGCAGTTCCGTGATTTCCGCATCGTTCATCTTGCGGTTGCCGATGATGCCGTTGATGTTCAGCACGCAGGACGGCTGTTCCCCGATGTTATGCTCGCAGCGGTAGCCCTTGCAGGTCTTTACCACGTTCCCGCCGCACAGGGGGCAGCGTCCGATGATTCTTTTTTCAGTTTCCATGATTGTTGATGTTACTTTGTTATTTTTTTATCTTTTCAGAAACCCCGGTTCCATTCGGCCACGATGCCGCCGACGATGTTCTTGCCGGACATCACGCTTGCCCAGCTTTCCGGGTCGAGCGAGAACCAGAGGTCGTTCCACGAGAGCGTTCGCACCTGCCATGCCAGTATGAACAGGTCTGTGTTGACGGCCTCCAGCCTCGTCACCACCTCGTTGGCGATGTAGTAGCGTTCGGAGGAACTCAACAGGTTCACCTTGTGCTTCCCGTTCTTGCCGTCCGTGCCGCCCACGTCATAGCTTCCCGATGTCACGAGCTGTTTCATGAACGGGTAGAGTGCAGCCATCTGCGTGGCGGCATCCGCCAGCTCGTCCGACACCAGTGCGGCGATGGCCGTGCCCTTGAGGTTTCCGCCCACCGATTTCAGGAGCAGGTCGCAGTTCCTGGGGATTTCCGTCGTCACCAGTTCCCCTGCACGTTTGATCTGGTACAGGTTCTGTACCGCACCCTGGGCATTGGAAAGGTATTCCAGCATTTTGTCCTCCACGTTATGTA
The DNA here is from genome assembly GCF_057607445.1 of Xylanibacter sp. NCBI lineage: Bacteria > Pseudomonadati > Bacteroidota > Bacteroidia > Bacteroidales > Prevotellaceae > Xylanibacter > Xylanibacter sp. The sequence continues at coordinate 18,602 of NZ_DBLZAX010000023.1, read as the reverse complement.
CCCGGTCAAGAGCCACTGTTACGGCGGTCTCTGCCGCAATGATTTTCTCCTGCCTTTCCTTGCGCTTCTTGTGGATGCTTTTCAGCTCGGCTGTCTGCGCGATGACCGCCCCGGTCAGTGCCGGGTCGGTCTGCTGGGCGAATACCGGCAGATTTCCTGTCATGCAACCGCAAATGACGGCGATTATTTTCAGTTTCATTTTCAATGATTCCATATACCTTACATTTTAAGTCCAGTATTCCGATATTCGGCCAGCTTCCGTTCCCGGTCATCCTTGTTGGGGGAAAGGACTGGTTGTAAAGGCCTGTTCATCAGGCAGTCGTTCCAGTCCTTGAAAGCCTTGGGAGGCAGCCACTGTCCCATGCGGTAGCGGATGCCCAGACGCTCGCCGGCCTGTGCCGTAAGGGAGCGTTCCGTGTCCAGTGTGAAGGATTTTCCTTTCGCCTCTATCCGTATGCCGTCCTCCGCCTTATGGATTTTCATCGGGATATTTTCCAGAAGGGCCATCATGCGAAGCCCGTAGATGCGCCCGGCAAGGTCGTTGTCGAAACAGTCGAAGGCACGGGCATGGGGAAAACGCTCCATGACACCGGTTATCTGCCTGTCCGAGAACGTGCCGCCGAGCGACACCAGTGCCACTTCCGCATTTATCCGTGCCCGGTTCACCTGGTAGAATGCCATCGCATCGAAAGCGGACTCACAGAAGAACACGCTCCGGACCGCCTCACGGTTGCCGCCCGTCAGGTCGGCCACCCATGCCGAGGAGGAGGAATCGGTGCCGGCCGCCTTGGACTTGTAGCCGCTGTGCCCCCGTATCTCGTAGCCCCTGACTTCATCATTTCGTGCGTCCGTGTAGGGGAAACCGATGTTGTAGCCGTCGAACTTGCCGTTCCGGCGGTCACGTATGAGGCAGACGAACGGAGAAAGTTCCCTGACCGTCTCGGCGGAAATGCCCCTGAGGGCGAACAGTCCCGGTGTCTTCTCCGTATCGACAGGCTTCACCTCATACCGTGAACTGTCAAATACGGCAGTGTGCATGGCGGATTTCACATACTCGCGGTCTTCCCGGTATTCGGGTTCGGGCATGTTGGCAAAGCGTGCCATGACCTTGGCGATTTTCTGCCACTCGTCCTTGCCCGACACCGTGAAGGAGGAAAGGTTCTCCCGTATGAGCGTGACCACATCGCCTTTCGAGCCGTTCCTGCGGAAGAACGTCTGCGCCGCCTTGTCGTTCGGGTGGCTGACGATGATGGTGTCACGCCTGTCCCTGCCTTCGCCCAGCACCAGCTCGATGTACCTTCCCACACCGGCCTTGCGGTCCAGACGGTAGCCCAGGGCATAGGCGATGTCGTCAATGCCCACACGGGATTTCAGTTCCTTGAAGTTTACCTTGTAGTCCGTCATAAGCCCGTCCGTATTACGGTGATATTCATATTCTTGTTAAATGCTGATTCCCGTACCGGCTTTCTGCGTGCGCTGCATGACCGCCAGTTCCGGCCCGTAGGTCTTGCGTGCCGTCATGTTCAGGAACGCCGCCTTGTCCTTCATGTCGGTGAGCTGGAAGAAGGTTTTTGCGGTGTCTTTCGACACTTTCTTCAGTCCCAGTTCCACCCCGTCGTAGGAGGCGCGGATGGCATAGTCACCGGAGCGTGTCTTGACGATGGCCGCATTCTTGAAAGGCACCTCCTCACCGGCATCCAACGGGGCCAGTGGGTCGTTCTTGGCCAGGTACGGCTGCTCGCCGAGTGCCAGCCGCTGCTTGTCCACGTGGTCGAGAATCAGGTCCGACGCCTTGTTCACGTCCGCCATGACGGAGACGATGAATTTCGGTTCCTGTTTCAGCGTGCCTATCCACGAGTCCAGGTAGGCGGCGGAGTTGTCGGTCACTTTGGAGTCAAAGCCCATGGAGTGGCTGATCATGGCAGCCGTGAGTTCGGCCACCAGCTCCTCCTTGGCGTACTTCGGGTCGCCGAAGCGTCCGCCCGTTTCACGGTTGAGCCGTTCGGGTGTCATGGTGGAGTGCGTCATCTCGTGCAGCATGGTGGAATAATACTCCATGCCGCCCCGGTAAGTCTCCTCCGGCGAGCTGCCGATGTTGAACTGCGCCTTCATGGGCACCACGATACGGTCCTGCGAGGGAGAGTAGAAAGCCCCGTCCACACGTTTGTCCGCCTGTATCGGGCAGAGCCACTGCTGCGTCTGCACCATGCGGTCGAGGGCGGCATGGGCGTACATTCCCTCCGTGTCCCGGAGTTCGGGCACCTTGAACCTGTCAAGGAGTTTCTGCATCCTTTCCGGCTGCATCTCGGCCAGGTTGGTCTGCGCCACGTTATAGACAGGGAAGGACTTGACGAACGGGATGGCCTCCAGCCCCTGCCGTTCCTCCTTCGTCATGGCACGGTACTCGTCGGAGCTGACGCGCCTGCCGTCCCTGTCCTTTACCAGCATGTCCCAGTACACCACGGGGAAGGCTTTCTCGCCTTTCAGGACATGGGCTTTCAGGTTATGGGCCTGCTTGAAGGTCAGATAGACCGGGAGCTGATACCCCATGGCGGCCGTGTGCAATTGCAGGAAGAAAGAGTTGGAGCCGGAATAGTTGCGTCCTCCCACGTTCTGCGGCAGCCCGGCATAGCCCGACTCGCCGCCTATCCAGCCTTTCTTCCAGCCGGTTTCCTTCATCTGCCGCATACGCTCGATCATCATTGCCGTAAACCGTTCCAGAGCTGCCTGGCCGGAACCGCCCGATGACGACAGTGAGTTAGTTCCATATGCCATAGTCCTCGTCGTCCGTTAGCTGGCGGTCCATCCCCTCGGTGTCCGTCTGTTCGACATAAAACTCCGCCGACTCGTCCGACGGGTCCGTACCGTGGGCACGGCACCAGTCGAGGTAGTCCTGCGCGTTCTCTCCCTCCATGACAAAGCGGAGGAAACCTATCTTGCCTTCCTGGAGGAGTTCCACCAGCTCCTCGTGTCTCATTGCTTTTGACATAATCGTTTACTGTTTTTAATGTGATATGAATTATTAATTACTCTTTCTCATTCAGTTACATTTTCATGGAAGCTGATTTTTCCACCCTGGCGGTGTTGCCCGCCAGCATATCGGTGATTTCCGTGTTCAGGTACTTGGCCGCTATCTGCTCCCGTGTGGCGGTCTTGGTCTTGAAGAGCGAATAGCCGTCGTCGAAGGAGATTTCATGCCGGGAGGTCTTGCCCCTGTCGCCCATGTCCACCGACACTTTCCACTTGTTGTCGGCATGGTCCTTGGCCACACGGACACCCTTGGGGTCGATGCCTTCGGGAAGCCGGTATTTCTCGTAGGCGGATTTCAGGTGCAGCCGTTCGCCGAAGTTCCTCTCCAACAGCTGCTCTGGTGTCATCACCCGGTCGAAGTAGGCGTTCAAATCCTGACGGGAGGCGACGGCCGACATCTTGGTATCGCCGACCTGCGCGTAAAACTTGTACTTGCCGTAATCGGGACGCTGCTCGTCCTTCTCCTTGTACACGTTGAACTTCTCCACCGTGACGCTGCCCTCCGGCCCGTCAATCGACTTAGGCATCCGGAAAGCCTCTTCGGGCACTTTGGGCATGAGCTTGGTCGGGTAGTAGCGTTCCATCAGCTGGGGTACGGTCATCTCCTTCTTCTGGTAGGCGGCAAGGTCAGCCGCATCCATTTTCTGCGGTTTCAGCTGCTGCCCGTCAATCTTGGCTGTAAAATACCAGTCTTCCGGGTTGTCCTTGCTCTGGTAGGCATGGCCGTGCGTCACTTTTTCACCGTTGGCCGTCACCATCTGCGGTTCACGGGGTTTGCGCTCCTTCCCGGCTTCGACTTTCGTCTCGGCCTTCTTCTCGTCGGCAGGTTTCTCCACGGCAGCGTTTCCCACTGTCTTGGCAGGCTCTTCCTGCGTAGCCTTCTCTTTCTTTTTCTTTGCCATAGCTTCATTGTTTGGAGTTATTTCTTCTTGCGTTTTCGCTTTCTTCATCAGCTTCGGGTCTTCAATCGCATCACAGATGGCGACCCTTTGCCCCGAACGGATCAGTTTGGGCAGATACGTGTCCAGGGCATGATGGGGAAACCCGGCCAGCTTGACAGGCTCTTTCTCGCCGGGAATGATTTTCTCCGAAATCTTCAAGGCAAGCAGTACGGAAGCCTTGACGGCATCCTCCCTGTACAGCTCATAGAAGTCCCCGTTGCGGAAAAGCAGCATCGCGTCCGGGTGCTTCTTCTTCAATGCGTCAAACTTTCCGAGAAGGGTGGTATCCTTGTCTGTATTCTCTTTCTTGGCCATGGGAAACTGGTTTTAGATTTTGAGACCCTTGGATTCTTTCGGGGAGGAATGGAACTTCAACGCCCGCTCCTGTGACTGACGGTCAACCACCTTCAGGTATTCCCAGCGGTTTTTGTCCGTCATCACCAGTCCGAGGTATTCGGGATGCCGTTCGTCATAGCGGAGTTTCTGCTGCCGTTCCCATTCTTTCAAGTCGCCCTGTATCACCTTGAACCCCTGCGGTTCTTTAAGGTCCACGCCGACGGAGACCTTTTCACCGCCCACGTTCAGCTCCACGGGCTTTCCCTCACGTACCTGCTGCTTCTGCTGTGTCCCCAGTTCGATGTCATTCACCTTCTCCATGTCCTTCAGCTTCTGTTCAATCTGAACATCAGTTACCCGTCGGTGTATGACGGACTTCGTTTCGGGATCAAGCTGGAGATACTGCCGTGTCTTCTCGCCGTTGATTTCCACGGCTTTTTGGATGACTTCACCACTATTGAGCCTTGCGGCTTCCTGTTCCGTCAGTCGGAGGATGCCGCTACGTTCCGCTTCGAGAGCGGCACGGACAGGATAGGCCATGAGTACGGGATTGCCGTTCTTGTCAGCGGTCATCTGCAGTTTGAGCGGTAACGTGATCACGTCACCGTTTCGGGCACTTATCGACACCTGCATGAGCGGTGTGACCTCGCCGGAAACAAGCCTGTCCTTCACTTCCTGCGGCAGAAGGTCGGCCTTTTCCCGGTCGATGCCCAGTGCTGCCAGTCTCTCGTATGGCAGCGGTTCGGGTTGATTTCTGTTGTGCATTTCCATTTTATGGTTGTTAAGCTGTTAATTTTGCGGCCGTGGCCGTCTGATTGCCACAAATTTATCCGCATCAAATCCCTGAAACAGAAATGCGCAACACTATTCTTATAGTATTCATGCTGACGCTCATGCCGGTAGCGGCATCCGCCCAGTTCTATACGATTACAAAAGAGTCGAAAATCATGCCTCCTTTTGTAAGAGATACCATTGAATATGTTGATAATAAATGGAATACGGAGGCTGGTTCAATAAATTCATTGGCTAAAGATACATTGAACCTTACAGTTGTCGGTCAGGAAAACAGTAACAGGAAAAGCCGAAACAGTGACAAAAGCACGTCCCAAAAGTTAAGCGAGATAAAGCCGGATAAAAAGCTTCCCGAACTTACTATCCCTAATCTCTATGAGGAAATTCTCCGTAACGGTATTCGTCATCCGAAAATCGTGCTGGCGCAGGCCATCCTCGAAACGGGCTGGTTCCGCTCTGCCGTATGCCGGAACAAGCACAACCTCTTCGGGCTGACCAATCCCCGTACAGGGAAATACTATGAGTTCGGGCATTGGACGGAGAGTGTCCGGGCTTATTACACGAAAGTGCAATACAGATATAAGGGTGGCAATTATTTGCTATGGCTTGATGAAATTGGATATGCGGAAGACCCCGGGTATATTCGCTCCGTTATTCGTGTACTGAAACAACTTTAGGTAGGAAAAGAACAAATCAAAAATGCAAAAAGCGAAGCTTATGTAGGACAAGATAACTTTTTTGTACAGACAAGAAACATGAAATCAACAGATTATCGTGTGGAAATCGTGTGGAAATCTATTAAATGTTTTGCAAATCAAAATTGTTTTATTACCTTTGCGGCATTAGAACCTGCCAAGCCTCTTTACAATGCTCAAATCGGCGGGTCGTTTTTTTATTATACCTATATGAAAACAAGTTTTGCCAAACCATATTCTTCCCCGGCAGAGATTGCTCAAATTCTAAAATCCCGTGGTATGCTCATGGACGATGATCAGAAAGTGGAAAATTATTTGATGAATATTGGTTATCATAGGCTTACTGCATATATTTTCCCCTTTTATCGGATTCCAAAGAGTGATAGGGTCTTGAAGGAAGGCATATCTTTCCGGCAGATACTGACCTTGTACCGATTTGACAAGAAACTGCGTATTCTGCTTTTCAATGAAATTGAAAAGATAGAGGTTGCTATACGAAGTGTATTGGCCAATATAGGATGTCAGGAATTAGGTGATAAGTATTGGATTACCAAATCCGAATACTTCGCTAACCCTGACAAGTTCAACCAGACTTTGGCAATCATAGAAAAGGAGTTGGTATCGAGTAAGGAAGATTACATAGAGGACTTTCGGCAGAATTACATTGAAGACTATCCTCCGGCATGGATGATAACTGAAGTGCTTTCATTCGGCAACCTTAACTATATTTACTCAAATATAGCGAGTAACAAACTGATGAAGCGTATTGCCGGTTATTTTGGGTTGAAACCACAGGTATTTACTTCTTGGCTGACGGTGCTTGCCAATCTTCGTAATATGTGCTGTCACCACGCAAGGGTATGGAATCGTGATTTCATGTTGAATCCTGCCGAGCCACGTAAGACCACATACGCATGGATTGACGCCTCAAATGTGGATAAGAAAAGGATTTACTATCGCTTGTGTATAATCCGGTATTTTCTTGCTTCGGCTTCTCCAAATAACAACTTCAATGAAAAACTATCAGTCTTGTTGAACGAATTTCCCTCAATAGATATTGCTGCAATGGGATTCAGCCCAAATTGGAGAAGTGAAGATTTGTGGAAATAATCGGTATTTATGAAACAACATGAATTTTATCTTGAAAAATATCTATATGTCAGTTTGTTATAAATTTAGGTATTTTACAATGATGACAAGTATAAACAGATGCGCTGGGTAAAAAGCATAGAATCCATACTTGGCCACATTGCCTTGTATAAATCCCCTTCTGCCATTATAAAACAGAATAACGGTGCAGGCGAGCATTGCGCCAATCACTCCATAGTGCATCATCAAGGGAAAAGTAAAAAGCAATTGAGCCATTCTGCATAAGTGGGAAGGGAAAGTGTTCCCGCACTTTTGAAACAGATAGAAGATTACAATCATCAGAATACCTCTCCACTCATAATCCACACCTGACCATGTGGCCAACCATGCTGTCAGAAGGATTGTGCAGTAGCAAATGACTTTATGCCCGTCCAGCCTTTCAAAAGCCGCCAGTACCGCCACACCCAAAGCCAGCGTAAACATCACGTTGTGCGTTCCGTCACTCCCGTTCAGCAGATGCCACGGCAGTTCGCTAACAGCAGCGAACCCCAGCAGTGTCAGGAAATACCGCATCCTGTTCCGGGTATGAGTGAACCCTTCCGCTATTAGGAAAGCGAACACCGGGAAAGCGATACGCCCCACGCAACGCATCACCCCGTATAGGAAAGTATCATCTTTCAAAAAATAGAGGGCAATGTGGTCTGTCACCATGGAAACCATGGCGATGACTTTCAATGCGCTGCCGCTCCATCCCGGTAAGCAGAATTTTGTATCCATAATCGTATAGTCATTCAACTCATGCCCAACAGTTCCTTTACCATGTCCTCGACCTCCTGGTTCACCCGCTTGAAGTTGCGGTTGAGCATGATTTCCCTCTCCCGGTCATTCCGGAACTCGTAGATTTTGGGAAGCGGCACGTAGTGATCCTCCTCCCGTTTGATTTTCTTCATGTCGAAGTGCGTCTTGCAGAAGTACTTGGTGGTCTTGAACTCCTCGGACCGTTCGATGTCGAATCGCTCCAGCATACTGTCGTCCGTTGCGGTAAAGTCACGCGCCGCCTGCCCGGCCAGCCAGCCGGTGGCCATGTCCGCAATCTTCGCCGCCGGAACGAGGTAGTCCATCTTCTCGGAAATGGTGGTCGACACCTTGCTGTCGTTGATGGAAATGGAGCGTGAGGTCTGCTTGGCCTTGCCGAACACGTCGTTCTGCGCCCATTCCAGCGTCTCCTTGTTGCGTGCCGCCCCCATGAAGATGTTGCCGCAGGTGGTGATAATCTTCTGCATCCCCACCTTGCCGTAGTCCGCCTCCAGCTGTGGCAGTTCCTGAAAGCCCAGCGTCACGGCCACCTTGTTGGAGCGTGCCGTGCCGATAAGCCGGTCTATCTTGTGGAAGTACAGGGTCGGCAGCTCGTCCACGATGATGCTCACCGGGATGTTCCCCTTGGAGTTCACACGGGTAATCAGTCGGTTCAGCACCAGTGCGTTCAGCGAGCCGATGACCTGTTCCTTCTCCGGGTCGTTGGCGATGACCAGATAGCTCGGATGTTCCCTGTCGGAAATCTTCAGGTCAAAGTCGTCCCCGGTGAACACCCAGTAGGCTTCCGGTGATACCAGCCGGGCGGCATTGACACGGAGCGTGCCCACCATGCCTTCCAGCTGGTCGTTGGCCTTGTTCTCGTAGGCACTCTTGAACGGAGCCATCAGCGAGGCAATCCTCTCGTCCTGCATCAGGATGTTGAACACCTGGTCGTATGGCCTCCCGAGGAAGGACAGCACGTGCGGCATATCGGAATACTCCCCGGTCACGGTGTCCGGCTCCACCTCGTTTCCCTTGTCGTCCTCGTACCAGCAGCGGCTTATCCTTATCTCCTTGCCGGTTCTGTCCTTGTAGGAAAAGCCCTCCAACTCCACGAACATGCGGTCTTCATCGGTCGAGACGTCGTTGCCTTTCTCGTCCACGAAGTCCAGCACCACGCTGCCCTTGCCGTCAAGGGCGTTGAAGTCGTCCCAGTTGCGGATGACCACCTCGTATTTCCTGCCCATGTGTTCCTTTCCCTCCAGTGAGATGAATCTTTTCAGCTTCTTTCCGTCCTTGAACCCTACCGGGTGGAAGTTCACGAAGAAATAGATGATGGCCGCCAGAAAGTTCTCCGCCGAGTTGGTGAAGAAGGCCTCCGAACCGCCTTTCTTCTCGCCGCCGCCCTTGTTCAGGGAGGCGAGCAGCGTAGCCGCCGTCTCCGATGCCGCCGCCAGGTCGGGAATATACTTCCGTTGTATCGGGTTGATGCGGTTGGAATACTCCACATCGGTAAAGTTCACTATCCTGAATCCGCAATTATCAGGAAGTTTTCCGGCTTTCCTGTTCTTGCAGTACTGGTAAAAAAGCGTCTTGGCAAGTGTCGGAAACTTAAAGTCATATACCATGAGGGCGAAACCCTTGGCCGAGTGCTGCCTTATGAACGGGTCGATGATGCCGAACGACTTACCCGAACCGGGCGTACCCAGCACGATAGTCCCACGGAACGGGTTGATGATGTTGATCCAGCCCCTGTGCATCTTCTGTTTCCAGTAATATATCATGGGAATGTTCACCGAGTAGTCGTTGTTTACCAGCACTTCCGACTGTTGGAAGGATTCGTTCTCGAAGTTGAAACGGTCTTCGCCCACCTTGTAGTTGTAATACCTGGCGATGCCGTCCAGCCCCTGATGCACCAGCATGGTGCCTGCCACCGAGCAGAGGGCATAGAGGATACGGCCTGCCGGGAAACCCATCCAGCTGACGCCGAAGTCCATCCCGTGAAAGACAAAACACAGCCCGACAAGGGTCAGTCCCGCCAGTACCGGGTAGATGACCATCGTCCTGACGTTGAACTTCAACGCCTTCTTCGCCTTCGTACCTATACACACCACACAGATGCAGACCAGTTCCGTCACCTTGCAGCCCGCCACCGAGTTGAACACCTTGAAACGTCCCAGTATGTCAAGAATGAACTGCGTGACGCGGTTGTCCGCCGTTACCGGCAGGTTCATCACGATCTCGATGATGAGAAAGATGTAGATACAGCTACGGAAATAACTGTACATCTGCTGCTGTTCCCTCGTTTCCTCAAATGCCATAAGCTATAAATTTATATTCTGTCAAAACGGTATTTTTATTCCCAGCAACAACCCGTTGCGGAAAGTGTCCCCGTGCAGGAAGTTCACGTTGTTCTTCTGGATAATTGAGAACTCCATTCCGCTTCGCAGCACGTAGCTGTACTCGAAGCCTCCCTCCAGACCGAGGAAGAACTTCCGGTTCACCGCACCGAACTGCGGGCCGAAGCGGAAACGGAGCATCCCGTTCTTGTAGCGGACAAGGCGGTGCTTGTACAGAAGACCGCCGTCCCAGTAATAATCCTTCCAGAAGTTCTTGGAAACGGGCCTGTGCCAGTGCGTGCCCGCCTCGCCGAATACTTCCACGGCATTGCCGTAGGACAGCGGATATTCATAACCGAGGGTCGCATTCAACGTGGAGGGGAAAAGGAAGCCGGCGTTCAGCGTCAGCTTGCCGTCCTGTGCGGACGCGCTCATGGAGGCTACCGCACACAAGAGAATAAACAATAATTTTTTCATGGCCTGTCAGTATAAGTGATGTGATAATAGGGATAGTACGGCGTGTCTTTCAAAATGTCCGAATCAAAGCCGTCGGCATTGAGGATGTCCTTGTACTCGATGGTCAGCGTGATGACACGCCCGCTGATCTGGTTCTCGGAAATTTCCAGCCGCAGAATCTTCTCTTCGGGGAAGGTGAGCTTCGGCAGTACCAGCACGTTGCGGTAGTCCTTCTTGAATTTCCTCACGTGGTTGACCGTGAAGACCGGCGTCAGCTCGATGGTCTGCGAGTTGGTCGCCTTGGTCTCCTTCTTGTCCGTGAGCTTTATCCTCGTCTCCTCGATGTCATAGGGTATTTTCGTCCGGTTGCGAAGCGAGTAGTCAATGAAGAAATAGTCCCCGACGGAGTAGATATTGTTCACAACGGCTTTCATGCCGTGCTCGTTCGATACAATCTGGTTGAACTTGCGGTCGCTGCCATAGACCGCCCACGCATAGCGTGCCATCTCCGCCATCGGCATGGAAACCTCCGGGTTGATGTACGACTGCAGGTCGTCGTATGACACATTATATATATTGGAAGCCATGCCGGGAGATTGGGTATAAAGGACATCGTACTGTGCGATATGCCGTTCCCCGATAAGGGTCAGCGTACCCAGCAGCTCGTTGTCATCATAACCCAAGTCCGGCAGGGAATCATTCTCGTGATAAGGCTTGATGCGTACAATGTTGTCGGTACACTGGTTGCCGGCAATCTTCGGGGTGGAAATGTCCACCATCTTGATATTTTCGGGCATGACAATGTGCGTGGTCACTTCCCGGTTGACGTAAATCCTCCTGTTGGCGAATATGTTGCCGGTAAGACAGAAGATGCTGATGAAAAGTAAAAGAATCCTGACTTTCATATTATGCGATTTAATGATTTCTTGTTCGGTGTGTAAAGTATTTGATAGTTTACCGTGCGTCATCCGAATTGATCAGATAGACAATGGTGTTGTACTTGATTTTCGCCTTGTTCTTCCTGATGCCGGAAGAGATGGCGGAAGTGGCGGAGTTGTACATGTTCTGCAAGGCCTGCAGGGCGATGGCCTCTCCCGATATGCCGGAACCGTAGCCGTCCTCCGACTCGAAGTTGATGTTCTGCTGTACCGTGCTGGAGCTTGCGTCCTTCACGAAGTCACGGAACTCGGATTCGGGAACGTAGAACCCCTCCATGCCGTCATTGTCAAAGACAGAGAGCTTGACCTTGATGAACCTGTCTCCCACAAGGATGCTGGTGATGGCAGCCCGGACACGCTGCTGCCCGAATCCTGTCACCGTACCGTAAAGGTATGTGCCTTTCTTCAACCGGGTTCCGCTCACGGTCACGTCGTCAAGCAGCTTGAAGCGAAGGCGCGTGCCTTCCCGTGCCTTGGTGGTCTGGTCTATCATGGCCCGTATCAGCCTGGCTTCCGCTGCTTCATTGGAGGCCGTGACGGTATGGAACTTGCCGGCATTGGTGTCGGAGGATTTCAGGACAAGGTTCGGGCGGTTGCGTTCCGCTTCCTCCCTGCGTACCCTGGCGATGGAGTCCGCACGCTGTTTTTCCGCAATTTTCTCCGCTTCCGACTTGCCGTAACCGAGTCCGGCTTCAATGGCCTTCTGCCGTTCATAGCTCCGTTTCTGTATCTCTTCAAGGTCACGGGCAAAGTCATCCTGCGAGGTGTAACCGTTTTCTGAACCACCACCGGAAGAACCGTCGCCGTAAGCGTAGGAGTTGATGTGCTTTCTTGATTCGGCCAGTGAACGCTCCAGTTCCTCCATTTCCTGCTGCCGGCGGATGCGCTCGGCTTCGGCGGCGTCAATGCTGTCAAGCTCGTCCTCGGTGTAGCCGTGACCCAGTTTTTCATTCTCTTTCTCTTCCTCCCCGAGCGCACCGACTGCCGTGAAGGCATCCTCGTCGTCGAAACGGCGTGACATCTCATACATCTTATCTCCGGTTTCCTGAGTTTGCGCCTCCGGCAGTTCCATGTTGATGTGGTCCGTGGCCACCGCCTCCGCTGTCTCACCGTCGCCGCCGAATGTCTGCATCAGGAAGTAAACCATGGCACACAGCGGAACGAAGACGACCAGCGGAAAGATATACTTGGGTTGTCTGAAATTAATCTTGATCATGAGTTGTCATTGTTTTTAAGGGATTTGACGATGTTTTCCAGTTTTTTGTAATGCCGCACGATACGGACGGAATCCGCGCGTGATTTCTTCGGGACGGCAATCAGGGAGTCCAGTTCCTTGCGGACGGCCTGCCCCTCGGCGGTCAGTTCCAGCAGTGTACGTCGATGCGCGTCCTTGTTCGCCTGAATGGTGCGGAAACCGCTGAAGAGCGGTTCCATGTTTGCAATGGCACTCACATCGGGTTCCGTCACGTTCCTGCCGGTCAGGAAATCCGAGACAATGCCTCCGACCAATAACAGGGATAACGAACCGACCACGCAGGCGAACGTCCTTTTGGGATGTTTCCTAGCCCATGCGTTGGCAAGCCGGATGCGCCCCGGCAACCGGCATTTCGTGCCGACCGAACTTAACCTGGGCTGCAACCACGCCCTGATCAGCAGGTGCGTTTTAAGCCTCTGTTCATGCAATTTTTTACCAAATGATTTCATATCCGATATTTTTAATAGTCCAAATCCTTGTTCTCGATGGTCCTCCAGCCGGTGATCATCAGCCCGTGGGGATTGTTTTGTGTCCTGGGCACGCTCTCGATGTACCCGGTCGTCACCAGCGAACGTTTCTGGTCACGGGAACGCCGCTTGATGAGCTGCGTTCCGTAATAGGTGAACTTGCGTTCGTTCCCGTCAAAGCGGATGGAGTCGCACATGACGGTGCAGACCGCCGACGAGGAGATGATGTCGGAGTAGAAGCCGTTCTCGTCCATGGCCTGTTTCTGTTTCAAGGCCGTGCCGTCCGCCATGTACATCGCCTTGCCGAGCGTCCAGCGGATGTAGTCGTCATCGGGCGGCAGGTTGAAGAAATACTGGTGGAAGAGCTGGATGTGCGCCTTCGCCTCCATGGTGAAGTTGGCCTCCAGCTTCGCACGCTCGGCGAGGAACGGGATGTCCCCGTCGAGTACATAAATCTGCTGCCGCTCCTCGCTTACGAGGGAGACGCAGCACCAGACGGTGAACCCGCAGATGACGGCACAGCCAGCTATGGTGGCCAGCACCGTCATCATGGCGAGTTTCGTTTTCTGTGCAAGGGATTCTATAAGCATATACTGTCGTTTTGAAGTTTACTTTACGAGTGATTTCCCCATGGAGCCTGCCGCACCGATTGTCGAGCCGACCGCACTTCCGGCCATCGAGCCTGCCGCGCTCGTGATTCCCATGGCGGTGGAGCCTGCCACGGAACCCGCTCCCGAACTTACGCCGCCCGGTATCAGCCAAGAGGCCACTTCGGGGACGAAGCGGATGATGTAGGCACCGACAAGCATACCCATGGCGTACATGCAGTTCGAGCCGATGCCCTGGAGGCCGAGCGCGCCGATTTGCTCCCACGAGTTCACCGAGCCGTGCAGGAGGTGGTCGTAGGCCACCAGGTCCTGCTGGAGGTTGTAAAGGAGGATGAAGTCAATGTAGTACAGGCACATGTAGGTCACGAATCCCCACAGCGAGAGGGAAAGGTATTTTGACATCCACTGGCTCCAGGCCGAGTTCCACGGCGGGGCGAGGGACAGGGCGAACATGATGGGGCAGAATATCATGAGGATGGCCATGAAGATGCGTTGCGCCACGAGGATGCCGTAGTAGGACATCTGGAAAATCAGTTCGCCGATGAAGCGTATGACGTCGTTAATCCACTCGCTGACCTTGGTCTCGGCGGCCACGGCGGCACGCTGGGCGTAGTTGTTGATGGTGGTGCCGAGGTTCTCCACGTTGTAGATGAGCTTGTCCCACCAGGCCGCATCCTGCCCGATGGCTGCCACCTGTTTGGCGGTGGCGATGGAGTCCTGCACCGTCCGGAGGCGGTCAAGGTAATCCCCCTGTTTCTGCGCCACCTTCAGCTCGAAGGCGGCCACTTCCTTGTTCTTGGCCTGCGCCATGGCCTTGGTGGCTGACTCCAGGCTCTTGCCGGGCACCTGCAACGCCTCGCATATCCATGACGAGGAGGAGATGCAGATGGAGATGCCGATGATGCGTAGGAGCTTCATCACGTCCATGCCGCGCCGTCCGAGCATCATCATCCAGCACTCGTAAGAGCCGACACAGAGGGCGAGGCAGAGTCCGAGGGCACGGGCCAGCGAGACCGCATCACCCAGCACCGCCACGTTGGGGAATGTCTCCATGGCGACCAGCAGCTTGTCAAGGCTCTCGTCGATGGCGGGCAGACCGATGGTCAGGAGTGTACACATTATATTCATACCGTTCTTACTTTATATTTATATTTTACAGTTTCTTGTTTCCCTTTTTAATAATGAGTGGCGGCCACGGCACAGAGATGCGCCGTCCGGCTGACCAGTTCCTCCATTTTCTTCCTGGCTTCCTCGTAGGCCTGCTGCCTCTTGGCGTTCTCCAGCCCGTAGCCGACACCGGTCTTGTGGATGTAGGCGATGTCCGCACAGAGGATCTCATTCTGCCGGCTCAGCTCGTTCACCTGGTACTTGAGCCTGCCATCGCTTTTCTTCATGCAGTAGAGCAGCCCGTCGGTGATGCAGTCCTGCATCCGGTTGAACTCGTCCTTGTAGGCAGGGTAACTCAAATCCACGTTGCGGTCCGCCTCCCGTGCCAGTTCCTCCCTGTACAGTCCTTCGATGTGTTTGCGTTCCTCTTCCGCCTTTTCCGCCTTCTGACGCTGGGTTTCCCCGGCCGTGACACGCACCGGCATGATACGCTTGATGTTGGAGTCCTTCTCCCTGAACCGCACCCGGAAGCCGGAATGGAAGCCCGCCCATTTCCAGTACATGTCCGCACCGGAATACCGCTTGTGGAGAAAATAGTAGTACCAGTCGGGAGCGAAGTCCCACGGGCCGTTCTCCATCGACTTCCACTGCCGTTCCTTTTCCTTGTCCCTTGTAGGCCGTTGGGCGTTGGAGACAAGCGGGATGCCGGCCAGTATGATTACAGCCATGATAATTGTCTTTCTAACCTGCATATCCTTCGTTCCATTTGTTGATGACATTTTCCGCTATCGCATCCTTTACCTCCGAGTTCAAAATCTCCCAGATGTAATCAGGTTTCCAACCGCAATCCGTTACAAGATAGCAGTACAGGTTTGCGTTGTCAATGATGTACCGTGCCTTGTCAACGGTGCTTTTGAGCGTCAGCACCAGATTCAGTTTCTCGTCCATGCTCGCCTTCATCAGGTTGATGCCCGAAGCGGCCACGGACGCATAGAGCTTGTAGCAGTGCTTTATCTCCCTTGATATGGCGAGGTTGGCATCCGTGTAGTACCATGCCACGAAAGGCTTGTCCTTCACATATTTGAAAGTGCTTTCCGTGAAGTCCTTGTATTCCCTTACCAGCCGGTACAGGGAGTTGGCGGTGGAAGAAATGGCTCCGGCCAGCACCAGGTAGGAATGGGCGTTGTCAAGCCTTGTGTTCAGCGTGGTGCGCACGTCATTGAACCTGACGGCTCCTTTCGTGATTAAAGACTGTTCGCCGAAACTGGTGGCCACTCTCTGTAACGCCTGGTCCTCGTCCTTCTTCACGGCCTTGTGGAGCGCAATCAGAGCCTCGATGGTCGGAAGGTCTTTGGGGATAATGAATGCGAAACTTTTGGCCGGAAACAACATGAGTGCCACTATCACACACGCTAATTGTATTTTTGCTTTTCTATGTGCCATACCCGAATGATTTATAATGTATTGTCAATAATTTGCAGCCACCAGTCCGTTCCAGCTTTGTATCAGGCCGCCCACATGGCTTTTCATGCTCACCACGTTGGCCCAGCCCTCCGGGTCGATGGCAAAGAACAGGTCGTTTGCCGTGGCGAACTGCGCCATCAGTACCATGCCGTCCACCTTGTAGCGTATCTTCATCAGGCCGGTATAGATACGGTTGGCCAGCGTCAGCCGCTCATAACGGTCGAGCAGGTTGTATCCGTCTTTCTTCCTTTCCGCCGTGCCCTGTCCTTTGAGAGGATTCTGCACCTCGGCATTGTTCACGATGTTCACGAAATCGCCCACGAGCTGCTGTGTCTCCGCCACCAGGCCACCCAACTCTGTCAAACAATAAAGTTTATTTGTAAACTTGGCTTCATTCACGGTCTTGACCAGTTCCGGCACGTCTTTGAGGATGTCAAAGGCGCACGAGCCGATTTCCTTGTAATACAGGCTTTCCGTCCCGAAACCGGACACGTTTTCCATCGTCAGCTTGTAGAGTTCCTTGATGGTGGCCATGCTGACCGTGTACAGCTCCACCTTCTGTTTCCTGGCAGCGATGGAGTCCAGCTGCAAGTTGTGCTGGTCCTCGATGAGTTTCTGCGAGGCGGTGTTGGCGGCCACCACCTTGATGCAGTTCTTGTCGATGACGACACGCCATCCGGCAAATGCCTGCATGGAGACGGTTGCCAATAAGAATGTGATGAATATGTACCTTGATTTTACCATAGCGACATTACCTTTTTATGTTCGTTTATTTTCCTTGCAAACTCACGGAAGAGCGGACTTCCTGCCTTATGGCGGTCTTCCTCTATCCGTATGATGGCCTCCTGCAACCCGCCGTAGTGGGCGATGTAGGTTTTCAGGGCTTCCTTTTCCGAACGCTCGGTGGTGTAGGCCCAGTAACATTCGGGGGCTTCCTCCACGCCATAGACATCCGAGTTCTGTCCCCGGCATATCCACACCTCCTTGAAATAGCTGCGTCCCTCGTGATTGTTCAGGGCGTTGATGGTGAATATCTGCTGCCGCTGGACGGGCGTAAGTCCCAGGATGGCGGCAATCTGTTCGTACCTGTCCTTGAACTTGGTCTGGTCGAGCAGTATCTTCACGTCGGAGTTGTTGATGATGGCCTCCTTGACGATGGGCGAGTCTATCACGTCGTTCAGTTCCTGCGTGACCACCCCGGCGATGCCGTGGAACTTGCGGACGGTCTTGTAGAGATACTTGATGTACTCGGCCATGGTCGGGGACGCGATGGCCTTCCACGCTTCTTCGATGATCAGTGCCTTGCGCCCTTTCTTGATGCGCATCTTCTGCAGGAACACGTCCATGATGATCAGCACAATGATGGGGAAAAGCACGGGGTCATCCTTTACCTTGTCGATTTCAAAGATGATGAACCGCTCGTCAAAGAGGTTCACGTCCATGTCGGAGTTCAGCGTGGCCTCCAGCTCTCCGCCCCGGTAGAACTGTTTCAGGATGGCGGCGAAATTATGGATATCGAAGCTGATCTTGTCCATGGCCATAATCTGGGGGATACGCTCCAGCGCGAACTCGTAATAGGAGTTGAAGGACAGCTCCCTGACTTTCAGCCTGCGCCTCTGCTGCTCGATATGCCTTATCTGCCGGTCCGTCTTCACCAGCTGTGTGTTCTCGTAGAGTTCCTGCTTGTACTTCTCTACGATGGCAAGGGCGCGTTCCCGCTCTCCTTTGCTGGCGGCCCCGTCCCGTGCCAGCGCAAGCAGGGAACGGCACTGTCGTAGCAGCTTCACCTTCCGGGCTTCCGCCGGGAGCATCAGTGCCCGTTTCTCCGTTTCCTCCGGCGGTGGCGGCTCGTTGATCTGCCGCTCGATGTCCTCCATGCCCTTGTTGTACTTGTCGGGGTCTTCCTCCATCTTGGATGCCACCAGCAGTTTCTGCCTTAATGCCTCACGCTCATCGTCGTTGAACCCATCAAACGGGTGGAAGTAGGTTTCATAGTATTCCACGAGGGTCTGGTTGACGAGCATGTCCTCTATCTTGTCGGGGAAGGCGTTGCCCTTGAAAATCAGGAATATCAGTGATTTGAGAAAATTCTTCTTCTCGCCGAAGTTCTGCTCGTATTCCTCCCTCGTTACCTTGAAGGGGTTCATGGAGATGGGCTTCTCCTTGGAATAGGCGATGTACGTGCCCTTGTAGTAGCCGCATATTCCCTCGTAGGAATCACCCGTATCCACCATGACCACATCGGTATTCTGTTCCAGAAGCTGGCGCACGACCGAGTTCATGTGGAAGC
>NZ_DBLZAX010000022.1:0-48182 GCF_057607445.1 Xylanibacter sp. | reverse complement strand
TTGGATGGCAGCATGAAGCTTACCAAAGACTCTAACATTGAATTTTCCATGATGCAAAGATAAGATTTTTTTTCTTTCCCCACTATTTATCGGGTGAGCCTGATAAACGGAAGTGTTGTTTTGGGTGATATATAAAAAATAAAAGAGGTAAAAAGTCGTTGAAGACATTTCACCTCTTTTTTATATCTGTGCGCCTGATAGGACTCGAACCTACACGTCGCGGGACACTAGATCCTAAGTCTAGCGCGTCTACCAATTCCGCCACAGGCGCAGACTTTTTATGTTTTGCTGCGGCATAAAGCATGAGCGTTTACGTCATGTTTTGAGCTTTTCGCAAAAACTTTTGCAAAGGTACATCCTTTTTGTGTAAAAACCAAGGATATTTATGGGTTTTTGACTATTTTTTATTCTTCTGGTGTTCCTTTTCTTATGTATGTTGCCGTTTTACCGATGTTTTGCCGGTTGCAATTATCCGGATTGAGAGGCCAATGCCTTTATATTATTGCCACAAGTGCAATTTCCGCTGCAAGAGTTATCAGCAGCATTGCCAGCTCTGTCCTGCGGCTTATCTTTACGGCTTTTCTCATGTCTTCAGTTGTCAGTTGTCGTTCGTTGTCGCCAATGTAGGGCTTGTAGAAATATTCGTTGAAGTAGGTGTGGCCTCCGCCGAAGCGGCAGTTTAGTATTCCTGCCAGGGCTGCTTCGGGGTAGCCGCTGTTCGGACTTGCGTGCTTGCGTCCGTTTGTTGCAACAAACTTGAGCAGCGAAGGCCTTCCGGACATGAGCACCATGAGCAGTGCCGTGAGCCGTGCCGGCAGGAAGTTGGCTGCGTCGTCGGTGCGCGCCGCCATCATACCGAAGTCTTTATAGCGCTCGGTGTGGTAGCCTATCATCGAGTCGAGTGTGTTTATCATCTTATACGCCATCATGCCCGGCACGCCGAGAACTATGAGCCAGAACACCGGAGCGATTACTCCGTCGCTGAGATTTTCGGCAAGAGTTTCGAGTGCTGCTTTTCTTACCTCGTTGTCGGTAAGCTGTGATGTGTCGCGTCCGACAATCCTCGACACTTGCTTGCGTCCGCAGTCGAGTGATGTGTCGAGTGCCTCGAACACGCCCTTCACTTCTTTTATCAGCGTCTGTCCGGCAAGACAATAGAATATCAGCAAGGCCTGGATGATGATGGCTGCCGTGTGAGACAGCATCTCGGCGAGCATTATTATCGCCGCCGTAACGGCAAAGGTGATTATCGTGAGCGAGACAGACATTGCGGCTCCCTTTGCTTTGCGGTGGTTGCCTTTGTTTAGCCGGCGTTCGCCTGCTGCTATGGCCTTGCCAAACCACACGACGGGGTGGGGCAGACGCTCTGGGTCGCCAAGCAGACGGTCGGCCGTCCATCCGGCTATTATTGATATTATAGGTGTCATTTTGTTTCTTATGCAGTTGCGTTATTTGTCTTGTTGTCTGTAACAGTCGTGACTCATAAAGTCTTTTATCGCCATTACGAGCATGTCGTTTTCGGTGCGTGTCTGTGCCGCCACCCTGAAATACGAGCTGTCGAGACCTTCAAAGTTAGACGCGTCGCGTATCAGTATGCCGTAGCTGTTCACCAAAAACTCCTTCAGGTCGGCAGCCTTGCGCCCCTTAAGGCTTGCGAGCATAAAGTTTGTCATCGTCGGTCTGACGCTCACTCCGTCAATCTTGTTCAGCTCGTTTCTCAGTCTCTGCGCCTCGTCGAGCAGACCGCCGACATCAGATATCGCCTTTTCTTTGTTTTGTATGAGGTAAAGTCCCGCCTCGATGGCCAGTGCGTTTACGCTCCACGGATGGCGCAGGGCCTTCAGCCGGCTGATTAGCTGCGGCGCTGCCGTTACGTATCCGAGCCGCAGTCCGGGTATGCAGAACTGTTTTGTCATGGAGTGTATCAGGATGATGTTGCCAGCGTCGGCAGCCTCGCGGTCAGAAATCAGCCTGAGGGTGGTGTAGTGTTCATAGCTCTGGTCTATCACGAAGATGTCGTCCTTGCTTTCTGCGGCTATGTTCAGCAGTTCTTTTCCGCTGATAACGGTGCCCGTAGGGTTGTTCGGGTTGCACATCCAGTGAGTTGCCTCGCCTCTGTATCCGCTTTCGCTGCTCATGGTCTTGCCTCCGGCCATCCTGCATGCGTCGGCATATTCGCTGAATGTCGGCATGCTGATCAGATTGATGCCGCTGCCGGCAAGTTTCTCGTTAGTGAGCCTTGCCGCCAGGTAGATGGCTTCGGTTGCTCCGTTGGTAACCATAATCTCGTTCGCCTTTATACCACATTCTTCAGCCAGAGCCTTTTCGAGCGAGTAAGGTTCAGGCTCGGGATAGCTGCCTATTACGTCCATGCGGCCGGCCAGATACTTTTTCAGACCGCTCAGGTCGGCGTGCGAGTAGATGTTAGAGCTGAAGTTCGACTTCACTTCCACATTATATTTATACAGGTCGTCTCCGTGTCCGTTAATCATCGTTGTCGTTTTGCAGAATTTCGTAAACCAGTTTCATGTCCACGTTGCGGCGTATCAGCTCGGCCAGTTTGTCGTATTGTTCGTCTTTAAACTCCTTCCAGTTGTCCGTTTCGCTCTTTGAGTGTTCCTCCTGTGTGTAGGGACTCAGCAGAAAGTCAACAAATTCGCTGTTGTCCAATATGCCGTGGATATAAGTTCCCATGCACCTTTCGCCTGCGATGCATCCGTCGTGCGTGCCGTCCTGCCGTGTGCAAAGCGGCCTTATGCTGCTGCCGCTGTCGGCCTCGGTGCGCCCGTTGTGTATCTCGTAGCCCTCCATGTCGCAGCTGCCGCTGCCGTTGAGGCCGAATCTTACCTGTTTTGTTGTCTTCTCGCGGTTCATCACGGTGTGCATGGGCAGCAGTCCCAGTCCGGGCATGCCGCTTATGCTGCCCTCAATGCCTTCGGGGTCGCTTATCATTGTGCCCATCATCTGGTAGCCGCCGCAGATGCCCACAACGGTCTTTCCGTTTTCGGCAGCCTTGATTATGGCCTGTGCCATGCCGCTCTTGCGCAGAAGGCTGAGGTCGGCCAGGGTGCTCTTGCTGCCCGGAATTATTATGATGTCGGCCTTGCTTATGTCTTCGGCGCTGTCGGCATAATAAAGATTTACACGACTGTCACGCTCAAGCATGTTGAAGTCAGTGAAGTTGCTTATGTGGCGCAGCAGCACCACTGCCACGCTCACCTTGCCGTTGCCGGATGCATGGCGTGCCTTCGACGCCAGCTGCAGGTTGTCTTCCTCCTCTACGAAGATGTCCTTGAAGTAGGGCAGCACACCTATGACGGGCACTCCGCACAGTTCCTCAATCATCTTGACGCCCGGTTCAAACAGTCTGATGTCGCCTCTGAACTTGTTTATCAGTATGCCCTTTATGCGCTTGCGCTCTTCGGGACGCTGAAGCATCACCGAGCCGTAGGCACTGGCGAACACTCCCCCGCGGTCGATGTCTGCAACGAGTATCACGTCGGCTCCTGCATACATTGCCATCGGCATGTTCACGAGGTCAGTCTCGCGCAGGTTAATCTCCGATATGCTTCCGGCGCCCTCCATGACAACAGGATTGTAGCGGCTGTTGAGTCTGTCGAATGCGGCGTTCACCTCGTTGCGCAGCACGTCGCGCCCCTTGGGGTTGAAGTAGCTGTAGGCGTCGCGGTTGCCTATTGGCCGTCCGTTGAGCACCACCTGACACGTCTTGTCGGTCTGAGGTTTCAGCAGCAGCGGGTTCATGTCCGTATGCGGACTGAGTCCTGCCGCCTCGGCCTGCACGGCCTGCGCTCTTCCTATCTCCAGCCCGTCGGGCGTGGCATAAGAGTTGAGCGCCATGTTTTGCGCCTTAAATGGTGCCGGACAGTATCCGTCCTGTTTGAATATGCGGCAGAAACCGGCCGCCACAACGCTCTTGCCTACGTCGCTGCCTGTTCCTGCGAACATTATGGGGTGAAGTTTCTTCATTTTTACTTTCCTTAAGTAAGATTTTTATCTATGTTCCAAAATGCAAAGTTACGGATAAAAATCAGAACATACTGCTGTGTTGCGCTTTTTTGTTGAAAACCGCCGTGTAACTTATACGGTCAATCAGGCAAATATAAAATAATCGGGGGATGCGTCTACCGATGTTTAATCCGGCAGTTGCATCCCCCATTGAGTTATTTATGTATCAGCCTGTCTGCGTTTTACTTCTTCTTACAGCATTCGGTTTTGCTGCAATTCTTGCAGTCTTGTTTACATTCTGTCTGTTGCTTGTCGCAGCAGTTCTGTTTCTTCTCACAGTTTGTCTGTTGTTTGCTGCAGCCCGCCTGTGCCTTGTCGCAGCAATTCTGCTTTTGTCCGCAACTGGCCTGCTGTTTCTCGCAGCAAGTTTGCTTCTTGTCGCAGCCGGTCTTAACGGTGGCCGTGTATCCGATTTTCTCAAAGCCCTTCATCAGTTTTTCGGGCGTTGTCTTGTCGGCGTCGTAGGTCAGTGTAACCTCCTGCCGGCTAATGTTTGTCTCTATTGCCTTTATGCCCTTCTCGAAGCGCATGTTGCTCTTAATCTTGTTCTCGCATGCCTCGCAGTGCATCTGCGGATTTGTGGTTACGATGATGGTCTTGATGTCTTTGGCAAAACTTGTGATAGCGCACAGCGCCAAGGTCAATAATAAAAAATGTCGTTTCATAACTTTCTGTCTTATTTGTTTGGTTTTATTTTTTGTATGATAATTTGTCTGTACTTTGTTCGGCTTACTACATCCTTCCGATGTTTATCCTCACTCCGGCATAGAACATACGGCCGTGCACGGGGCCCCATACAAGCGTAGGCTCGAAGCCCGTGCCCCAGGGATTGTCGGCACCGTAGATAGATGTCTTCTGGGTGAAGCCGGTAAGGTTTTCGCCTCCGACGTATACCGACCAGTGGCGGAACCAGCGCGTTATCTGTGCGCTGAGCTGCTCGTATGAGCCGAAGCGCTTGTTCCACGACATTGTGCCGTCCGGCAGTTCGTAAGGATCGGGCATCCGTCCGCCGCCGTTGAGCTGCAGCGTGGCGTCAAACTGCCACAGGCCGAGCGGCGTCTTGTATGATGCCGTGATAAGTCCCTTGTATTTGCTTGTCAGCGGTTTTTCGAGCAGTCGGCCGCCGTAGGTGGTCTTCACGTCGTTCAGACGGTAGGCTGCCGTGAGCGTCATGCCCTTGAATATGGGGTAGGTGGCGTCTATCTGCAGCGTGTGCGAATACGACTTGCCGTTCAGGTTGCCTATGTGTATCACGCCCGGGTCGGTGTCATAGTCGGTTACGGCCTGCGCCATGAAGCGTGTGTAGTAGTATTCGGCGTTGAGCTTCAGCGTCTCGCCCAGCAGCGGAATGTTCAGTGCGGCACTCGCCCCGTAGTTCCATGCCTCCTCCTGCTCAAGGTCGTCTATCACGAGCCGGCGTCCGCTCGCCAGCAGATAGTTGTTTTCGGCCAGAGCGTGCGGTGTGCGGTAGCCCTTGCCAGCCGAGAGGCGCAGCGTAAGCATGTCGCTGGGCATGTATTTCAGGTGCAGGCGCGGCGTTACGAATGTGCCGTACACTGAACTGTGGTCGGCCCTTATGCCCGCCATGGCTGTCAGCCGGTGGTCGAGGTTGAATGTATATTGGGCATATATGCCGGGCACGGTCTCCTTCTCGTTCATCCTTACGGGCGATGCCTCCTTGTCGTTCACCATGCGCACGGTCTGTCCCAGATAGTCGTGGTTGAGGCTCAGTCCGGCCGACAAGTTGTGCATCTTTGTGAAGTTGGTCTCAAACACCAGCGACGCATACACGTTCTTCTCGTTCACGTCATACGTCTTGTGTCCGTATCCGGCGTCGAGCATGTGCATCGAGCCCGATGCCATGAGGGCTATGTTGGTGCCCTTGTGGCGGTCTATGATGAAGGCGTGCTTCATGTAGGCTTCATACCGCTCCGTGTCGAGCCCTATCCTGAACAGTTCGGCGCCGTCGTTGCCGCGGTGGCCTGTCTGTCCGCCGTTGCGGTGCTCTTTCAGTGCGCCTATGCCTCCGTGGAATATATACTTTTCTCCTGCCCAGAGCCATCTGTTCTGCAGGTTATACTGCTCCACTTTCGGCTTGTCGTAGAAGCCGTCGCCGTTGTCGTCGTGATTCTCAAAGCTGTTCTCGTAGTGCATCAGCACCTCCGTGCTCAACTGCTTGTTTATGTGCAGGTTGGCATCGGCGTTGGCCTCTATGCGGCTCTTTGTGTCGCCGAAGAGGTTTACCTCTATGCCCTCTTCGTCCTCGGGTTTCTTGTAGTCTACGTTTATCTGTCCTGTTATGGCCTCGTAGCCGTTCTTCACCGACGCCGCACCCTTAGACACCTGTATGCCCTTCATCCAGGGGCCGGGCACGTAGCCCAGCGCATAGGGCGCTGCCGCACCGCGGAAGTTGGGCATGTTTTCGGTCATCATCTGCACGTAGGTGCCGGCCAGTCCCAGCAGTTTTATCTGCCTTGCGCCCGTCGTGGCGTCGTTGTAGCTCACGTCTACGGCAGGGTTGGTGGTGAAGCTCTCGCCAAGGTTGCAGCATGCCGCGCGGAACAGCTCCTCGCGGTTCAGGTTGAATCCGTTTACGGCTCCGCCCATACGTGTCGTTCCGGCGCGGCGCGCCACCACAGCCACCTCGCCCAGCGAGCTTTCGCGGTGTATGCTGTCATTATGGCTTATGCTGTCTGTGGCCAGTGAGGCCGTGCCGTTGCCGGCGCATATTGTGGTGCAGGCTGCCAGTGCGGCTCCTGCAGCTGTAAGTCTTATGTTCATCTGTAATTCTTGCTTTTATCCGTTTTTTATTGTTCTTTAGTTTTCGGCTGCGTGCTGTCTGTGCCTCAGCCGTTATGTCTTTGTCGCCCCGTCGTGCCTTGGTGCTGCCTCGTAGCAGCAGAGGCTTCAGCCAGGCATGATATGGTCAGGCGCGCATGCTTGGGCGCCTGACTTAAGGGTAAGTAAAAAATATTATGATAAAAAAACAGGATAAAATCAGATTATCAGCACTCTTATCATGGCCAGATATAGCCGTGGCGGAGCGTGCAGCAGTCTTGGCGCATACCGGCAGATGAGATATGTTGAAGCGGGCGCCTGACAGTATGAGGCAATGCTGTATGGCGGCAGCATCGTGGCCTGAGCGTCAGGCACGCTTGCCGGCTTTTGCTGTCCCGTGGTTGTCGGCCACAGCTTCATCACCACTGTTTCGGCACACGACTTGGCTTCCATGTGCAGCCTGTCGCACTGCCGGCAGCATGTGCTGCGGCATTCGGTCTGCACCGTGTTGCCCTTGCAGCAGCATTTCACAATCACAAAACCAGCCCCGCCGGCCACCATCATCAGTGACAGCAGCATGCATATCAGTATGTTGCCTTGGCGTTTCATCATTTCTTTTGTGCGTTATGTGACAGTGTTAAACAAGCCGGGATGTTGCTTCAGCCCTTGCTGCGTTAATGAAAATTTTTTGTGCAAATATATAGCATGAGCCTTACAATGCAAAGCAAATTAATTTTTTTTATAAACTTCACAGACAAAATAATGATTTCGGTATAGCTGTTTTGTGCTGATAATATTGCGGATGCAGTGAGAAAATGGTATATGCAGATTGCGTATTAATTGCAGGCAGCTCGGGCATATTTTGAGAACGTGTGTCTGGGGAGTTATAAAGCACTTGTTTTTGATGAAAAAACAGGCCACTTTTGATGTGAAAGTGGCCCGTTTCCGACCCGTAAACGATAGGTTAATGATTTGAAAGCAATACACTTTGTTTTGCTTACGGTCGGCGTTTTATTTGCTTTTGTTTTGAGTGTTTGTTAATGAAAACGGTGCGTTTTTCTTATGATTTTTTGCCGTTTTATATGACAGGCTGTTTTGGCAGGCGTCTTTTTGGTGTTTCGTGATGGAGTAAAAAACAACTCGCCACATCTTTAAGCAACTTTTTGGGGAGTTACTTGCAGATGTGGCGAGTGGCAGGTTTTTATCTAAAAAGACTTCTTGTCCTATTATCTTGTCTTTTTGTCTGCGATATGCTGTGCGTTGTCTTGTCAACGGGCCTTGCGTGCCATGAGTTTCAGCAGGGCAAATCCGCCGAACAGCTGAACGAGCAGACCGGGCCAGCCGAGGCGCAGGTCCTGAAGGGCGGCAGCCATCGAGCCAGTCATGCCCCATTCGGCCATTGTGCCTATGGCCTGGTATATCACAATAGCTGCTGCCACGGCTACTATGCTTACCTTCTTGCAGCGCGAAGCAACGGCTGCAGCGGCAAGGGCGAGCAGGCCCGACTTTATTAATATTATCGGCAGCATGTGTGCCGGCGGCATGCCGAACATCATATTGTTTACCAACGGCGAGGCTATGGCCGTGAGCAGTCCGGCGGTGATGCCGTAGCGGTAGGCTGCAATGAGCGTGAAAAAGTAGATAGGCAGCCACACCAGTCCGCCCTGCGGCAGCATGTGGCACAGTTGAGGCAGCAGGATGTTGCCTGCCACGAACGCAGCAGCCAGGGCGTAGGTCTTGCCCTCGCGGTAGCTGAGCTGTTGTATCTGTGATATTGTTGTTTCCATTAATTATGAATTGTGAATTATTAATTATGAATTATTAATTATGAATTGTGAATTATGAATTACGCTTTATGAATTCTTTAATCAGTTTCCATGCCTCGTCGGCCGATTGGGCTGTAGATGTCAGTTGTTCAACGGGGCATATTCCGGTGCCTTCGCGGTTGATTATGTGGTCTACAGTCTTGCCGTAGCTAAGGCTTATTCCGGCATCTTGCAGTTTGCTGACAGCCGGCCGGCTAATGACTTCGGCATATACTTCGGCCACGCCGCCCTTGACGAGCAGGAAAGCCGCACCAAGTCCGATAACCTTGTCGGCCACCGAGGCGCCCTGTGTAAGGTCGGGATGAGAGGTTACGGCATCGAAGAGGTCTACCACTCCCCTGCGTCTGAACACAATGGTCTTGCCGCCCGGTGAGCGCATCACTCCGCGGCAGCCGTCATGGCCGAGCATGCTGATGAGCTTATCCATTCTGCTTCAGCTCCTCCACGAATTTGTCAATGCGGTGCATCTCTTCCGGAATCTTGATGCCCTGCGGACAATGTTCAACACACTGGCCGCAGCCAATGCAGTGGGATGCCTGGCGCAGGCGCGGCACGCTGCGGTCGTAGCCTATGAGGAAGGCGCGGCGCGCACGGCGGTAGTCGGGGTCCTGGCTGCCCTTGTTGGGTATGTTGCCTTCATTAATGCAACGGTTATAGTGAGACAGCACCGCCGGTATGTCTATGCCGTAGGGGCAGGGCATGCAGTAGTTGCATGCGTTGCAGGGTATAGTGTCCAGGTTGTATATGTCGTTAGCAATCTCCATCAGGAACGCCTCTTCCTCCTTTGTGAGCGGTTTCAGCGGCGAGTAGGTGCAGAGATTGTCTTTCAGGTGCTCCATATACGTCATGCCGCTCAGCACGGTTAGCACGCCGTCGGGAGTGCCCGCAAAGCGGAATGCCCAGCTGGCCACACTGTTCTCGGGCTCGCGCTCCTTCATCTTGGCCACGATAGGGTCGGGCACGTTGGCGAGTCGTCCGCCCAGCAGCGGCTCCATGATTATTGCCGGTATGTTGCGTTTCTTCAGTTCGTTGTATAGATATACGGCATCAGTGTTCACGGGATTGATTTCGTTGGCGTAGTTCCAGTCGAGATAGTTAAGCTCTATCTGCACGAAGTCCCAATGATACTTGCCTTCGTCGTGCCATTTTAGCATCAGGTCGAATATCTTGACATCGCCGTGATAAGAGAAGCCGAGGTTGCGTATGCGTCCCTTCTCGCGCTGCTCCACGAGCCAGTCGAGTATGCCGTTGTCCATATAGCGGCCGTTGAATGTGGCAAGCGAGTCTTTGCCTTCACCGATGGCGTGCAGCAGCATATAGTCGACATAGTCGGTCTGAAGCTCCTTCAGTGAGTTTTCAAACATCTCGATAGATGCCTTGCGCGTCCATGTCTCGGGGTTAAAGTTGGAGAGCTTGGTGGCAATGAAGTATTTGTTGCGCGGATGGCGCTTCAGGGCAATGCCCGTGGCACGCTCCGACTGTCCCTGGCAGTAGGCTGGTGACGTGTCGAAGTAGTTGACGCCGTGCTCCAGCGCGTAGTCAATCTGACGGTTCACCATTTCCTGGTCTATGGGCGTAATCTCGCCTCCTTTCTTCTTGGCGTTGCCTCCCACCACCGGCAGGCGCATCATGCCGTAACCCAGGATAGACACCTTCTCGCCGGTCTTGGGGTTGGTGCGGTAGGTCATCTTGCCCTTGGGCGGTTCCTTGGCGGCAGTGGATTTATTGTCGTTGCCCTTGCAGGCGGTGAGCAGTGCCGATGTGGCCACGGCTCCGCCTCCGAGAAGTTTCAGAAAACTTCTTCTGTTTATGTCTTTACTCATAACGGTAATTGTTTTTTAGTTGTTGATAAAGAGACATCGGGGTGAAGCTATACTGTGCGGTGAACTTCGTGTCCCTCAACATATATGGCGCTGAACGGACGTGCCGGACAGAGGTTTTCGCACGCTCCGCAGCCGATGCATCTCGCCTCGTTCACGGCAGGAATGGTCAGCTTTGAGTCGGTGCCGGGGTGGAGCGGTATCATCGTTATTGCTCCCATGGGGCAGTGGCGGGCACAGTTGCCGCAGGCAACGCCGTCAGTAACGCTCACGCAGTTTTTCTTTATCCACACGGCATGTCCTATCTGTGTGGCCGACTTGTCCTCGCGTGTTATCGGCTTGATGGCACCCGTAGGGCACACATCGCTGCATCGGGTGCATTCGGGACGGCAGTAGCCGCGCTCATACGACATTGTAGGCTGCATCAGTTTTGACAAGTCAGATGACGGGCGCAACACGTCGTTGGGGCATGCCGACACGCAGAGCTGGCATGCCGTGCAGTGCTGGGCCATGTGGCGTGCAGACATAGAGCCGGGAGGAGTTATCGGTGTGGCGCGTTCGGGCTGCACCTTGTCCTCAATAACAGCCAGTCCGCCGTCCACCTTCTTCTTCTCCTGAGCCAGCGCGGCAGCCGTAGTTGCCATTGCTGCACCGAGCAGGAACGATCTTCTGCCGCTGTCAACGCTGCTGCTTTCGTCTCCTCCTTCATGCTTGGCTTCTGCTTTGCGTGCCTCAGCTTTAGCCGGGTGAACATATCTTATGGCATCCTTATTACATTTGCCTATGCAGTTGCCGCACACCACGCAGCGGCTATAGTCAATGCGGCCGGTTTTTACGTTGATGGCCGACGCCTTGCAGTTCTTCTCGCAGAGGCGGCAGCTTACGCATTTGTCGCCGTCAATGCTGATCTTGAACCACGAGAAACGTGCAAAGAAACTCAAAATTGTGCCCACGGGGCATATCGTGTTGCAGTAAGTTCTGCCCCCGCGCCATGCCAGCACGGCAATTATCACGAACGTTACGGCGGCAATTATGAGCGTAGGCAGACTGCGCATCCACACGTCAACGCTGTAGAAAGCGTAGCTGTCCATGCGCTCGGCAAGCGATGCCAGCACGTTGTTGCCTGCCGTCCATACGGGGCGCAAGATGCTGTTGACCATACGGCCGTAAGAACTGTAGGGCGCAAGCAGCGACACGATTACGTTGATTCCGGCAACGCATGACGCAAGAAACACCACCAGCACGCCGTAGCGCAGCCAGCGCTTTTCGGGCGAGAAGCTGAAGCGATTGCGCTTTCGTCTGCCGTGCAGGGCAGATATGAGGTCCTGCATTATGCCCAGCGGACATATTACGGAGCAGTAGATGCGCCCGAATATCAGTGTTAAAATCAGAAGACCGGCCACTACAGCCACGTTCAATGCCAGCACGGCAGGCCAGAACTGTATCTTGGCCAGCCATCCGAGCCATGCGTGCAGCGAGCCTGTCAGGTCGAGAAAGAGCAGCGTAATCAGAGTGAAGGTTACTGCTGCCAGCAAGATTCTTATTTTCCTTAGCATGGTTTATAGATATTGTTTTCAGATTATTATTGTTTCTTTTCGGTAATTCTCACTATCATTATGCTTGCCTCATAGAGCAGCCATATAGGCAGCGAGACAATAAGCATGGTGAACATGTCGGATGTAGGCGTTATCACGGCGGCAAGGATGAGTGTCACTATTATGGCGTGGCGGCGATAGTGTGACATCCAGCGGGCCTTCAGAAGTCCGAAGCGGGCCAGAAGCCAGCTTATCACCGGTATCTCGAACACGGCGCCCATGACGAGGCTCATGCCCAGGAGGGTGTCCATATACGAGCTTATGCTGAGCATGTTCATCACTGCAGCGCTTACCTGATAGGTGCCGAGAAAACGGACGGTGAGAGGAAACACTACAAAATAGTTGACGGCAACGCCCATGAGGAACATGGCGTAGGCCCAAAGGGTGATGCTTACAGAGTAGCGCCGCTCGTTGTCATACAGAGCCGGAGACACAAATCTGAACAGCAGATACAGAATGTAGGGCGAGGCTATGAGCAGACCTGCGGCCAGCGCCGTCTTCAGATGTATCATGAACTGCTCTGTCAGCCCCGTGTTTATCAGTTGAAACTTAAACGGCTCCGCGCCCAGTATCCTGTAGGTTATGAAGTCAGGGTCGGCAGGAGCAAGCACTATGCCGAACAGCTCTTCCTTGAAGCCGAAGGCTGCGGCCGCTGCCGCTGCTGCCGCCGCAAGCATGCGCAGGATGCACCCCCTTAACTCCTCGAGATGATCCCAGAACGTCTGCGGCGTGCCGCTGTTGCTTTCAGCGTTGCTCATTCGTCCTTCTTCTTCTCCTTGTCTTCAGCAGTGTCGTCTATCTTGCCGTTCATGCCGTCCTTAAAGCTCTTGACGCCTTGTCCGAGACCCTTCATCAGTTCGGGTATCTTCTTTGCGCCGAAGAGCAGCACCAGCGCCAGCACGATTAAAATAAGTTCAGGTGTTCCAATCATAATGTTTTTCTTGTTTTGTTCGCAATGCAAAAATAATATAAATTCTTTTTATTCTCTCTCTTTGCGCCCATTAGGCGGTGTAAGTTTATATTTTTTTTATTATTCTGTAATCCGCTTTTAGCCGGCAGTGAATGTCTGGGATATCGTCCGGGCTGGCGGCTACATTCAGAAAGACAGGTTTACGCCTGCCATGAACGTTGCCTTTGGCATAGGGTAGCCGTAGTTGATTTCATATTTCTGTGCCAGAAGGTTCTCGCCCTTTACCCACAGCTGCATCATGCGGCAAGCTCTGTAGCTTACGGTGGCGTTGAGCAGGGCAACGTTTTCCTTCACTTCGTCGGCGCCGGTCTGGGTGTAAAGGCCGCTGATATACTGCAGTCCGCCGTTTACGTTCCATCGTCCCGACTTATAGTTAGCTCCGAGCCACAGCTTAGACTCGGGCGCTCCCACAACAGGATTGTGCATGTGCAGCAGACTGTAGTTGCCGTTCACCTGCCAGCAGCTGTTTATTCTCCAGCTAAGGTCGAGTTCGGCGCCGCTGTTTTCAATGGCTCCCGTGTTCACGTTCATTGGCCGTCCGTCCACCATCTGCTGCTGGATGATGTTGCTGCCCTTCATGTAATAGAGGTTGACGCCGTAGCTTAGGCCTGCCGACGGCAGCTTGTGAGACCACGACAGCTCGTAGTTCATTATGCGTTCGGGGCGCAGCTCGTCGTTGGCGGGCTTCCAGAAATACATCTCGCGTATCGACGGATTGCGGAAACCCTTGCTCACCATGGCCTTTATCTCGCCGTTTCTTATAACTCTCGACACAATGCCGCCGCGCGGAATCCACTCAGTGCCCGACTGCGAGTGGTGGTCGAGGCGTATTCCTGCACTCAGTGTGAGCCACGAAAGCAGGTCTTGGCTTATGTCAACGTAGCCTGCTATCTCGTTCTCATTCTCATGACCTATGACTGAAGTGGTTTCGCCCGAAGCCCTGTCGCGGTTCCAGGC
This sequence comes from Xylanibacter sp., assembly GCF_057607445.1. NCBI lineage: Bacteria > Pseudomonadati > Bacteroidota > Bacteroidia > Bacteroidales > Prevotellaceae > Xylanibacter > Xylanibacter sp. Next base: position 34,210 of record NZ_DBLZAX010000022.1, on the reverse strand, counting down.
CTTGCCGTAGATGTGCTGATAGTCGAGTCCTATGGTGGTCAGGTTGCCCCGCAGCAGCCTGATGTTCTGGTATACAGACAGTCCGGCAAGGGCGTCGTCCGACCTGAAGTAATAGTCCTTGGGCTGCTCGCCGTCCTCATATCCGTCGTTGATCTTGTGCCGTCCGAAGTTGTAGTAGGCGCTGACGGCTCCCGATGTGCTGCCGTAGTCGTTGCTCACAACTACAGATGCCACGCCGCGCGTAATCCATTGGCGTGCGTCATAGACGGGCACCTGCACGCTTCCGGGATAAGAGGCGTTGAAGTGGGTGAGGTTGATGTCAGCGTATGCCGACCAATGTTGCGACATGTCGTAGCCCAGCTTGACGTATCCGCCATATTGCTCGAAGCCCATGCGCGGCCTGTTGTTGTCGGTGCGGGCATATTGTCCTGATGCAACGCTGTAAAACCTGCCGCTCCTTATGCGGTTGGTCAGCTCGCCCTGGAACGTGCCGTAAGAGCCTCCGCCGAGATGTACGTCGGTCTTTACGCCGTCTGACTTCATCTTTCTGGTTACGATGTTTATAACTCCGCCCATGGCGTTGGATCCGTAGAGCGTTGAGGCCGGGCCGCGCATCACCTCGACATGGTCGGCCAGCATGGTCTGATAAGAGTCACTTATGGAGTGGCCGAAGATGCCCTGATATTGCGGATGGCCGTCGATGAGCACCATGAAGCGGCCCTGCGAGCTGCTGAGTCCGCGCATAGAGATCGTGCCGGCAGCACCGTCGCTTACGCCATAGCCGAGCATTCCGCGCGAGGTGACAAACAGTCCGGGCACATATTCGGCAAGGGTGGGCAGCACGCTTGTGCGCTGAGTCTCTGTGAGAGTCTCGCGGCCTACCACCGTAACCGTGGCAGGCAGATGTCCTATGCTGGCTGTGCTGCGCGTGCCCGTTACGACAATGTTGTCGAGCTGATATGTGAGCGAGTCGGTCTGTGCGTGTGATGTTGTAACAGTTAAGGCGATGAATAAGGCTGAAAAAAATGTCTTGTTCATAAGTTTGTCTTGCTGATGATGTGTCTGTGATAAAAGCCGGTGGGACAGGCAGATGCCGGCTCCTGCGGTCAGCCGTTGTTGGAGGACAAAATTAGGATTCGACTTGTCAGTCGGTATTTCAACGATTCTGGCTATTGGAGCAGGTGTTCTGCCGGGTCCCGTCCGGCTCATTCAGTTGTAGAAGAAGTTATTAATTGTCTATATCTACGAGAGTGTAGGTCTTGCTGCCAAGCCCTATCTTCTCCGCATAGTCGGTTATGTAGGTGCCGTGCTGGCGGTTGATGCGCTCTATGAGCGGCTTGTTGTCGTCGCCGGCAGAGGCTTTGTGGTTAAAAATCTTGTCGAGGCATGCCTGGTCGAGTGCCACGGGGTCGAGCGATGCCATTATGCCCATGTCCTTTATGGCCGGAGCGGCAGGATGACTGTCGCAGTCGCAGTCGACGCTCATGTTGTTCATCACGTTGATGTATATGATGTTTCCGTCGAAATAGTCGGCCACGGCCTGGGCAGCTGCCGCCATACTCTCAAGAAAATAGTCTTGTGCGGGCAGATTGTTCCACAGCTCCTCCTGGCTCTGCACTTTGCCTGCGGTGTGTATGTACGCCTTGCCTGCGCTCGATGCCACGCCTATCGACTGGTTTTTAAGCACTCCGCCGAAGCCTCCCATGGCATGACCCTTGAAGTGGGCCAGGTTTATCATGAAGTCGTAGTTGGCCAGATGTGCGCCCACGATGTCGTATTTTATGTGCTTCTTGTCCTTCACCGGAATCCTTATGTCGCCGTATTCGTCCATGATGTCGACGGCAAAGATAGAGTCGAAGCCGTGCTCGTGTATCGTTTTCCAGTGAGCCTCTGACGTGTTGCGGCTGCCGGCGTATGCCGTGTTGCACTCTACGATGGTGCCGCCCACCTCGTCTACGAGGTTGCGTATGAGCGTAGGCTTAAGATAATTGTTGCCTCCGGCCTCGCCCGTGCTTATCTTTACGGCCACTCGGCCTTTGGCCTCCTTGCCCAGGGCCTTGTATATGCGCACGAGTGCTTCGGGCGAAATCTCTTTGGTAAAGTAAACTTTAGGCTGAGCCTGCGCGCACAAGTTGAACAGCAGCGCGGCTGCCAATGCTATTAACGTTTTCATATACATATAGTGTTATTTGTTGTTTTTTCAGTCCCTGCCGGTAGCGGTTGCGCCGCCGTATGCCTGTCTGCCGTGCATGCTCCGGCTGCTCTTTGCTCTGCAAAGTTATATTTATTATCCCGTTGACGCGCTATCCGTATTACAGAAAAAAGTACCATTTTTACATAAATGCCTATTTTTGCGTCGTTTTTACCGATAACGGCATGCATCGGTCTGCCTCACCGGCTGATGGCATATGTGTGCCGCTGCCGGCTTCAGACCGTTGCATTCGCGTTGCAGATTTATGCAGCCGCCGGCATGTCCGTAAGTAAAATATCAGGACAAAAGTTTTTTCTTATCTGGAAAATTGAAAGTTAATGAAGATTAAACGGGTAGGGCGTAGGATGCTGCTTTGTTAACATCTGTTTGCGTTTTGGCGTGATGATGATGCAGAACAGGCACTTTTCGCGCCATGAAAGCATACGTTTTGAATGCCCAAAGGGCACATTTTGTGTTGCAAAAGCATAGCTTTTGGCATAAAAAATGCCTGATTTCCACTTTTAAAAGCTGCCGGTTGACGGCGCAAAATATGTAAAGCGCAATATATCAACGACTTAACTGAAGATGCTTATTTTGGCCGTTTTTTAGCCAAAACAGCAGCGCCGTGATGAGCATCGCTATTCTGGAAGCGTTAACCGGTTGGCGTTTTGTACGTTTTTTTCGCATTTCAGACATGCACTACGGCACGCATTTCTGTTGCTGACATGCAGCTGATGATGCGTGGCGTTATACAGCCGCCATGCTCCGCCGCCACGGTCAGCATCGTCGGTTCATATCGTGTAGCTCATCCGCAGCAGTCCTGCGCAGTAAGCCCCGTCAGAGTTCTTTATCAGATGTATCGCAGGCTGCAGATATCCCCTGCCTAAGCAGTTTATCCGGCACGTAAGTTCCGCCGCCCATTCGGTTTCGTCCTTATACACGGCGCGGTCGGCAAAGACGCCCAGTTCGGCATTGCGCATCGTCCTTACGAGTCCTATGCCTGCATATCTCCGGCAGATGACGCCCTTTGACGGGTTGGCCGAATACTGCATGATGGCGCACATCCGTGGCGCAATCATCAGCTCGGCATATCCCCATACAGCCCCTGTTGCTGTCTTCTTCTGCGTTTTCTGCGCCTTTTCTGCCGTCGCGGTGCCTGCAAGTTCCTCATAAGACACGTTATTGCCATAATGCAGGTTAGCTCCAATATTAAAAGTGCTGCCATTGTTTTGATAATTTACGGATAATATTGAAAACAGTCCGTCGGATTCAGGACAAAGCCTGAAAACATTCTGACGGCCCGAAAAACTCTTGTATCCCACGCCGTTGTAGACCGATGCCATTACGGTCAGCTCCCTTATTTTCCGCTCAAGATGAATGCCCATGGACGCCAGCGGATAGTTGGCTATGCGGTAGTTGGCCGATATGGTTGGGAATATGCCGCACGAGCTGTTGGTGAACAGAGACATGAAGTGCGACGTGAAGTAGTCTTCGTTCATGTTGCGTATGCCGGCAAACAGCATGCTGCCGCCCGATGTAAAGGTCAGTCCGGCCACGGCCGGAGCCAGCGTGGTGTTGTCTTCGTCGATGTTTGAGAAGCCCTGACGGCTGCCGTCTATGCCCCCGCTGCGCGTCCTTGCTATGCTTATGACAGCCATATCGAGCCTTACGCCTTTGCATAAAGGCTGCGTGAAGTCAATGCGCAGCAGGCTCGACACGTTGGTGTGTCCCCCGGCGTCGGCCTGCATCTCGGCTGTAAGTTGCGCGCTGATGTCCTGTGCCGTGGCGCGGCAGCAGCCGTATGCCGCCGCCGCGATGATGAGGCATGCAATCTTGTTCATCTGCTCAGAGCCATCTCTTAAACCGCCTGATATACCATTCCTTCACTACCTGCGTCAGCACGCAGTAGGCTATGAGCGTTGCCGCCAGCCAGGGAAAGTAGGACAGAGGCAGGGGCGTAAGGCCGATGCACGAGCCGAAGCGTGTGAAGGGTATTATTATTCCTGCCGCCATTATCGCCAGCGTCATGCACATCACCGGCCACGACGCACGGCTCTGTATGAACGGAATCTTCTTGGTGCGTATCATGTGCACGATGAGTGTCTGCGACAGCAGGCCCTCTACAAACCATCCCGACTGGAACAGCGACTGTGCGCCGGGCGAGCTGCACCCGAACACATGCCACATGAGCAGATAGGTGGTGATGTCGAATATGGAGCTTATGGGCCCCGTGTATATCATGAAGCGGCTCAGGTCGGAGGCGTCCCAGCGGCGCGGCTTGCTGAGATAGTCGTCGTCCATGCGGTCGAACGGTATGGCCGTCTGCGACATGTCGTACAGAAGGTTCTGCACGAGCAGGTGTATCGGGAGCATAGGCAGGAAGGGCAGGAAGGCACTTGCGGCCATCACGCTGAACATGTTGCCGAAGTTGGAGCCGGCGGTCATCTTCACATACTTTATTATGTTGCCGAAGGTGCGGCGTCCTTCTATCACGCCGTTCTCCAGCACCATGAGGTCTTTTTCCAGAAGTATTATGTCGGCGCTCTCCTTGGCTATGTCTACGGCAGAGTCAACAGATATGCCTATGTCCGACTGACGCAGGGCTGCAGCGTCGTTGATGCCGTCTCCCAGAAAGCCTACCGTGTTGCCCTGAGTCTGCAGCAGAGCTATAATCTCGGTCTTCTGCATGGGCGTAACCTTGGCAAACACCCTTGTCCTGGCCACAGCCTCACGCTTTTCTTCGTCGTTCATGGCGCTCAGCTCCGCACCGGTGAGCACGTTTGTCGTGTCGATGCCCACCTGTCTTGATATCGTGCGCACAACGGCGTCGTTGTCTCCCGACACCACCTTCACCTCTATTCCGTGGGCATGGAGCTGCCTTATGGCTCCGGCCGCCGACTGCTTGGGCGGATCGAGAAACGCCAGGAAGCCTATAAGCACCATGCCGCTCTCGTCTTCAACGGCAAAGTTGTTCTCCTTGCTCAGAAAACTCTTGTGTGCCACGGCCAGCACGCGCAGTCCCTGGCGGTTCATGCGCTTGCTTATCTCGTATGCCTTTACCCTTAGTTCGGGCGTGAAGGGCACAACACAGTTGCCCACTTCGGTGTGCGAGCATATCTGCATCATCTCTTCTACGGCACCCTTGGTTATTATCTGCCTCTTGCCGCTGACGTCTTCAACCACTACCGACATCCTGCGGCGCGTGAAGTCGAAGGGTATCTCGTCCACCTTCTTGTAGCTCTCCCTGACAGACTCCATCTCAAGCTCCCTTACGTGCGACAGTATGGCCTTGTCCATAAGGTTCTTCAGTCCTGTCTGGAAGAAACTGTTGAAGTAGGCGTGGCGCAGTATCCTTCTGCTGTTGTCGCTTGTGCCGTCGGCGTTTATATACTTTTCGAGCACAATCTGGTCGCAGGTCAGCGTGCCGGTCTTGTCAGTACACAGTATGTTCATGGCCCCGAAGTTCTGTATGGCGTTGAGATCTTTCACAATAGTCTTCTTGCGCGACATGGCAACGGCACCCTTCGACAGGTTGACCGTTACGATCATCGGAAGCATCTCGGGCGTAAGGCCCACGGCTACAGACACCGCAAAGAGGAAGGCGTCGAGCCATTCGCCCTTTGTCAGGCCGTTCACCAGAAATACAAACGGAACCATTATCAGCATGAAGCGTATCAGCAGCATGCTCACCTTGGCAATGCCTTTGTCGAAGGCGGTAGAGGCACGGTGGCCGGCAATGCTCCGGGCTATGGTGCCGAGATACGTGTTGTTGCCTGTGGACACAACGATGCCCGTGGCAGAGCCGCTCACCACGTTGGAGCCCATGAAGCAGATGTTCTCAAGTTCCACTATGCTTCGCCCGCGGCTGTCGCCTCCGCTTGCCTCCGCTCTCTTCTCTATAGCCTCCGACTCTCCAGTCAGTGTGCCCTGACTTACAAAGAGGTCTTTCGTCTCTATGATGCGTATGTCTGCCGGAATCATGTCTCCTGCCGCCAGTTTCACGATGTCTCCGGGCACGAGCGACGATATGCCGATCTCGTGTTCCGTGCCGTCGTCTCTTTTAGCGGTGCATGTGTTGGTGACCATCTTCTGCAGCGCCTCGCTCGACACGCTAGCCTTGTATTCCTGCCAGAAGCGGAGAATGGTGCTGAGTATTACCATCGAGGCTATGATAATTATCGACGTGAAGTCTTTTTCCTCGGGAGCGGCGATATATACATCAATAATATACGAAATGATTATCAGAGCCGTAAGCACTCCGATGAAGGGATTTATAAAGGCCTTTATAAGCATTGTCAGCGGATGCATCTTCTTTTCATGCTCCACTTCGTTTCTTCCGTAAAGCGATTGTCTTTTTTCCACTTCCTCATTGCTCAGGCCCTGCGGGGCTGTCTGGAAATAGCTGAACACAGAGCTCATAGGCAGTTCTGATGCCAGAAAAATCTTCTCGGCATTGAATTCTAATTTCATCTTGCGCGTTTTCTTCCACATAGCGTATCCGTGTTTTTAGATTAATACTATTGTTTTTTTGCGCTGCAAAAGTCGGAAATGTTTTTCTGTAAGGCCGTTAGAATGTCATTAGAACGGTATTAGAAAATCATTAGAGAAAGTTCTAATAAAATTTTAATCCGGGTCTAATGATTTTCTAACAGCCGTTCTGCTGCCGCAGGGCTAACTTTGCATAAAAAACTTATGATTCTGTTTGTTGATTATCTGATAAGGATGGGCAGCGCTTTTCTGGCCGGAGCGTTGATCGGGCTGGAGCGTCAGTGCAGGCAGCGCAACGCCGGACTGCGCACCAACATTCTTGTTTCTGTAGGGTCTGCCGCTTTCACGGTGTTGTCGTATGCCATAACGTCTCAAAACGGCGACCCTTCAAGAGTTGCGGCGCAGATAGTTTCGGGCATAGGCTTCTTGGGCGGAGGACTTATTCTGAAAGACGGATTCAACGTGAGAGGACTCAATACGGCTGCCACGATATGGTGTTCTGCTGCATGCGGAACTCTTGCCGGAGTCGGCTTCTTCTCAGAGCTGGCGGTCCTTGTTGCCTGTGTGCTTGTCACTCATTGCCTTTTCAGGCCTTTATGCCATTTTATCGAAACAAAGTTTGAGGGGGCGGCGTCGCTGACCGTAAAGGTGGAATGTGATAAGGAGTCGCTTGACGCCGTAAGGAATATTATAACGAACACCTTGCTTTTTGGCGAGGCAAGGGTCAATGAACTGTTCTATAAGGAGGCTGATGGCGTGTTTGTCGTGTTCTGTGATTTTGAGGCACGTGGTGATGACAGGACTTTGTCAGAACTGATAATACGGCGGCTGCAGGCTCATGCCGGCGTTATAAGTGCAGGCTGGCATCGCCGTGAACTGCGTGGCGGCGAATTGTAATTGTCCGTGCTGGCGCCCTTCTCCGGTTACTGCTATATGTGCGGAAGCTCAACTATAAAGGTTGTGCCCTTTTCTTTTTCCGAATGTACGGCGATATCGCCTCTGTGCAGACGTATAATCTTTTGTGAAAGTGCCATGCCTATTCCGTGACCTTCGGCCACTTTCTCCTGTTCGCCGCGGTAGAACAGCTTGAAAAGGTGCTGCTTGTCGGTGTCAGACATTCCCATGCCGTCGTCAGAACAGCGCACCACTGCGCATTTGTCCCAATAGGATATTTGTATGAACGAGGAGTGGTCGGCCGAATATTTGCAGTTGTTCTCGATGAGGTTTGAGAATGCTATTGACAGCAGATAATGGTTGCCGTTTACGGTTATCAGACTGTCGTCTTCGGCTTCTTCCTGTTCGAATATTATTTCTACATGGTAGTCAGGGTGTGCCCTCAGGATAAATTCTCTGACGTCGAGCAGCAGTTCGTCCAGGCGTATGTGCTCCATCTTTATCTGTTCCTGCTGATAGTCGGCCTTGGCAAGATTCAGAAGTCCGTCAATCAGTTTGGTCATGCGTCTTGCGTCGTTAAGTGCGTTTAGTATTGTCGTGCGGTATTGCTGGCAGCTGCGTTCTTTCTGAGATGCTATGTCGAGCTCGGCAATCAGGGCTGCAAGCGGAGTTCTCAGCTCGTGCGATACGTTGCTGACGAACATCTTTTGTGCGTTGAACGAAACTTCTAGGCGGTTCAGAAGGGCATTGAATGTGGTGGAAAGCTCGCCGAGTTCGTCTTTCCTGTTCTTTACGGGCAGCCTTCTTGATATTTGCGACGCGGTAATGATGTCTGCTTCCTTTACAATCTCCCTTATCGGGCGCAGCGCAGTGCGTGCGAGTATGTAGCCTGTTGCGAACAGCAGGGTTAGACCTATGATGAACAAGACGAGCAGCGCATTCTTCAGTTTTGTCAAGTTGGCATATCCGTAGCCGTCGTAGGCGGCAGCCGTTACGATGTAGTTCTTGCCGTTGAGGGCGTAGAGCATGCCTATGCCCTGATATTTGCCTATATAAAACTCTATTTCCTTCTTGTTCAGGATGCTGCTTATCATCTGGCGGTTTTCCTTTATTATATCGTTCTGCACAGCGTCGTGATACAGCATCTTGAAGTCGGGCGTGTAAATGGCAACCTCTACTTCATTGATAAATTCCTTGTTGTTAAGGTAGATGTCCTGCATTGTCTTTGGGTCAACCTTGTTCTGCAGGAACAGATGTGCCTTTGTTATGGCTTCGCTTCTCAGGTCATGAAAGAAGGTCTTGCTACGGGTATGTTCGCTGACAATATAGATTAATATTGTGCACAGCAGGAAAACGGCTGCCGTGGCGCATGTGTTCTTTAATGTCAGGGCTGTGCGTATTTTCATGGCTTGTCGGTGAAGATAAAGCCTATTCCCGGCCTTGTGTGTATTAGTTTGATTTCAAATTCCTTGTCAACTTTCTTGCGGAGATAGTTTATGTAGACGTCGATAAAGTTTGTACCCGTGTCGAAGTGGGTGTTCCATACTTTCTCCGCAATCTCCGTGCGGCTTATAACGCGCTCGGCATTTTCTGTCAGATACAGCAGCAGGTTATACTCCTTGGGCGACAGCTTTATCATTACCCCGTTTCGCCAGACTTCCTTTCTCTTGAGGTTTATCGTCAGATCGGCATATTTCAGCTCCTCGGGCTGCTCTGTCGCGATGTTGGTGTTGCGCTTAAGCAGCGCCTTGATACGTGCGTTTAGCTCACGGAAGTCGAAAGGCTTAACCATGTAGTCGTCGGCTCCGGCATCGAAACCGTCGAGCTTGTCGTTAGTAGAGCCAAGGGCTGTCAGCATGAGTATGGGTACAGATGCATTGGTCTTGCGTATCTCCTTGCAAAGTTCAAAACCGTCCAGCTTTGGAAGAATAACGTCTGAAAGCACAAGGTTGAAGCTGTTGGATGCAAACAGCCGCAGCCCCATGGCACCGTCGTATGCCACCATCGTATGGTATCCGCTTTCCTCAAGTCCGGCTTTCAGCAGGTCGGCCACTCTTTTGTCATCTTCTATGATAAGTATGGATTGCATGGCTTATGAACTTTATGTTTCTGATGCAAATTTAATAATTAATCACGACTTATCACAGGTGTGTACAAAAAATATAAATTCTTGGAATTTTTTAAATAAGGCATACATATTCATATTAATGTGTATGCCCGCAGTTTTAGTATCGTCTTAAAATGTCAGTCGGTGCCGCTCTTGCATACGGTTATGCGCATCGCCTCTTTGTCGAACATTATGCCGGTGCGCTCGATGAAGCGGCTGAGCGTTCCCTCGTCGGCGAGAGCCTTGGGAGTGCCTACAGATATGGTGCCGCCCTGCTCCATAACCCATAAGATGTCGGCAAGCTGAATGACGAGTTCGAGGTCGTGCGACGACATGAATATCGTCTTGCCTTCCTCGCGGCACAGGCGTGTCAGCAGGAGCATTGTCTCCACCTTGCTCGGATAGTCGAGAAAGGCGGTGGGCTCATCGAGCATTATCACGGGCGTCTGCTGTGCAAGTGCCTTGGCTATCATCATCTTCTGACGTTCTCCGTCGCTTAGCGACATGGCGTTGCGCTTGGCCAGATGGGATATTCCGGCAAGCCTGATGCTCTCGCTTACAATCTCTTTGTCAGCATCATTGAGCGTTCCCCAGAATCCGGTGTAGGGCGTGCGGCCAAGTGCCACTATCTCCTCTACGGTGAAGTTTATCGACGACGGCCTCGACGTAAGCACCACGCTGACTATGCGCGAGAGGTCGCGCGGCGTGTAGCCCGACAGCTCGCTGCCGTTGATGACAATGCTTCCGCCAAGCCGTGGCTGAAAGCCCGACAGCGTTCTGAGCAGCGTAGACTTGCCTATGCCGTTGGTTCCGACGAGGCATGTCAGCTTGCCGCTCTTTATAGAAGCGTTGATGTCCTTTGCCACGGTGCGTATGCCGTCGTGTGTCTTGTATCCTATGGTAAGGTTGTCGAGCCTTATTGTGTCAGAAGTGTTGCTGTTGTTCATTGGTTAAGGATGTTGCGTGCATATTCTATTATTGTGTCGCGGCCTTTGGCAAAGTCGCTGTCGGTGAGCTGTACGTTATGGTCGGGCTCTATGCCAAACTCGGTGCAGTTCATGTCGCGGTCGTACATGGGGCATGCGCTGAAGCGCACCGACCAGCCGTTGGGCAGCTCGCTGCTGAAGGGCATGCCTGCGCCTCCGCCCGTCTTGTCGCCAATGACGGTTACGCCGGGGCAGCATTTCATATACTTGACAAACTCGTTGGCGGCGCTGAACACGGCCCTGTTGGTAAGCACGGCCACGGGCTTGTGCCATCTGAGTCCGCTCGAAGGCTTCAGCTTCTGCTCCTCCGGTTCGGAGAAATCGTTGTGGCCGGGGCCTGTCTTGTGCTGCATGTAGCCCACGAGAATCTCCTCGTCGGTGAAGCGCGACGCCAGGGTTTCGGCCGAGGTAAGCATTCCTCCGCCGTTGTCTCTCACGTCAACGATGAGAGCGTTGCACGTGGCGAGGTCCATCAGTATGTCGTTAAGATTGCCGCTGCCTATCGCGTTGGAGAACGATCCGCAGTAGATGTAGCCTATGTTGTCGTCGAGCTTGCGGTATTTTATGCCCGAAGAAATCTTGTAGTCGGTGCCGAGATAGCGCCGCTGCAGCGAGTCGCTGAAGTTGGCGGGATAGTCTTCCTTCCAGCTCCAGTAGCGCGACTGGTCGAACGAGGCGTACATGTTGACGTGTCCGTCGCGCAGTTCGCCGAGCATGTTGCCCAATACCTCAAACAGCTGGGTGCTCGTCATGCCGTCGTCTATCTGCCGGCTGTAGCGCGCATACACCTCGTTCCAGTCGAGTCCGTACTCGCTGTTCTTATAGTCGAAGAAGCAATAGTGTTCGTTCATTATCTTCCAGAGCGCCTCGAAGTTGCCGCGCGGGTCGTCGCTGTACTCCTCTTCGTCGACACACGACACGGCGGCAAGTGCCACGATGAGCGGAAGCAGAAAGTTTAAGACTCTTCTCATGGTACTATTTTAGTTATGTTGAACTGTCTGACAATGCCGATGAGCAGCATGTTAGAGTAAGAATGATATTTCAGGTTGTTCACCCTGGCCTGCTGGAAGTCGCCCATGTAGCCAAGGCGCAGCGTGGTGCGGCCGAGCGAGAAGTCGAAGGTGAGCATCTGGCGCAGCGACGGCGTGCTGCCGAAGGTGGTAGGCACGATGTTGTGGTCGTAGTTGCCGCGGCTGAAAATCTCGTAGTACGACTGTCCGTAGTTGGGGCTGAACATCATGCCGATGAGCGGAACGCTCAGCTCATAGCGCAGCGAGTAGTTGTGCTGCCACAGGCGAAAGCGGTATGTGGCGGCTGCCGACGGCGATATGTTGAGCGACAGGCGTGCCTGCGCAGGGTTGTTGCTGTTGCGCGTGTTGTAGAGAAAGCCCACGTTGACATCGGCCTGTGCGCCGGCCTTGACGTTGAGGCTGCCGTCGAAGAAGTTCCAGTTGTAGTGTACGCCGTAGCTGAACGTGTAGGCTCCGGCTATCTCGCCGCCGTTGCCCGAGCGGTTGTCGCTGTAGGACATGTTGCCCTGATGTACTATCAGGCGCGACCAGCGGCTGTCCCTGCGCTCGCGCAGCGTGTGTGAAATGTAGCGCAGCTCGGTGCCGCGATACTTCTCGGGCGAGAGGTAAGTGTCGAGAATGTTCACCGCCCCGATGCCTATCATCTGGGCGTTGGTTATTATCTTGTTGTTTCTTATGGTGTCGGGGGCATATACGTTGCCTGTGTTGAGGCTGCCGTGCAGCGCCATCCCGTCTTCAGGCCCGTTGCCGCAGGGCAGGGCACATGCCGCCGCAGAGGAGGCAAGCATGGCCGCGAGCGTTAATAGCTTAATTATCTTCATTGTCGTTGAAAAGGCTGAGCTGTCCTGTAATCTCGTCTATCACCTGCTGCTGGCTCTTGCCTGCATCGGGGTCGAGGTTCTCCTGTTGCGGTGTCTCTTCAGCCGGCTGCTCTTCAGGTGTGATGTCTTCAGGCTCCTGTTCGGGCTGTTGTGCCGGCTCAAGCTGCTCTATGCTCTCCGTCTCCCAGTTGGTTATGCGCTTGCCTTTGGCCTTGAATCCCTTTACGCCTACAAACTGTTCGGCCTCAATCTCCATCGTGCCGCGGAAGGCGTCGCGTCCTCCGAAGGTTACGAGGAAGCGCGGATAAGGCTCGTCGGTGAGCGCCACGAGCCGGCTTGCCGGGTTGTCGCTCACGTAGTTCTGCTTGCGCTTGGTGGCTTCCATGGTGAATCGCTTCAGGTAAGGATAGCCCTGTTGGTCGGCGTCGTAGAGCACGGCGGTCCACACCTTGTGCTCGTCGAACTTCTCGATAATCTTTATGTTGTCTTCATAATGGTTGTTGGCGTCGAAGTTGGTGAGATAGAAGTCGCCGTTGTCGAGCACCACCAGTATGCTGTCGTCCTCGTTAAACTCGCCGAGCAGGCGTCCGTGGCTGTCGTAGTTGAGTCGTTTGACGTCGGGGTCGAACCACACCTTGCGTCCGCCCAGCGTGCTGTGGCCGTGGCTCTTGAGCGATATGCGGTGCACGTTGAAGCGTGTCATCACCACGCCCTTTGCCCCGCGGCTCTTGATGGCAACCTCAGAGAAGTCTTTCTCCTTAAAGATGTTCTTCAGTCGCGGTGCCGGGTCGAGCGTAATTTTTATCACCTCGGCCTCGCCGTTGGGGTTGGCGGTGAAGTAAACCACGCGTGAGCCGGGCGTGCCTTGCGTGAACTCGTATTCGCGGTCGCGCGTAATGCTGGTCACGCAGAAGCGTTTCATGAAGTATTTGCCCTGCTTTCCGTCGCGGTAGACAACGTTGTAGACGGTGCGGCGGTCGTTCTTCTTGAACACGGCCACGTGCAGAATGTTCTTGCCCACGAATATCTTGTCGGCCACGCGCACCACCTTATACTTGCCTTCCTTGTAGAAGATGATGATGTCGTCGATGTCGGAGCAGTTGCACACAAACTCGTCTTTCTTCAGTCCGGTGCCTATGAAGCCGTCGTTGCGGTTGATATACAGCTTCTCGTTGGCCTCGATGACCTTTGTAGCCTCGATGGTGTCGAAGTTCTTTATCTCGGTCAGTCGGGGATGTGCGGCTCCGTATTTCTCCTTCAGATATCTGAACCAGTCGGCCGTAACCTCAACCATGTTGTTCAGCTTATGGTTTATGTCGTCCACTTCGGCCTTTATCTTGGCTATCAGCTCCTCGGCCTTGTCCTTGTTGAACTTCAATATGCGTGCCATCTTGATGTCCATGAGGCGCAGGATGTCGTCCTTTGTAACCTCGCGTATCATCTGCGGATAGAACGGCGTCAGCCTGTTGTCGATGTGCTCGCATGCTGCGTCCATGTCGGGAGCCTGCTCAAACTTGCGGTCTTTGTAGATGCGCTCCTCGATGAATATCTTTTCGAGCGACGAGAAGTGGAGCTGCTCGAGCAGCTCATGCTTGCGTATCTCGAGTTCCTTGCGCAGCAGGGCCATGGTGCGGTCGGTAGAGTGGCGCAGCACGTCGTTCACGGTCAGGAACTGCGGCTTGTTGTCTTCGATGACGCAGCAGTTGGGCGAGATGTTTATCTCGCAGTCGGAGAAGGCGTAGAGGGCGTCGATGGCCTTGTCTGACGACACGCCGGGAGCCAGGTGCACCTGTATCTCGACCTGTGCGGCCGTGTTGTCGTCCACCTTGCGTGCCTTTATCTTGCCCTTCTCGATGGCCTTGAGTATCGAGTCGATAAGCGTAGTTGTGGTCTTGCCGAAGGGTATCTCGCGTATCACGAGCGTCTTGCTGTCGAGCTTTTCTATCTTTGCCCTCACCTTCAGCGTGCCCCCGCGCTGTCCCTCGTTGTATTTGCTCACGTCGATGCTTCCGCCCGTCGGGAAGTCGGGATAGAGCGTAAACGGCTCGCCGTGCAGATAGCTTATGGCGGCGTCGCATATCTCGTTGAGGTTGTGCGGCAGAATCTTTGACGACAATCCCACGGCTATGCCCTCGGCTCCCTGTGCCAGCAGCAGCGGAAACTTTGCCGGCAGCGTGATAGGCTCCTTGTTGCGGCCGTCGTAGCTCAGCTGCCATTCGGTGGTCTTAGGATTGAACACCACGTCGAGCGCAAATTTAGACAGGCGCGCCTCGATGTATCGCGGAGCGGCGGCACGGTCGCCCGTGAGTATGTTTCCCCAGTTACCCTGGCAGTCTACGAGCAGGTCTTTCTGTCCGAGCTGCACGAGCGCGTCGCCTATAGATGCGTCGCCGTGAGGGTGAAACTGCATGGTGTGGCCCACGATGTTGGCCACCTTGTTGTAGCGTCCGTCGTCCATGCGCTTCATAGAGTGCAGTATGCGTCGCTGAACGGGCTTCAGTCCGTCTTCGATGTGGGGCACGGCACGCTCAAGGATAACGTATGATGCGTAGTCGAGAAACCAGTTCTGGTACATTCCGCTCAGATGATGCACGGCAGAGGCGTCAAACCTGTTGGCCGGCTTATAGTCAGAGTGGCTTTCGGGTTCGATGTCGTTGCTGTCGTCCTGAACGGGCATGTCCTGCTCTTCTATGTTTTCGGGGTCTTTAATATTGTCGTCCATGATGATGTATGTCTGTAGAAAAGATAATGCAAATCGGTGTGGCTTTTGCAGCCCGGCTTGTTTTAGCTTGATGCCTTCGTGCGGCTTATCTTATGCAAAGATAATGCAAATCGAATGCAGAACCACTAAACTTGTTTGTTGAAACATGTTTAAGTGTTATGCTGAGATGCCGCTTATCTTATGCAAAGATAATGCAAATCGAACGCAGAACCACTAAACTTGTTTGCTGAAACATGTTTAAGTGTTATGCTGAGATGCCGCTTATCTTATGCAAAGATAGCTAAAATCGGAGACAATGCAAAATAAATATTTTATTTTTTATATAAGGAGCGGCAGCGCGGCCTTATGCTGAGATGCCGTTGAGGACGGTCTGTGCGAGGTTAAATAAAGTTAACCGGAAATGCCCGTCGCCGTCCGTTTAACGCTCTCAGAATGCCCGTGCTGCTCAAGAATCAGGCTTCAGACATGAAAAACCGGCATAAATCGTGTTTTGTGTAAGTATTTGATAGTCAGTTGTTTATACTTGTTTGTGCGGTCTGCGGCGGCATGAGATAATGTAAAATACCGCAAATTGCGGTGTAAAACACTGTTTTTTCCACTGCAAAAGGCCATGTTTCGGTAGCCAAAAGGCATGCTTTTGCATCATGAAAGGCCGCATTTCATGTTTCAGGATGCCGGTTTTTGGTCGTTTCATGGCGTTTATGCCGTCCGCGAACCCATATCTCTCGGCGTAAGTTTTCTATTTCACAAATTTATATTGTCAAGAAAAACGAAAAACCGGCAGCCGTCTCCGTGTTAAATAAACATAACGCGCCGCATGGCGGCAGGCACCCGCCGGCACGGGCCAAGGACGAAATAAATATAATAATGTGTGTGAAAAAGTTTTGTGTTTCGGTAGCTTTGCATTATCTTTGCACGCAAAAGTGTTTATACGATAACTTTTTGTTGCCCTCGCAGAGGGCTTTTCTGTGAAATAAAAATTTAAGGTAAATAAACAACAATGGCACAAGAAGATGTTTTTAAGAAAATAGTGTCTCACTGCAAGGAGTACGGATTCGTGTTCCCGAGCAGCGACATCTATGACGGCTTGGCCGCAGTTTACGACTACGGACAGAACGGTGTTGAACTGAAAAACAATATTAAGGAATACTGGTGGAAGAGCATGGTGCTGCTTCACGAGAACATCGTGGGCATCGACTCGGCCATCTTTATGCACCCAACGATATGGAAGGCATCGGGACACGTTGACGCATTCAACGACCCGCTCATCGACAACCGCGACTCAAAGAAGCGCTACCGCGCCGACGTGCTTATTGAAGACCAGATAGCAAAATACGAGGAAAAGATAAACAAGGAAGTGGAGAAGGCCCGCAAAAAGTTTGGCGAGGCTTTCGACGAGGCTAAGTTCCGTGAGACCAACCCACGCGTGCTCGACAACCAGAAGAAGCGCGACGCCCTGCACGAGCGCTACAGCGAGGCTATGAACGCCATGGACCTCAACGAGCTGAAGCAGATAATACTCGACGAAGGCATCGTCGACCCGATCAGCGGAACAAAGAACTGGACCGACGTGCGCCAGTTTAACCTCATGTTCTCAACCGAGATGGGCTCTACAGCCGACAGCGCAAGCAAGATTTATCTGCGCCCCGAGACAGCACAGGGTATATTTGTAAACTACCTTAACGTGCAGAAGACAGGCCGCATGAAGATACCTTTCGGCATAGCACAGATAGGCAAGGCCTTCCGCAACGAGATTGTTGCACGCCAGTTTATCTTCCGTATGCGCGAGTTCGAGCAGATGGAGATGCAGTTCTTCGTTAAGCCCGGAACAGAGATCGAATGGTTCCAGAAGTGGAAGGAGACACGTATGAAGTGGCATCAGGCTCTCGGCTTCGGCGAGGAGAACTACCGCTTCCACGACCACGAGAAGCTGGCCCACTATGCAAACGCCGCTACCGACATCGAGTTCCGTATGCCGTTCGGATTCAAGGAGGTTGAGGGTATACACAGCCGCACCGACTTCGACCTGTCGCAGCATGAGAAGTTCTCAGGCCGCTCAATCAAATACTTCGACCCGCAGACCAACGAGAGCTACACTCCGTATGACATCGAGACGTCTATCGGCGTTGACCGTATGTTCCTCTCAATCATGTGCCACTCTTACTGCGAGGAGAAACTCGAGAACGGCGAGACACGCGTTGTGCTCAAGTTGCCCGCAGCCCTGGCTCCTGTCAAGCTCTGTGTGATGCCTCTTGTAAAGAAAGACGGACTGCCCGAGAAGGCACGCGAGATAATCAACAACCTGAAGTTCCACTTCAACTGCCAGTACGACGAGAAAGACTCTATCGGCAAGCGCTACCGCCGTCAGGACGCAATAGGTACGCCTTACTGTGTAACCGTTGACCACGACACGCTGAAGGACAACACCGTTACGCTGCGCTTCCGCGACACAATGGAGCAGGAGAGAGTCAGCATCGACGAGCTCAACGGCATTATTGAGGATAAGGTAAGCATTGCAAGTCTTCTTAAAAAGATACAGTAAATGAAGAAGTACAATATTTTTGCCCTTCTGATGCTGCTTATTGCACCGCTGTGCTTCATGGCCTGCAGCGAGAACGAAGACACCGTTGAGGAATTTCCCGACTGGAAAAACCGCAACGAGGCCTATTTTGACAATATCTACGAGAAGGCTATGGGCATTGAGGACGGCAGCTGGAAGATTATCAGAAACTACTCGCTTGAGGACACCATACCGGCCGGATATGCCGATCACATCGTGGTAGAGGTGCTCGAGGAAGGAACAGGCAGCGGATGCCCAATGTTCACCGACTCTGTGTTGGTGCACTATCGCGGACGCCTCCTGCCCTCAACTTCTTATTCCGAGGGATATGTGTTCGACGAGAGCTATGAGGGAGAGTTCAATCCTCAGACAGCTCTTCCTCGCCAGCTGTATGTTGGTGGCCTTATAGACGGTTTCACCACAGCGCTGCAGTATATGCACATAGGCGACCGCTGGCGCGTTTATATCCCTTATCAGCTGGGCTACGGATCAACCGGAAGCACCGGTATTCCGGCTTACAGCACGCTGGTGTTCGATATAGCCCTCGTGGCTTACTATCGTCCGGGAGTTACGCCAGACCCGTGGTATGCCAAGAAAGGCAAGTGGATAACAGAATAACACTTACGTAAAGATAATGTTCCTGGGGACGGACGGCATTATGCCGCTTCCGTCCCTTTTACATTATATTATATATGTATATGCCTTAATTTTATTATGCATGCACCTTAAATTTGTAATGTAAACACGTATGGTCGGTAGCGTTTGTGCGTTCTACTGTTATACATGCACCTTAAATCTATTATGTAAACATATACGGTTGGTAAGCGTTGGTATGTTCGAAGGTTATGCCTATACCTTGAATTTGTTATGTATGCGCCTTTATTCCATTATGTATATGTCTTTGCGTTTTGTTCTCATGCTTTTTCTTTTTCGGCTTTATGTATTGCAATGTCCTGCCGTGCCTTGCCTTTCTTGTCCGCATGTGTGTTGCGGCATGGCAGTGCTGACGCAGCGTGGCGTTTTGTGTAATCAAATAATATGTAAAAATCAACATCCCGTATACTGATTTTGATTTATGTCAAAAAACATGCGTTTTGATGCATAAAATGCTTGAAATGTTTGGTTGTGTGCGCAAACAGCAGTATCTTTGCATCGTCAAAACAAAACAATAGGTATTAATAATTCATAGGTATAAAGCTAAGGTAAAGAGAAAGATTGTTTTGGTAAAGGATAACAAAGATGCCGCGAGGCATGAAAAAGTTTTCATAGGTAATTAAGGTAAATAAAAAAGATTGTTTAAGGTAACGGATGTTAACCCTGTTTGCTGTGAATACAGCAACAGGTATTGGGGGTAAGGGAAAGCATAAACGAATTGCATGAGCCTCCATTTTTTTGAGAAAATTGAATTAACTGAATAATGTGCGCGGAAGTCTTTAATAAAAGATTTCCGCGTGTTTTTTGTCCGCGTAATTTGTTTATTCATCTTAAAAGTAGTAATTTCGCACGATGTTTTCAGCTAATAAAGGAAAAGACTTGCTGGCCATGATACGCAACGGCCAGACGATGAACGGCAGTCAGATGCTCAATCTGATAGCCCAGCTCAGCGTGCCGTCCATTCTGGCACAGCTGACAAACACCCTGATGGTATATATCGATGCGTCGATGGTTGGCTCGCTTGGTGCCAAGGCTTCGGCGTCGATAGGTATAGTACAGTCAACTACGTGGCTCTTTGGTGGTCTTACATCGGCAGCTGCCATGGGCTTCTCGGTGCAGGCTGCCCACTTTATCGGTGCCAACGACTTTGTAAAGGCGCGCCAGGTGTTCCGTCAGGGCATAATGGCCACGGCGCTCTTCACGCTCATCCTTACCGCCATATGCCTTGTCATAGCCGGTCCGTTGCCCCTGTGGCTTGGCGGAGGAGCCGATATCGCTCCCGACGCGTCGCGCTATTTTGCCATATTCTGCATGTCGCTGCCCGTATATCAGCTTGGAATACTGTCGTCGAGCATGCTTAAGAGTTCGGGAAACATGCGCGTGCCCAGTGCCGTCAGCGTGTTGATGTGTCTTCTGGACGTGGTGTTCAACTATTTTCTTATATTCAGCACGCGTCACGTCTCCGTGCTTGGCTACGACATACTGATGCCCGGAATGGGCATGGGCGTGGCCGGAGCTGCCCTTGGAACGGCTCTTGCATACATCGTTACGGGTGTGATGCTGATATGGTTTGCAACGCTCAGGTCGTCGGAACTGATGCTGAAAAAGGAGAAATGGACCTTTGCACCGCTGTGGGATTATCTGCGCAACGCAGCAAAGATAAGCACGCCGATGGGCGCACAGTATATTATGATGAGCGGTGCGCAGATAGTAAGTACGATGATTGTTGCCCCGCTTGGCAACTTTGCCATAGCCGCCAACACGTTTGCCATAGCCGCCGAGAGCCTTTGCTACATGCCGGGATACGGCATCGGCGAGGCTGCCACTACGCTTGTGGGGCAGAGCATCGGTGCAGGTCAGCCGCGCCTGGCGCGCAGCTTTGCCTACCGCACCGTATTTCTTGGCATGATTGTCATGGCGGCCATAAGCGTCGTGATGTATATCACGGCACCGCAGATGATTGGAATAATGACGCCTGTGGAAGAAATCCGCCAGCTGGGCATCGGTGCCTTGCGTATAGAGGCTTTTGCCGAACCGATGTTTGCCGCTTCGATAGTGGCTTACAGCGTATGCCTCGGTGCAGGCGACACGCTTGTTCCTGCCTGTATGAACCTTGCCAGCATGTGGCTCGTGCGCCTTACTCTTGCGGCTTATCTTGCGCCTATCTACGGATTGCGCGGCGTATGGATGGCGATGGCCATAGAGCTTACGTTCCGCGGCGCAATATTCTTATGGCGCCTGTTCAGCGGGCGATGGCTCAAAGTAAAGCTGGGATAAGATGTATATGTGATGTCGGACGGATGTCCGTCGTGATATTGTTTGATAATTATATTCGTCATCCGTAACATCATGCGGCAGACTTTTGTTGCCGCTTTATAAGGATGTTGCGGATGACGAATTGTTTTATGGGTATAATATTTTGTGGCAGAATCATTTTATTCTGCCGCAAAATGATGATAAACAAGCGTTGAGGCTTACAGAAGTGCAACTCTTTCTTTTGCCTTTTCAAAGCCGCTGATAAGTTCTTTCATCACCTCGCTCACAGGCTTTATCGTCTTTATCGCTGAGGCAATCTGACCTATCTCCAGTTCGCCGCTCTCCATGTCGCCCTCAAATATTCCTCGTTTTGATGCTGCCCTGCCGAGTATCTCGCGCAGTTCGTCGGCTGTGGCTCCCTTGTCTTCAGCTTCGGCCAGCTTGGTGTATAGGGCATTCTTGATGAGTCGGGTGGGGGCAATCTTCTTCAGACACAGCATGGTGTCGCCTTCGGCAAGTTCTGTGCATCTCTTCTTAAACTCTTCAGACGCCGAACTCTCCTCTGTGAGTGCGAACAATGTGCCGGCCTGTATGCCCTCTGCGCCGAGAGCCATGGCTGCTAGCATAGCCTCGCCCGATGCTATTCCGCCTGCGGCAATGAGCGGCTTTGTGGTTGCCTTGCGCACCTGCGGTATCAGAGTCATCGTGGTTGTCTCTTCGCGTCCGTTATGTCCGCCTGCCTCAAAGCCTTCGGCAACGATAGCGTCGACGCCTGCCTCCTCGCATTTTGCGGCAAACTTGCTGCTCGACACCACGTGTGCCACCTTTATTCCGGCTTCGTGAAGCATCGGGGTGAACTTCTTCGGACTGCCTGCCGACGTGAACACAACCTTTACGCCCTCGTCTATTATCATCTTCATGAGTCTGTCTATCTCGGGATACATCAGCGGAACGTTCACGCCCCACGGCTTGTCGGTTGCAGCTTTCATCTTGTTTATGTGCTCAAGCAGCGTCTCCGGGTGCATTGATCCGGCTCCGAGCAGTCCCAGACCGCCCGCATTGCTCACGGCAGAAGCCAGTCGCCAGCCGCTGCACCACACCATACCGCCCTGAACTACGGGATATTCAATGCCGAAAAGTTCGGTTATTCTGTTATTTTTCATAAGCATTTTCTGTTTTTCTAAAATAAAAAATATCGCTGCAAAGATAAGATTTTGCAGCGATATTCTTGTGTGTTTGCCGTTATTTTTTAGGTGTACGGTGTCCTTGTTTCATTTATAGTGCAGCGTGCCTTGCCGCTCGTTGTGTCTCCCTTGTTTCATCAACTTGCATTTAGTCTGAAATTAGTATGCCGTTTGCGGATAAAAAGTGGCCCACTTTTGTATGAAAAGTGGGCCGTTTACAGGTCGTAAACGGGCCACTAACGGTTTGAAACTAAACCTGCGATGTTTTCTTAATATATAATGCTTATTGACGTTGCCAATGCTTAATCTTTAACTATATATGGCGAAAAAGTTACGGTTTTTCGGCCATTTTCAGAGCATGCCTGTAATTTGTGGCAGAAATATCCGGCTGACGGCTTGTTTGTCATGTCTTGTGCTGCCGTCTGTAAGGCTCCGTGCCGTTATGCTTTTGACACCTTAATCAGACTTGTGGCGCACTTGCCTCCATATTTGCGACAGCCTAAGCATCTGACTAGCCCTTGCACCAAGGTGTACGCGATAGTCAGACAGCAGTATGGCGAGCAGGATTATCACGGCCATTATCACGGCCCATCCGTAGACCTCTTTAAGGCTGACCATGAGCATCTGCCGCTGAAATTCGCTGTATAGAGTCTGAAACGATTCGCAGTTGTAGTACATCGGGTCGATGTAGCTGCCAAGATTGGCTGTGTTTGCCTGTTTGACGTTGTTGAAAATCCTGGTCATTATGGCCGAACTGAGCGGTCCGCCGAAGCTCGTTCGGATAAATCCGATGACGCACATGGCCTCGAAATAATACTCAAACGTGACGCAGCCGGCAAGGGCGTAGGTGAGCGATGTGTACACAATGCTCACTCCGGCGCCCTTAAGCAGCATGGGCAGATACAGCATGTATTTCTCCGTTGAAGGGTCGATAAGGAAATACAGCATCGTCTGGTAAAGCAGAAAAGAAACGAACCCGGTTAAGACGATGTCCTTAATGCGCCATTTCCACTTCGTCAGAGCCATGAAGAAAAAGCCCGTGCCTACGGCTATTCCTGCCGTTATGCCCCAGTTGAGGTCGGCATTGTGGCGTGCGTCGTATCCAAGAATCGAACTGGTAAATATGTTCTGGGTGGATGTAGCCGTGGCAGACATCAGCGTCATACACCCGAACAGGATGAATATATAGAGCATGTTGTGTTGCGAAAACGTCCTTATGTTTATGTAAGGATGCCTGATTGTGGCAGCACGTTGCAGACACATCAGCAGCAGAATTACCGCAAACGCTATGGCTATGCGGATTGGTTCGCCGTCAAGCCAGTCGTAGTGTTCGCCGTATACGCAGATGAATATGATGCAGAACAGCCACAGAGTCCACATTATTCCGCCGAGATAGTCGATGCCCTTGAACGGGATGTAGGGACCCTGACGGAACTTGCTGCGCATGCATAAATAAACCAGCGCGAAAACAAGTATGAATGCACCAATGGTTATGCGGTGCATGGCCTGCCAGTCGAATGCATAAATGCTGTATCCTGTGGCAACGTTGACAAGCTGCACGCTGCCGAGGACAAACGTGAACAGGAATGGAAAGAACACCGCAAAGTCTCTTTTTGGCGTAATCTTCAGCTGGATGCTGCTCCAACAAACAAAAGTGCTTACAATTCTAAAGAAACCGCTAATGAATGACAGGGCAACAACAAGCGGGAGAAAGTCGCATATCATACAGATGTAGTCGCATATGATAAACACTGCACCAGAGAACAGGAGAACGTCGCGCGTTGTGAATCTGAACAGTATCCTGAACAGCAGCGGAAAGGCCATTGTAAGTCCCGTCATTGAGGCATAGCCTGCCATCATTACGTCTTCGTTGATCCAGCCCCATGTTCCCGTCATCTCGGCCACGGCCGACATGTATATGCCGCCGGAGAACATGTAGACAACAATTATAAATATTATCAGCGGAAAGCGCAGAGGCTGGGGCACAAAGTCTTTCCATACCATTATGCGCCTTGCGGCTGCTACTTCTTGTGGTGAAGGTGCTGGCATAGGCTTTAGTATTTAACCTCACATTCTACGTTCATTCCCGAGCGCAGGCGTTCTATAGCTTCCTTGCTGTTCTCCTTTGTGAATACAATCTTTATTGGAACGCGCTGTTCAATCTTTACAAAGTTTCCGGCAGAGTTGTCCTGCGGTATTATCGAATACTGTGCGCCTGTGGCGTTGGCCAGCTTGCCTACCTTGCCGTGATATTCAATGCCCGGCACGGCGTCTACCTTTATGCTTACGGGCATGCCTTCGCGTATGTTGGCCGTCTGTGTTTCCTTATAGTTGGCTATAATCCACACGTTGTCGTATTCAACTATTGACAGCAGAGTCTGTCCCGGCTGTATAAACTGTCCTTCCTGCAGGGCCTTGCGTGATGTGTAACCGTCGCACGGGGCAACAATCACGGTGTACGACAGATTCAGTTCGGCCAGGTTTTTTGCTGCCTTGGCTACGTCTATGTTTGTCTGGTTCTGCTCAAGGCGCTGTGTTTGTTCGTCTTTTACGAGCGATGTACTTTTCTTTTGTCTAACGAGCATGTCATATTTGGCCTTCGTAGCCTCATAGTCGGCCTTTGCGTTGTCATATTGCTGACGTGTAACGGCCTTTTGTGCATACAGCTGTTTATATCTTTGGTAGTCTGTTTCGGTCTGGTTCATCCTTATTCTCAGTTCCTCTATGCTTGCGTCAGAAACCGAAAGGTTGTTTGCCGTGGTAGATATTGCCGTTCCCATGGCCGTGTTCTCCATGAGTGTTTTCTGATAGTTTGCCTTTGCCTGTTCTACTTTCAGCTTATATTCAGAGCTTTCGATGATTACGAGAGTGTCTCCTTTGTGTACAAACTGGAAATCATCGAAGCATACTTTCTGTATGAAGCCCTGCACGCGCGAGTTTATCGGTATGATGTTTCGTCTTATCTGGGCATTGTCGGTGTATTCAACATTGCCGAAGTGTATGAACTTTGAGCAGACCCATGTCAGTCCGCTCAGAATTATTGCGATTACGATGATGTTGCGCAATATCTTTTTGTTTTTTCTGTTCATAATTATTTTTGATTATTTAATTATCGTATTCAGTGAACCGGTTGAGTAAATGAGCTTGTAATAATTGTATATTACGTTTATCTGTGCGTTGACATACTGAACCTCGGCCGACAGTCTGAGGTTGTCGGCGTCTACGAGGTCGGTCACGAGCACAAGGTCGTTGGCATAGCGGTTTGCTATCACGTCATAGTTCTCGCGTGCAAGCTGAAGGCTCTTTTCCTGTGTCTTCAGAAGTTCAAACGAGTCGAGATATCTTGTATATGCGGCGTTTACGTCGAGCGATACGCTTTCTTCGGCCGACGCAAGTTCGTTGTGCGACTGCTCCACTGAAGAGCGCAGGCGCGACAGGTCTTTTGGCAGCTTGTATATGTTGCCTATGTTGAATTTTAGTCCTACGCCTACGTACCATGTGTTGATGTTGTTGTCCAATACAGGTATTTCGTATGTGATGGGACCTTTAAGATTGTCGCCGGCTATGATGCTTATCTGCGGCATGTAGCCCGATTTTATCACTTTCTCCTTCTTGCTGAGCATGTCGAGCGCAAGCCTGTTCTTGTTTAGTATAGGCGAATTCTTGTAGGCTATGTCCTGAAATTCGGCTTCGCCGGGTTTCGGCATGTTACTCGACAGGAGTGTCGTGTCGGGGAATATCTCCGTGTCCTTAGGCAGTTCGAGCATCGTTACCAGTTTGTCGTTACAGATGTTTATCGAGCTTACAAGCTCAGTGCGCTTATATTGCAGATTCTGATACTGCACCTCATATCGGGTGATATCGTTGTTCAGTGCCACTCCGGCAGCTTCGCGTGCATGCATGTCTCGTATCACCTGGCGCGTCTGTTCCATGTTTCTGTCATACACAGTGAGCAGGTTGCGGTATTTGTACAAGTCGAGATAATAGCCTGTCAGCAGGAAGTAAACGTCCTGCTTGTGCGAGGCAAGTTCCCACTCCCTTATTCTCTTTTGTATCTCCAGGGCCTTTATGTTATAGTGGATTGCACCTCCGGCAAACACCACCTGCGAGGCCTCTATTGCGAAGTTGTTGCCAAAATGAGGCGATGAAAATGAATGTCCGTTTGAAAAGTCGCGGTCGGCCACCCATGCGTTGCCGTTGAACGTTGCCGAAGCCGAGAACTCCACGCTGGGCAGATAGGCATTCTTTGCTACCGAGATGTCCTTCTCGGCGCCGCTTACAACCGACTCGTAAATCTTTATCGTCTTGCTCTGCGTGTCGGCCAGTGAGAATAATTCATTCAAACTCATGATGCGTGCTGTCTGCTGTGCGTGTAATGATACCGGGCAAATCAGCAACAGGCACGTAATAACATTTTTAATTATATTCTTCATCTGATTTTTATTGATAATATAAATAGTTTACAATAGCAACTATCTCTATAAAATAATAAGCTCAAACATAAGGTTATGTTTCGGTCACCTTTTATGTTACCGTCTTTGTTGCCTTTCGTGCCGCAGGTTAAAGCATGGTATGCCTTGGCGTTTCTGAGGTCAGCGCAATGTGGACGACTTAAACTTCTAGGTGACTGAATTTGAGATATAACGGCTGATGTGAGCTTTATTTTCCGGATAGTTTGCCTTTATCGCGTTAAAGACTGTTTGTGCGCCTTGATATTTCCTCTACTACCTCGAAGAATACCTCCACCTTTTCGTCGGGTATGCCCTTCAGTAATTCGTAAGACAGCTTCTTCTCAATTTTGTGGTATTCGGCAACAACCTGTTCGCCCATGTCTGTGGTGCTGAGCAGATTCTCGCGTCTGTCTTCCGGGTTTACGGTGCGTTTCACGAGGCCTTTCTTCTCGAGCGAGTCTATCATGCGCATCACAACCGACTTGTTCTTGCCTGTTGCTATGGCAATGTTTTGCAGAATCTGGTCGGTCTTAGCCCTTATCATTGTCAAGAGTATAAACTCTTCAACGGTAAGTTTTATGCTTGCCTCGGCAGCATATCGCTGTTTCATCAGGCGGTGCAGCTTGTTGCGCAGTTTTCCTATTGTTGTTCCTAACAGTTCCTTTGGCATAATTTAAATTTTTTGCAAAGGTAATATTATATTTTGAATTAGTTGCTATTGCGTACTAATTTTTGTGTTAAATAATTCTTTCATGCCCATGTTTCATGCCTTAAGTCAAGAACGGCTCATAGGCACATGGTATGTTTCTTTGGATTTTATCATCTGTAAGAGTCTTGCGCCGACGCTTTATGCCATCATATTCTGTTGTTGGCTTATCCGTGATGTTGGTGTTTCGGCGTATACCGGTTATTTAATTCTGCGTTTGTCTATTATTTAATAATGTGTCCGGCAATGTCTCTTAGCAAGTCAACGGCCTGTGGCTTTCTTTTCATGCTCTCCTTGAATGCATCGTATTTAGGTGTCTTTATGGCATTGTTGTCAATTTTATACACCTTTAGTTTATGCAGCGTAGAATCTTTCTTGCCAAGATGAA
Organism: Xylanibacter sp.; assembly: GCF_057607445.1. NCBI lineage: Bacteria > Pseudomonadati > Bacteroidota > Bacteroidia > Bacteroidales > Prevotellaceae > Xylanibacter > Xylanibacter sp. The sequence goes on along the minus strand of NZ_DBLZAX010000022.1, from coordinate 6,771 downwards.
CATTTCTTATCGTCGTCATGCCGGCATTGCACGTTGTTATTTTTATAGAGTCAGCAGGCTGTTGTGCATTCTGTTTAGCTGACGTTTGTGCTGCAGCAGACAGGATGCAGACGTTGAATATTAATGTTATTAAATAGAGTTTCTTCATAATCTTGTGCTTTTTTGCAAAGATAGAATAAATTCTGATTGCTTTCTGATTTTTTTAGTAAAAAAACATAATCATGCTTTATGGTAAAGCATCTTCTTATTATGGCTTTTTTTGCCTGCCGAAAGTAATGTCCGTATGTCGGTTTTTACCGTCGTTCAATACATCATCTTACTGCTTTCTCCTTATCATTTTTGCGTCATTTCAAGCCCAGAATTTCATCATAAAGAAAAAAGTGCGTAAAAATCGTAACATTTTCGGCTTGTTATGTTTGAGGTTGATATTTTCGTTCTTTTTATATAGTGTTTGTGTAACAAAATAACGTGTATTCACTTTTAAACTGTTAGTGGCCTGTTTACGACCCGTAACTCGGCCACTTTTCACTCAAAAGTGGGCCACTTTTTATGCGTAAGTCATAGAGTTATTTTTAGGAAATAAGCGTGAACATTTTAGCCATGCTTTCTGTGCTTTAAATTTCCGGATATGTATGTTAAGTATAAGCAGTTGTGTAAAGAAGGGGAATTTTGTCCCGGAGATGTGTTCGACTATGATTATGGCGGTGGACACATATATAATCTCGGAACTCAGGTTACATGGCGTACCCGGGCTGAAATTGAGTATATTGAAGGTTCGTTAGACAGAATGCTTTACTTGGCCGTCTGTAATGATGTTAAGGCAATAGCCATGCCGGCGATAGGTGCCGGATTGGGTGGCTTAAAGTGGGATGACGTGAAGAGATGTATCGAGCATGTGGCAAGTAGTTATCCCATGGTTGATTTATATGTGGTTGAGGCTTACCAAGGGGAGAATGAGCAATAGGTTGCATAATTGATTCGGAAATTACCAATAAAGCATCTCTCTTCTATAAATAATACTGCCATATCTTGTTTCTCGAAAGGCAGGATATGGCAGTATGATGTTTCGTAAATTCAGATAACGCAACATGGTTTCCTGTTGATTTTTATTCGCATAGGTTTTTATAATAAGTATTATTAGCTGTTATTGCTGCAGCTTGGGTTAATTTGCGTTGGTAGCATTAATTCGAATAAAATCTTGTTGAATTAATGTGAATAAAATAGTTTTTTGTATTTTTGTAAAGAATTATTGCAAGTCTTGCAATCAGATAAGTGTAACCTTGATAATTGGATATTTGCAGATAGAGGCATATTGATGATGCCGTCAGACTGCACCGTTGACAAATTTTTTACGGTTGGAAAGCATGAAAATATGGGAAAGACTAATACGGGGAATTAAGGCTGAGGATAAGAATGGAATCTTCAGTCAAAAAACTGCATCCGACACATATAATAATGCTCCGCGTTATGCCGTGATAGATACTGAGATTGGGCTTAGTGACCATAAGGTGCATGATATTGGTGCGCTGCGTCATGACGGTGGCGTGTTTCATAAGTCATCCAAAAGCGAACTGCTCGGTTTTCTGAAAGATGTCGATTATCTGTGCGGCCATAACATCATACACCATGACATAAAATATCTGTTTGAAGACGAGCCGTGCCCATGGATTTTGGTAGACACGCTCTATGTTTCGCCGTTGCTCTTTCCCGAGCGTCCGTATCACAGACTTGTGAAAGACGACAAGCTGGTGAGCGATCAGATGAACAATCCCGTGAACGACTGCGAGAAGGCAAGAGACTTGCTGATGGACGAAGTGGCACAATGGAATTCGCTGTCTGACGAAAAGCGCATTTTGTTTGCGTCGTTATTGAAAGATAAACGTGAGTTTGAAGGATTTTTCAAGATGGTAGGTACAACGGCTGTCGACGACAGACTGGCTGACCTTGTGCGCAGTATATATAAAGGAATGATTTGCGGTCATGCAGATGTGGACTTAATGATAAGGCAATATCCCTGTGAACTGGCATATGCGCTGGCGCTGATAGATACTACAGACTACCGCTCGGTTACTCCCGGATGGGTGCTTAAGAATTATCCTGCCGTTGAGTTTGTCATGAAGTTGCTGCGTGAGACAAGCTGCAGCGAAGGCTGCGACTACTGCAACACAAAGCTCAACGTGAGATATAACCTGAAGACTTTCTTTGGATACGACGGCTTTCGCACTTACGACGGAGTGCCGCTTCAGGAGCAGGCTGCCAAGGCTGCGATAGACGGCAAGTCGCTGCTTGCCATATTTCCTACAGGCGGAGGCAAGTCGCTTACGTTTCAGTTGCCGGCACTGATGCAGGGCCGTTCCGTTCACGGACTGACTGTAGTAATTTCGCCTTTGCAGTCGCTGATGAAAGACCAGGTGGACAATCTTGCAGACCGTGGCATAACTGACGCCGTTACCATTAACGGACTGCTTGACCCTATATCGCGCTCGCTGGCAATAAAAAGAGTGCAGGACGGCGACGCTTCACTCCTGTATATTTCCCCCGAGACTCTGAGGTCGAAGACAATCGAAAAGATATTGACAGCGCGCAATGTTGTGAGGTTTGTCATTGATGAGGCCCACTGCTTCTCTTCATGGGGGCAGGACTTCAGGGTTGACTATCTCTACATAGGCAAGTTTATCAGCGAATATCAGAAAAGAAAAAGGTGCAAGACGCCTATACCCGTGTCGTGTTTTACTGCGACGGCAAAGCAGAAAGTGATACAGGACATCTGCGATTATTTCAGCAAGACGCTTAACATCAATCTTGAACTTTTTGCCTCTAATGCCTCAAGAACCAACCTGCGCTATTCGGTAATATATGCCGAAACCGACAACGACAAGTATCTGAAGCTTAGGTCGCTCGTGTCGGAATTCAACTGTCCTGCGATAGTATATGTGTCGCGCACAAAGCGCACTGTCGACCTTGCGCGCAAGCTGACTTCCGACGGACTGAAGGCTTTGCCTTTCTACGGCAAGATGGATGCCGATGAGAAGATAAGCAATCAGGATGCCTTTATGAGCGGCAGGGTGCGCATAATAGTGGCAACTTCGGCTTTCGGAATGGGAGTTGACAAGAAAGATGTGGGGCTTGTCGTGCATTACGACATATCCGACTCGCTTGAAAATTATGTTCAGGAAGCCGGCAGGGCTGGGCGCGACCCCGAACTGACGGCACGCTGCTACGTGCTGTATAATGACAACGACCTGGACAAGCATTTCATATTGCTTAATCAGACAAAGCTGAGCATCAGCGAAATCCAGCAGGTGTGGAGAGCCGTGAAGAATCTTACAAAGCACCGCACTAAGGTTAGCTGTTCGGCATTGGAGATAGCTCGTTGCGCCGGATGGGACGATTCGGTGTATGACATAGAAACACGCGTGCGCACGGCTCTCGCCACGCTGGAGCAGAGCGGATATCTGATAAGGGGCAACAACGTGCCGCATGTTTATGCTACAGGCATTACCGTGAAAAACATGGACGAGGCAAGAGAGCGCATAACGTCGTCGGTATTGTTCGGCAGCGACGAAACGGAGACCGCCGTGAGAATAATAAAGTCGCTGATTTCGCAGAAAAACATAGCCAAGGCCGGAGACGCTGAGGGCGAGTCGCGCATTGACTATCTGGCAGACATATTAGGACTGAACAAGAGCGAAGTGGTGTCTGTGGTTGAGCGTATGCGGCAGGCCGGCATCTTGGCCGACAGCAGGGATATTTCGGCATACCTGCTTGACGCAGGCGACTCAGAGCGTAAGGCAATGTTGCTGCTGACGAGATTTGAGAAACTTGAGAAATACATATTGAGCAGTCTGCCCGATGAGCCGCTGCGCATATCGTGCAAGCAGTTTAACGACAATGCCTTGAACTATGGCATAACCACGTCTAAAGAGAAAGACATACGCACCTTACTTTATTTTCTGACAGTGAAGGGATATGTGCGCAAAAAGGAGGACGCACAGCATAATATGGAGTTGAGGCGCATGGGCGATATGGAGTCGACTATTAAGCGTCTTGAAAAGCGTATGGAGATATGCCAGGTTGCGATAGAATGGCTTTACGGACAGGTGGATGATAAAGACGGCGACAAGTCGGGCTGCAAACCGGTTATGTTCTCTGTTGTGGGACTCCTTAATTATATAAAGCAAAAACAAAAGTCGTTTTTCACTGAATTAGACAATGTAAAGCTCGATGATGTGGAAGAGGCATTGCTGTATCTGTCGAGGATAGGCGCGCTCAAGCTTGAAGGAGGATTTCTTGTCCTTTATAACGCGATGAACATACAAAGAATAAAGGACACCAAATCGAGGTTCAAACAGGAAGATTACCGCATGCTCAATGAGTTTTACAAGCAGAAGATACAGCAGGTGCATATCGTCGGCGAATATGCTAACCTGATGGTGAAAGACTATGACGCGGCTTTGCAGTATGTCAGCGACTATTTCCGGATGGATTATAAAAAGTTTATATCAAAATATTTCAAGGGTGAGAGAGTTAACGATCTGCAGCGCAATCTTACGCCAAAGAAATACAAGCAACTTTTCGGACAGCTGTCGGAACGGCAGATGGAAATTATTTCTGATAAAGAGTCGCGCTGTATTGTTGTTGCTGCCGGTCCGGGTAGCGGCAAGACGCGTGTGCTCGTTCATAAGCTGGCATCGCTTTTGTTGCTTGAAGATGTGAAGCATGAGCAGCTCTTGATGCTGACCTTCTCGAGGGCTGCGGCGACAGAATTTAAGCAGCGGCTGATGCAGCTGATTGGCAACGCAGCCCACTTTGTTGAGATAAAGACATTCCATTCTTATTGCTTTGACTTGTTAGGACGTATCGGCAATCTTGATGATGTTGACAATGTCGTTGGGCGTGCGGCCCAGATGATTGTCGACGGTGAGGTGGAGCCGTCAAAGATAGGCAAGACGGTGCTTGTTATAGACGAGGCGCAGGATATGAGTGGCGACGAATATAAACTTGTAAAGGCACTGATGGATGCCAATGATGACATGCGCGTGATAGCCGTTGGTGATGACGACCAGAACATTTATGAGTTTCGCGGGTCTGACTCTAAATATATGTATCAGTTGACAAAGGAAGAGGGGAGCCGTTTTATAGAAATGACGGAGAATTACCGCAGTGAGCGTCATTTGGTAGATTTCTCTAATGACTTTTTGCGTAACGTAAGCCGGAGAATGAAGGTAACGCCTATAAAGTCGATGAAAGACAGCGACGGTAGGGTAGAGGTCGTCCACTGCAATTCTTTGTATATGTATAAGCCGCTCGTGGACTGCTTGATGTCGTATAAGGGCAAAGGTTCGTCGTGCATACTCACACAGACAAACGAAGAAACGGTTACGCTTGTTGCCATTCTGCGCAGACACGGCATAAGATGCAAACTGATACAGTCGATGGAAGGCATGCTCTTTTGGAACATGGTAGAGGTGAGATACTTTATGAAATACATAAGCAAGCATATTACTTCACCGCTGATTCAGGATGACTTATGGGAAAATGCCAAACAGAAAACATTCTCGTTTTATGAAAGAAGTAAAAGTTTGGTGTATCTGAAGCGTTGCATCGAACTTTTTGAGCAGACCAGCAAGACTAAATATCTAAGCGATTTCAAGGAGTTTGTGTTTGAATCGTCAGTCGAAGATTTCTGCGACCTGTCAGGGGCCGATGTCGTTGTATCGACAATACACAAGGCAAAGGGCCGTGAGTTTGACGATGTGTATATGCTTATCTCCGGCAATTATGCGAAAGACGACTGCCTGATGCGCCGCTATTATGTAGGAATGACGCGGGCTAAGCAGCGACTCTTTGTCTATACCAACGGCAACTGTTTTGACCGTTTGAGAGCTGACCGCCACATGACAGACCGAGAGCAGTATGCCATGCCAGAGGAGATAGTCTTGCAGCTTTCTCACAAAGATGTGTATCTGCAGTTCTTCAAAGGCCGTAAAAGCGAAGTTCTTGCCTTGCGTAGCGGCGACAGGCTTACATACGGTAATCATTTTCTGTATAATGCAGCCGGCATGCCTGTGGCCAAGTTGTCTGTCAATATGCAGAAGACGCTTGCGGAGTGGGAGAGCAGAGGTTACAGTGTCAGGTCGGCATCGGTAAGATTCATTGTTGCATGGAAACCGAAGGATGCTCCGAGGGATGAAGCTGAGACTGCCGTTCTGCTGGCGGACATGATTCTTTCTTTGTGATATTGTGTGCCCCATTTGTCGATTTTATGTGTGCTGTCGTATTGAGAAATGGGCAGAAAAGCCTATTCATGCCTTTTTCAGTTTGTAAATAAATATGTACAAAGTATAGCATATTGCAATTAAAAATGCTATAAATGTTAAATTTAAAAAACATTAAAATAATAAGATTTACCAGGCAAAATATTTCAGCTTTGAAATATTGTATTTATCTTTACCCAGGTTTAGGGAGTTGTTTCTGCTTTATAGTTGATTTTAAATTCCTTTTTTAATAGGTTTTATTCCCATTTCAACCGGTAATTGTTTAAGTTCACAGTCCTCTTTGCATACACACCTGCAGGCGGCATCCTCTCAACAAAATCAAGCTTGATATGGCTTGAAATCTTTATTAAAACAATAATTGTTAACAACAAAAACTTTATCTATGAAAAAAAGGGCTCACCCGATAAATAGTGGGGAAAGAAAAAAAATCTTATCTTTGCATCATGGAAAATTCAATGTTAGAGTCTTTGGTAAGCTTCATGCTGCCATCCAA